>JBBQTU010000060.1:0-18648 GCA_038213005.1 Tepidisphaerales bacterium | reverse complement strand
TGATGGACTTCGGCCGCAGCACACTAAAAACGGAACGGTCCCCAACGCGCCGGGCAGACTTTCGCTTCGGCCGGCAGATCGGAAACCGTCTGGCTGCCCTGGTCATAATAGTAATAGCGGGCAATGTTTCGGCTACCTGAGGGATCCGAGAAGATCACTCCTACATCTCCGAGCAGCGTGCCGGTCGGACGGCGGGACAATCCCAATTCCGCCCAGGGGATGCGGGCCAGCAACTCATATCCATGCTCCTGTCGCTTCACCTCAACCCTCGTGTGGCTCAGGATCGACACATCGTCCAGGGTGCTGCGGCCGGCCGGGGAGGTGAACACGACCGGCAGCTTCGTGCCTGGGACAACAAACCGGTAGCGCACGGCGATAGGTTTGCCCTGATGCACCGTGAACAGAATGCGCACGTCGCCGAGGGCCGGCTGCAGCCGGGAGGATGACAATGCCGGATCGATGGCAAAGCAGAAATCCACCGCATCGCCGGTCTTGAAGAGAGTGCTCGGGTCATCCCCGCTATTCACGAGAGGAGTGTCATCGGTCACGTTGATGCGCAGATACAACTCGGACTCGCTCGCTCCCATCGCAAAGCGCGCGACCGGCTGGTCGGCGGGGAAAGAACGAACGCCAGCCCGCATCCAGGCATCATTGACCTCCCCGACCCCCACATCGACGGACGGTGGCTGGCCGCCTGCCCGCATCGTGGGCGCAATCGCCGGCGCGCTCAGGCGGATGGAGTCTCCGGGCAGGCGACGGATGCTCTCCAACCCCTTTATTTCCATCACGCTGCTTGAATCCTTCCCGAGGACTTGCAGGAACCGCCCGTCTTTGCCGCGTCCAAACCAGCCAAAGAAACACTCATCGCCCAGGCTGACGTCCTGCATGGGCATGTCGAAACGAGCCTCACCCAGACTCTGTTGCCAGGGTGACAGGCGGGCGTCGCCAAATAGTTGCGCCACGAACAAGCCGTCGGTCGTGAACAGGTATCGAAAGCCCTTGTTGCCGTTGAGTTGAAACACATCCCCCGCCTGGTCGCTGACATGGGCAACGCCCTCAACGTTCAAGGTGTGCTGGATATCGCCCAGCCGCGGTCGCGGCGAAGCATGCCAATTGGCCGGGTAGGGATTGGGATAAGTCCAGAGGATTTTTCCCTGGGGGGAAAGCCCGAAAAGGTAATTGTCGCGGTCGCCCTGTTGCGCCTCTTGTCCACAGTTAACGATGAGATTCCCTTGCAGATCCGCCGCCAAGGCGCTGATGCCGTAGCGCATGGCGATCTCGGGTTTGGGGACGCGTCGCGCCTTGCTTAGGTCATAATCCAGCACTCCTTTGTCGCTCAGAGGCGAAATGATCATGATCACGTCGCTGCTGACGGCGTGAAAGGACAAATCCGGGCCAATCCGCAGCGACCATAGCGCCGTCGCATCCCAATCCGCCTGTACGCATACTTCGGCGGGTTCGGCCCGGCCATCTTCGTTCTTGTCCACCCACAGGAACATGCCCTGGCCCTTCGGGGTGGGAAGCTGCTGTACGAATTCGGCGTGCTGCTTGGCCCACGCGGCCTTGAGGCGGCCGAGAGTACCCACCATGGCACGCGGAATGAGGTGATGATCGCGCAGTTCGCCAATGAAGGCCCCTGGCATAAGGGGGCCACTATCCTGCACCAGGTACATGCGGCCATCGCGCTCAACGGGGAAATGCCCGACTAGTTCACCGCTCATTTTCAAAGGCAGATCCAGATGGTCCTCAATGCGAAACAGCAGGTCCGTCATGCGGTAGGTCCCGGGCCACTTCTCCCACTGGAATGCCATGCCTTGGTAGTACGCGCGGCTGGAGTCAAGCGGATCCACTGCGCCGCCTCCACCATAGGAAGGGCCACCGATCATATCGCGGATAAGGCGGCCGTCGGAACCCCATACGCTCACGCGTTTGGGCAACTGATCATGTTCGGTCACCCAAAGCTGGCCACGTCCATCAATGGAGATGCTCGTGGGAGAGCTCATCGCCTGAGGGTCGAATTCGCCTTCGTGTCGGCCGCCGGGTTTGCCGATGAGCCGCTGAAACTTGCCAGTGGCGGAGAAGACCTTGATGCACTGCTCCGCGGGCGCCAGGTCGGTCACGTAAATGGTCCCATCCTTGGCGACCGTCAGCCCGGACGGCTGTTCCAGGTGATCGGTGATAAGCGGTTGATGGGCACCTTTTTCGAGATCCAGCCGCACAATCTGCCGGCCGCTGATTCCCAGGAACGCCCCGGCGGGAGTCTTCACGATCGCGCCGGCTTGGGGGAGAGGAATATCCTTGAAATGCTTCGCGTCGTCACGGCCGAAGAAGGCGAGGCGATTGCGGTCTGCCAGGGAGAGGACGATGGCCTGAGGAGTGAGGACCATGCCCTTTACACCGTTGAAGTCATCGCGCTTCTCCTTGATGAACGTCGCGTCGGCGCGAACCTGCTTCAGTGCGGGCGGATTGGGCACATGACCGCGCGTCTTCAAGTCGAAACGGCTGACGGCGATGTAGTCGCCCATCCACGCCTTCTCGCTGGCCGCATACAGGACGTCTCCCTCAGCGCTCAGGATGTTGGCGCACCCCTGGCTCAGCCAGAGAATGCCCAGTTGCTTCTGGCCCGTTGGATCGACCTGGATAATGCTGTGGCCTGCCTCCGCGATTTCCGCACCCAGGAATATCCGATCCCCGTCGGCATAGCTGCACAGCGGCGCCGCGTGGTCCGATAGCCATCCGCCATTGGTGCCGGCTCGCAGATACCATTCCACCGGACGCAGCGTCACCCAGGGTGGGTTGCCTGGCGAATTGAACGCGCCCTGAAAATGACTGGTGATCGGACCATGAACGATGCCACGCCAGCGGTATTCGCCCGCCTTTGCGGCCTGCCCACGGTCATCCAAGCCGTCCCATGTCTCCTCATGATCGCCCGTCGGACGCGCCCCGGCCGCCAGAAGATTCCGCACCCGCTGGCCCTGGGCATCGTCAATCACCAGCGTCACCTGCGCCGGCTGGTCCAGATGGTATCGCAGCGCCGGCTGGACGAAGCTGGACGAAGGCACCGTCGTGGCAGGCGAATTCGACGGTAGCCTGGATTCATAGCGCAGGTCGGCCAGGTCGTCCCCCTGCTGCGGCAGCAGTGTCGCAGCGCACTGCCACTGCCATGTGCGGTGATTCGACTTCAGGACCAGCACGTTCCATCCCTGCCGCAGATCGACGCTCGCCACCGCGCGGAGACCGGGGGCAGCGTTGATCAGGCCCTGATACGCCGACTTGCCATTCAGCCAGACACTCAAATAGTGATCACCGGCGAAAGTCTGCATCGACAACTCGAGCTGCACCGCCCGTGCTCGATCGCAGTGGATCCAACGCGCTGCATAAGCGCCCTCGAAGTTCTGACCAACCGCGACGGCGGTGAAGTCGATACTGCCCGGAGCAGCGCCGCCAACAAAATCAACGCTGGGCACAACCCTCTGCCACGTAAGCACCTTGCCCCTGGCGACTTCGATCGGCCCGGTGAAGTCCTGCCCTTTCTCGATCGCCTCGTCCACCGCCGTGCGGCTGGCGACCGGATCAAACGTCCCGCCATCGCCATTCCACATCTGCACAAGACCCGTTCCCACCAGCCAGGCCGGCGGAGCCTTGGGCGCGGCCGCGGTCTTGGGCGTCTTGGCCAGTAGCGCAGTCACCCGCGTCTCCAGATGATCAGCCGCTGCGGCCTGGTCGAGCCCGCGCAGCATCGCAATGGCAATTCCCAGATGCCCCGCCTCGTTGGGATGAACGTAGTCACGGGTGATATGGAAATCCGCGTTGATCTTGCGCCCTCGATCCAGCAGATCAAAGACCGACTGGTTCGTGGGAAGCCAGCGGCAACCCAGCTCCTTCGCCAGCGCCCGGGCACGGTCATTCAACTGCCTGATGAGAAGGTTTCGCGGAGACTGGCGGCCCTCCGTACAAGGCGTGATGCCCGCCAGGGCCACAACGCGGGCCTTCGTGCGGGTCTTGAGCGACTGAACCAACTGACGATACTGCGATGTCCATTGGTCCAGCGACTGGGGATCCGGACCGACATAGGGCGCCAGCACATCATTCATGCCCAGCATGATCACCAGGACATCTGCTCCACCGTCCAGCGTGCTCTTAACCCCGACCCCCTTCACATCCAGGAAACTTTCCTTCTGGCGCGATCCGCTCTCGACGCCACCCCAGCTTGCCACACCCTGGCCGCTCCCCCCCAGAGCCACCAGCGTTGGCGCCTCACCGGAGGCCTTCTTCATCGCCTCACCAATCAGGTGAACGAAGCCGTCGGGACTGTTTTGCCCCAATCCGGTGATGCTGTCGCCCACGAACACCACGCGGTCGCGGCCGCTCAAGCGCAGGGCCGCCTCATCGGCGCCCATCGCCGCAGACCCGCCGCCAGCCATCTGCCCTATGCCGGCCAGCAGAACCAGCGCATGACAGATAAGCCAGTGAATACAAGAGGGTCGCATGATAGTTCTTTCCTTCCGTAGGGATTCCGCGCCAACCGGACGCACAGACCGAGGCGCCTCTTACCTGATCTCCACCTTACCCCAGTACTGCGGGTAAAGCCGAGCCTCAGTGGGCACGTCGTCGACCATCGTCGTTTCCGGACGCGACGCAGTGAACAGGTAGTGCCGCTCCATCGCCTGCAGGCCGCGCGCTCCGGCGCCCGAAAGACGGACCTCAAGATCGCCTTGCAGCGTTGCGCCCGCGGCCAGGTCCAACTCCAGGAAACCGCGCGGCACGGCAAAGGTCGCCGTGTAGCCCTTGCCATCAGGGTCGGGCACGAGTTGCACACGACCGTCAGGCACGTCACCAACGAACTCAAATTGCGCCGTACTCCCCGTGGTGTAGACAAACGGCTTCTTCGGACCGCTGGTTACGGCTTTCATCGCGATCAGATGCGGCTTGCCGCCGATCTGGGCGGCCATCAGGCGGATATCGCCCGCGCCCGGCTTCTGCTGGGCCTTGGCGCCCAGTACGATGCCCGCGGTGTCACCGCCCTTGAACGCCAGTTCGGGCACATCGGCTCCGTTTTGCAGCGGAGTCGTGTCGTTCACGTGGAGACGGGCATACAGGAACTGATCGTCGTAGCCGAGCTGCGCCGTTGCCAGCACCGCGCCATCCCAAAGCAGCCGGCTCTGGGGAACCTTGTCCCACACCACCGCATCCGCCAGCGGCTGACCGGTCATGCGAACCATCTGCAGTGGCGCAGCCGGAACCGGCGCGACCTCGCCCGGCGTGTCATAGGCCTTGTCCAGGGTGACGGTGCCCGACGCGCGCCCCTCGCCCTCGATCAGGCCGTTCTTGAAGCCAAGCACGCGATAGGCCATGCCGCTCGAATACGCCCATACCTCATCCTGCTTCGGGAAATACTGCACGCGCGCGCCGGAGGTCTCACCGCCGAACGTGTAAGGCCCCGGCGACGGCGCCTGCCCGGGGTTATTCATCAGCGAGTCCACAAAGAACCCGTCGTGCGTGTAAAATGAGATCATCCCCCATTCACTGCCCGACGCGACATAGCGGTCATTGATCAGCCCCGCCATGTTCCACGTATGGTAGATCTCGCCGGGCTTGGCGCCCGCCGTCGCCTTCCGCCCCGCCATCCATAGCAGGCGGCCCTGCGGATCGTACTTGGCGAATTTCACCACATTGAACGTGGCGGTGTGGCCCATGCCGTCCTTCAGGCGCGCCGCCAGCGCGGGCGAGGCATAGTCAAACGCACCGCCCTTGCCTTCAACCAGTGTGTTAAAGACCGTGTAAAGCTCACCATTGCCCGCCAGACGCACACCAAGAAGCCCCGTGCGATACGTGGTGAACATGCTCTGCTGTCCCGGCAGCACAACAGGCACCGCCAGGCTCGCCCGCACAGTATCCCAGCGCAACATCCCGTCGTCGCCAAAACCCGCCGATGGCACCTTGAGAATGCTGTTGGCCTGCGTCATGAAGTAAAGGTCGCCGTTTGGTTCCATATGCAT
The DNA here is from genome assembly GCA_038213005.1 of Tepidisphaerales bacterium. Lineage (GTDB taxonomy): Bacteria > Planctomycetota > Phycisphaerae > Tepidisphaerales > Tepidisphaeraceae > JBBQTU01. Next base: position 12,649 of record JBBQTU010000060.1, on the reverse strand, counting down.
CGACGACGTCCCATCTGCGAGCATGGGAATGGGCTGACCGTCGGCGAGTTTGGTCAACTGCGACTCTTCGCCGGGCTGAATGCGACCATCGCCGTTGGCGTCAATCCACACACCCAGATAAGGCCGCCCCAGTGTGTTCTCCGGGAATCGCGTCTTATCGGTGCTCACCCCGCGCCACGTGGCGACCGGCCGCAGCACGTCGTCCTTCATCCGCAGGATCGCGTGATCCGTGGAATCATGCACCACATACAGTTCGCCGTTGGCGGCCCGCACGGTCTCAGGCTGCGCTATGCCGTCCTCCAGCGACGCCAGTTGCGGATATCCGGCCTTCTCCGGCACCCAGTACGCGTTGGGCACGCCTGTCTTCCCTTCCGGGGCAACCCGGGCACGACCCAGTCCGCCCGGCAGCACATAGAAAACGTCCTGCGGGTCTTCGGGCATCGGCCAGGTCGAGTTCCAGTAGACGCCCGGCCCGAACCATCGATTCTCAACCTGACCGTCCGATACCTTCAATCGCGAAATCACTTTCGGCGGGGACGATTCGACAACCAACAACCCGCCGCGAGCGTCAATGGCAACGCCTGCGGGTTTCAGGAACGCATCGGGGTCGTACTTGCCCTGCCACGGCCTTCCGCCGGCTTTTCCAAACGCCCGCACGGGCGCGCCATCGGCATCGAAGACCTTAACCTGCTGCGACCGCCCCAGGTCCGAAACGTAGAAACGCCCCCCGGCGTCAACCGCGACGTCAAACGGCGCCTCCAGATCGCGCGTGACCACCGGAAGCGCGCTGCCCGCTGCGCCGGCAAACCGCACTACCTGTGCCGTCTGGCCCGCCACATACGAGACTGCAACCAGATTCCCCGAACCATCGCATGCCAGGCCGCGAGGGCCGGGGCACACGATCTCGCGCTGGACCTTGCCGCTCGCGGCATCCAGGATGAGGATCTTGTTGCCTGCGTAGGATGACACGAACAGTTGCCCGCCATGCGTCGCCAGCCCGACGGCATCGGCCTGCGGCACCAGCGCTGCCCCCACTTCGGCCTGAGCGGAACTCTGGAAAAACGCCCCTCGCGTCTCCAGAGGAGTTGCCGATTGCGGCACCATCGCCGCCTTGACCTCATGCACCGGCAGTTCGGTCGGGCCGCCCCGGCCCCAGGTCAGCAGTTCGCCGGTGGCGGCGTCCAGGCGCACCAGGCGAATGTTCTGGTCGCCCAGCGTCAGATAAACATAGCGACCGTCACTGGCTATCGCGAAAAACGGCCCGAACCCGCCTCCCACGAACGGACTCTTACGCCACAACACCCGACCGGCATAGTCGGTCTTCACAATCGGCCGCCCCGCTTCGGCAACCGGCCAGAGAAAATACAGCCCGCTCTCATCGGCCGCGCAGTCAATCGGGTCGGAGTGATCGCCGCCCCACGCGCCTTTGCCGTCCAGCGTGGGATAGGTCGGGTCGCCCGATGTGCCGACCGAGCCGGCCAGTTCAATCTTCAGTCCGCGATGGAAGAAGGCTCCCCACTTGTAGTCGCCTGGCGCGAGGGTATGCCCCCAGGCATCCTTGCCGTCCCATCGCACGGTCAGCGGCCCTTTGGGATGCTCTTCGCCGCCCATCAACTCGCGCAGCACTTCCCCGTTGGGACCGAGGATGTTGGCCGAAACCTTCAGTCCGTCGGCCGGCACCTCGATGGTGAACGGCACGCCGGCGACCACGGCCGGTGCCTGGCCTTTGAATTTCGCAATCACCGTCTCCAGGGTCGGATGGCGGCGCGCCTCAAACCCCTTGGCCGCAAACTCGACCTGGCCCCACGTGTGCGGCGAAGCGAACGCGAAGGTGCCAGGATTAGTCCGAAACACCGCCACGACGCGTGAATAGTCGCCGCCCGTCCACAGCGTCTCGGCGACAAACGGCATCTTCTGCCCCACCTTGAACGGGTTCTTCCCGTCCGGCGCCTTCAGCGCCGACCAGGGCAGGCGCGCCTCCACCGTGTAGCCGCTGCTCCCCTGCACCCGAACGACCACTTGCGAACCCGGTGGGTTGGCGGTCTCGCCCAGATTCAGCCCAACGCCTCGATTGATGTCCAGGTAATCCGCCCCGGTCTGACTGTTCTTCCACAGCGAAACATGCGCCACCCGATCGCTGCCCGCATCCCGCTGCCGATCCAGCGGATAAGGCAGCGAAGGGTCAGCCGCCAGGCGAAGCTGGATCAGGTCGCCCTGCCAGAACGCATCCGTGGCATTATTCGGATTGCTGTAGGGCCGGTTGGGAAGCGACACGCGAACGCCGATGTAGAGCGCATCATCGTCATACGACAACGCCCAGTCGGAATTCAGTTGCGAGGCCGACTGCTCAGACAGCGTGACCGGCTCTGCCGCACTCAGATCCCAGTCCCCCAGGTCGCCGTCTATCTTCGGCGCCTGCCCATTCTTGACCGGAACCGCGGTCATCAACCCTTCCGTAAAGTCCATCGCGTGCACCTCGGTAAAGACCGAAGACAACATCCCGACCAGCAGAAGACAACCATAGAAGCGTTTCATCATCGTTCCCTGATTCAGTAAATGGACTCCTCGTGGACCCAGCGGACCGGCGCGCAGCGGTACTCAGCAGCACCTGCTCAAAGCACCTCGGAGACCGCCGACAGCCGCCTAGCGCCAACCCAACGGCCCAAAACCCGTTTGCTGCATTTCGCCACGGTTTCGCCACAGGGCCCGCCCGCTGAGGAACAACGTGCAGGCCCCTTCGACATCCCCGGTGTACTTGGGAGAAGCCTTCAGGTGTCCGGGAAGCGGCCCGCCATCGTAGATTGGAGCTCCAGCATCCGTGATCAGGATGATGTTGTCCGGGTTGGGCTGTCTGCCTCGGCTGTCCTTGTAGCCTCCGCCGGTGATAGTCAGGCGATAGAAGTCCGCCACGCTCGGCTGTTCCCACCAGTTCAAGGCGGGGTCGTTGGGGATGCAGGTGATGTCTTTGCCCGCGCCGTCACAGGTATTCTGTGGGCCGGCGTTCCACCACCAGCTCGTCCCGTACCGAACTCCTGGCGAGGGGTCGCTTACCATGGGGCAACCCCAGACGCGGGACAGCGCGCCCGGATACGCGAAACCCAGATTCGTCAGGTCCAGGGCGGGCTGCAGATAGGCAGGTCCGGTCTTGACCAGCGCATTCGCTGTGTTGTCCCATGCATAACCACAGAGCCGGCCGCGGACGATGTCATGCGAGTGTGGATACGGACCATTGTTGCCGCTGCCACCGGGCAGTCGCCCCTTGTTGTCATTGCCGAACATAATGACGGCCAGCCCCACCTGTCGCATGTTGCTCAGTTCGGCGACCAGTTGCGCCTGTCGCCTCGCCTTGCTCAGCGCCGGAAGCAGTATCGAGATCAGAAGAGCGATGATTCCAATCACCACCAGCAGTTCCACCAGTGTAAATCCATTACGACGACGCATAGTCATCTCCTCTGTAAAATGGGCCATAGCCGGAAAGCCCGGCTTCGCCCGCCTTATGTTCCGAAACCCTCGAAAACATCCTCATCATCTTGCGAAATCGCCGGCAGGCGCGTCACCATCGCGAACGCCGCCCCGCGACGCTGCCGATCGATCGAATCCATGCATGTATTGAGAACCTGCCGGATTGAGAATCCAACCCGCCACACCGGAAACGGGGTCGGCAACATCTCGGGGAAATTGGCGTGTGCCACCACATCCAGATCCGCGGGCGCCGACACCCCGGCCGCCACCAGGCCCTTCATTGCCGCAGGCACCAGGTTGTCGTCCATGATCAGCAGCGCATCGGGGCGCACGCACGCCTCGCCGCTGAATAGCAGGTGCACCACGCTCTGCGAAACCCGTTCCGCCGGCAGCGGCAGTTCGTGCACCCAATACGGCCGCGTGATCATCTGCCTCGCCGCCGCGGCGGCCAGCACCGCCTCGCGCTGCCCCAGTTGATTGGCGACACACAGGATCGCCAGCCGCTTGCGGCCGCGGCTGGCGAGATAGTCCAGCGACAGCCTAACGAACGACTCGACTTCCATCGCTACCGCAGGAATAGCAACGCTCGCTGCCGGTTCCATCATCGCGACCCGCGGAATGCCGGGCACCTTCAGCAACGGTGAGCTCGCCAACCCCACAACATCGTGCGTGAAGATCAGCCCCGCAACCCGATGACGCTCCACGTCGCTCAGCAGCCGCTGATATTCCGCGCTGTCGGTGTGGCCGCCATCGTCGTAGAAAATCGCCAGTTCGCGCTCGTTGGGACGATGCAGTCTTCCCGCCTCATCACGCACCACATGCCAAAACCGCGGCCAGAACTCTGCCGAACTCTCCTGGCGTGCGAAGACGACGCCATAGCGACAGAGGTGCGGCGGGTTATCCACAACAAACGTCCCGGCCGGACCGCGCGCGTCCAGAAATCCATCGCCCGCCAAGGCGTCCATCGCCCGCTGAAGCGTCACCAGCGTGGTGCGAAATTGCTTCGCCAGCACGCGCCGTGATGGCAGCTTGACCCCGGGCGCCAGCTTGCCTTCCACGATCTCCCCTCGAATGTGAGACCGAATGGCGGCTTTGGTGGCGAGGATGTCAGTCGCCGGACGCTCCATAGTCAGCCTCTCGCCCGAGTCCTAGTGATATACACTGCACGCGTTAATGATATACCTGCTGCTTGGCGACACATAGAACATTGAAATCTATCTGACTTCTCCAACCCAGTCAAGGAAAATCCGTCCGTTATCGTCCGCGATTGAGGAATCTGAGGGCGACGTAGGCATTGATGCCACGAACCAGCCCCCGCAATCCACGAATGCGGTGCCGCTCGATCCCCAAGTTGCTCGCTAAACAGCCGCGCCCGGGCAGAGCACTTCTGTCTAGACCTCAACAGAACCAGGGATTGGCGAAGAAGGTCTTGGGAACCGTCTTCAACTTCCCCCTCCCATCGGATACCCTAAAGCCCATGGCCGACGTACCTGCTGCACCCGCTCCCGTACCTGCAACACCCGAACAATTTGTCCATCTGCACGTCCACTCGCACTATTCCATGCTGGATGGCGCCTGCCGCATCGGCGACCTGATCAAACGCAGCAAGGCCCTGGGCATGCAAAGCCTCGCCGTGACCGACCACGGCTCGATGTTCAGCGCCATCGAGTTCTACACCGAAGCCAGAAAGGAAGGCATCAAGCCCATCATCGGCACAGAGGCCTACATGGCTCCCGGGCCACGCACCGACCGCTCCCTGTCGGCCGGCCAGTCCGGTGAAGCCTCCTATCACCTCGTCCTCCTCGCCGAAAACCTCGAGGGATACGGCAACCTCCTGAAACTCGCCAGCACCGCCTATCGTGATGGGTTTTACTACAAGCCTCGCATCGACAAGGATGTCCTGACCGAACTGCACAAAGGAATCATCGCCACCAGCGCCTGCCTCGGCGGCGAGTTGCCCACGTTCCTCCTCCGCGGCGAGAATAAGAAGGCCCAGGAGATCTGCGAGTTCTACGCAAAGCTCTTCGGCCCCGACCGGTTCTTCGTCGAGCTCCAGAAACAGGGCATCAAGGAACAGGATGATGCCAACCCCCTGCTGGTAGACCTCGCCCGCAAGGTGGGCGTGGGACTCGTCGCCACCAACGACGTCCACTTTCTCACCCGCGATGACTTCGAAGCCCACAAGGTCCTCTGCTGCATCAGCACGGGGAAAAAGCTCGACGAGCAGACCCGCATGGTCTACACGCCGGAGATGTACCTCAAGAGCCCCGACGAGATGAAGACCGCCCTTGCCGCCTGGCCCGAGGCCGTCGACAACACCGTGCGCATTTCAAAAATGTGCAACCTGGAGTTGGACTTCTCCAAGCGCTACGCCCCGGTCTACCGTGTCCCGGCCGACAAACTGGACGTCAACTGTCCCCTGCCCTCGGCCGGCAAGTGCGTCACCGACATGCAGGAGGATGAACGTTACCTCCGCCAGCTCTGCGAAACCGGCCTTGAATGGCGTTACACCACACGTGATGTGCCGCCGGCCATCCGTGAACGCCTTGAAAAAGAGCTCAAGGTCATCATCGCCAAGAGTTTCTGCTCCTACTTCCTGATCGTCTGGGACTTCTGCAACTACGCCCGCGACCACGGCATCCCTGTCGGCGCCAGAGGTTCGGGCGTCGGCACGATGGTGGGCTATCTGCTGGGCCTGTGCAACGTCGATCCCCTGCGATACGGGCTGCTGTTCGAGCGATTCATGGACCCCAGCCGTTCGGAGATGCCCGATATCGATATTGACATTTGCCAGGATGGCCGGCAGAAGGTCATCGAATACGTCCGCCAGAAATACGGCCACGTCGCCCAGATCATCACCTTCGGCACCCTCGCCGCCCGCAACGCCTGCAAGGACGTCGGCCGGGTGCTGGGTGTACCGCTGAGCGAGACCGACAGGATGACCAAGCTCATCCCCGGCACGCCGGGCATGACGCTCAAGAAGGCGCTGGACCATGTCCCCGAGTTCAAGGCCCTTTACGACGAGGATCCCACAGCCCATCGCGTCATCGACATCGCCCGCCGCCTTGAAGGCATGTGCCGCAACGCCGGCTGCCACGCGGCCGGCGTGATCATCTGCGACCAACCGCTGGAGAGCCTCGTTCCGCTGTACAAAGACCGCGACGGCAACATCCTCACCCAGTTTGAAGGCCCCATCGACGAGAAGATCGGCCTGCTGAAGATGGACTTTCTGGGCCTCAAGACGCTCTCGGTCGTGACCCGCGCCTGCGAACTGGTGAAGCAGTCCAAGGGCATCGAGCTGGACATCGAGCGCATCGATACCGCCGACGCCAAGGTCTTCGAGCTGTTCTGCAAAGGCCTGACCAAGGGTGTGTTCCAGTTCGAATCCGGCGGCATGCAAGACCTGCTGATGAAGATGAAGCCCGACCGCTTCGAAGACCTGATCGCCGCCAACGCCCTGTATCGCCCGGGTCCGATGGAACTGATCCCATCCTACTGCCTCCGCAAGCACAAGGCCGAACCGGTCCCGCAGGTGCATCCGATCATGGACGGTCTTTTGACCGAGACCTACGGCATCATGACCTACCAGGAACAGGTCATGCAGATCTTCAACCAGCTCGGCGGGATCGAGCTGGCGGTGGCGTACAAGCTGATCAAAGCCATCAGCAAGAAGACGGTCGATTTCATCGCCAGCAAGCGTCCCTATTTCATCGAAGGCGCGATGAAGAACGGCGTCGGCAAGGAGAAGGCCGAAGAAGTCTTCGCCCTGATCGAGAAGTTCGGCGGCTACGGCTTCAACAAGTCGCACAGCACGCGCTATGCCTTCATCGCCTTCCAGACGGCTTATCTCAAGACTTACCACCCGGTGGAGTTCATGTCGGCGGTGCTCACCTATGAAATGAGCGACACGACCAAGGTGGTTGAGTACATCGAGGAATGTCGCAAGCTCCGCCAGCCGGATGGATCGACCGGAGTCCGGGTCCTGCCGCCGGATGTGAATGAGTCGGGCAAGGTGTTTACGCCGCTGTATGTCCAGCGAAAGAACAGCCGCGGCAAGAAAGCCGCCGGCACCGAAGGCGTCATCCGCTTCGGCCTGATGGCCGTCCGTGGCGTGGGTGAGAAGGCGGTCGAAGCCATCATCGAGGAGCGAGACAAACGAGGCCCATTCAAGAGCCTCTACGACTTCTGCGAGCGGGTCGACCATCGCACCGTCACCAAGAGCACACTGGAGGCCTTGATCAAGTGCGGCGCGTTCGCCGGCTCCAAGCGCTCGCAGCTCCTGGCGATCCTGGATCGTGCCATCGAGTTTGGCCAGCAGACGCAGGAAGACAAGAAGAACGGGCAGCTCAACATGTTCGCCATGGCCGACGCGTCGGCCACCGCCGCCCCGCCGCCGCCCCCGCCGCTGCCGGAGATGGACGAACTGGGCAACGCCGAACTGCTGAAATTCGAGAAGGAACTGCTGGGCTTCTACATCTCCAGTCATCCGCTCACCGATGCCAAGGACGTCATAGATCGCTACACCTCGGCCAGCACGCGTGATGCCCAGTCGCTGGGCGAGGGAACGGAAATCACCATCGGCGCGATGATCAGCCGTCTGAAAAAGACGCAGACGAAGAACGGCCGCTCGGCCGGCCAGGCAATGGCGATCCTCACCGTTGAGGACTTGGAAGGCCAGATCGATGCCGTGCTGTTCTCCAACGTCTATGCCGATGTCCTGCAGCGCTATCCGGATCTGATTGCCCCTGAGAGCATCATCTTCCTCCGCGGCAAGATCGACCGCCGCCGCGAGTCGCCCAACATCATCGTCAATGATGTCATCCCGCTGAAGGATGCCGACGGCATCCTCACGACGGCGCTGGGCCTTCATCTTGAGCCGTCACGACATCGCCCCGATATGCTCATCCAGCTCAAGCCCGTGCTTGAGCAGCACCGCGGCAATGTCGAGGTCTTCGCGCAGGTACACACGGCCGGGGCGAAGAAGGTCACCCTGCGGCTGGACCGCAGCGTATTCGTCAACATCACCCCCGACCTGGTCAGCGAGCTTTCGAGCCTCCTGGGCGACGCAGCGGTGCAACTCTGCGGCGAAGGCACCCGTCGGATGAAGCGCCTCGCGGCGCAACAGCAGCAGCCTCTCTTCAAAGAGGACCCTGCGCCCCCAGTCGAGAATGACAAGGCCCTCCGCCCGGAAGAAGTCGACCTCGAAGCCGAGGCCGAGGCGTTGGTGTCGGTGGAGTGATCCGACTCCCCATCGCTCGCAGCCTACTCATTGCCTTGCATCAGCCGGGTTCCAGAGCGCTGCTCAGGGCAGTGCGGAGTTCCGCCAGGTCAACCGGCTTGGTCAGATGGGTCAGGAAGCCCACCTCCCGGCTGCGCTGCTGGTCGTCCTCCATCCCATAACCGCTGACGGCAATGCCCTTCAGCGGGCCCCGGGCCGACAACTGCCGCATCAGGTCGTGCCCGCTGCCATCCGGCAGGCCCAGATCGCTGATCAGCAGGTCGAATGGCGCGGCCGCCGCCGACTCCAACGCCGACGCCACGCTCTGCGCAACCCGCACCTTGTAGCCCCAACTGGTCAGCACCCGCGATAGAAGCCGCGCCGTGTCAGAATGGTCTTCCACCAGCAGTATCTGGCGCTTGACGCCCCGAGCGGAGTCCCCCGTGGTCTGCACGGCACCCGGTCCGGCCACCTCACGAGGTCTGCGCACGGTGGGAAATCGCAAGGTAAATGTCGCGCCGCGTCCCGGGCCATCGCTCTGTGCTGCGATAATGCCACCGTGCTGTTCCGCCACAGACTTGCAGATCGTCAGGCCCAGCCCCAAGCCGCCATATCCCCGCGTGATCTGCTGCCCGCCCTGCTCGAAGGGCCGGAACAGCCGTGGCAGCAGTTCGGAATCGATCCCCATCCCGCTGTCGGATATCCGCACATGCAGGTATCCCTCGGGGTCGTTGTCGGTACTCACGCCAATTCTTCCGCCTTCGGGCGTGAACTTGATGGCGTTGCTCAGGAGGTTCCAGACAGCCTGCTGCACTCGGGCGGGATCGCCATCGATCAAGCTGTGAGCGGCCTCCAACCGGCAGGTCAGTTCCAGCCGTTTGGCCTGGATGTCCGCGCCGACAATCTCCAGCGAATTAGCGATCTTCTGATGCATGTCAATCACGCTGCGACGCAGCGGCATCTTCCCGTGCAGGATACGATTGACGTCCAGCAGATCGTCCAGCAGGCGAGCCTCAAGGTCGAGGTTGCGTCGCATCATGGTCAGGTCGTCCTGCATGCCTGCCGGCAAGTCGGTCTGCGTCTGCCACTGCCCCATCGCCAGCAGGACCGGCGTTAGAGGCGTGCGCAGCTCATGGCTCAGCCGGGCCATGAACTCGTCCTTCGCCCGGCTCGCCTGCTCGGCAATGTCCTTGGCCTGCGCCAGCGACGCCTCGGCCTGCTTTCGCGAAGTGATGTCCTGCACCACCGCCACATGTTGACTCGGCTGGGATCCCGGGCTCCACAGCGGTGCAACGCTGAGCGTCACCCAAACCAATGCGCCATCCTTTCGGCGATAGCGTTTCTCCATCCTGAACTCGCGGATATCTCCCGATCGCAGCCGCTCCATGTTCGAAAGGTCCGTCGGCAGATCGTCCGGATGCGTCATGCTCTGAAACGTCGCTTCCAGCATCTCCTGCTCGGTGTAGCCGACAAGGTCGCAATAGTGTTGATTCACTCGCAGAAACTGGCCGGTCTGCGAGTCGATCTCCCCCATGCCGACCCCCACCTGCTCAAACAACGCACGAAACCGGCTTTCGCTCTCCTGAAGCGCCTTGCGCACCATCCGATCGTCCGTCTGGTCGCGGAACACGAGCACCACACCCGTCAGCGCGCCGTCCTCGTCGCGGATCGGCGCAGCGCTGTCGGCGATGGGACGGTCCGTGCCGTCGCGGGCGATCAGCAGCGTGTGGTTGGCCAGCCCGACGACCACGCCTTCGCGAATCACTCGCTCCGCCGGGTTCGCGACCACATTGCGGGTCTCTTCACTGACGATGCGAAAGACCTCGGCCAGCGGCTTGCCCACCGCGTCCGCCTCGCCCCAGCCCGTGAGTTGCTCACCCATGGGGTTGATTCGTGTGACTTGCCCAAGGGCGTCGGTAACAACCACGCCGTCACCAATGCCGTAGAGTGTGGCCCGGATCCGCTCTTCGCTCTCACGCAGTACGGAGGTGACCGCCCTGCGACGCAGGCGGTTGGCCAGCAACATGCCCAGTGCCGTAGTCCCAAGCGGAAAGATGACCAGGACCGGCAAGGCGATGCTCTTGAGTACCCGCACAGCAGTGTCGCGTGGCAGCCCCAGCATGATCCCCAGCATCACCAGATGAACCACCAGCCCCAGGCAATAGAGTTCCTTCCACGAGATCTCCGTCAAGGGCGGCCGGCGCACGTGCCGCCAAGCGATGCCGATGATCCCCGACGCCAGGATAACACCGACGCCGACCCCCGCCGCCGCTCCCCCTTGCGCGAGGCGCACGGCCGCGATCATCACCATCGCGACAACGGTCGGAATGACCCCGAGAAAGAGTCCCGATATCCCCAGCAACACCGAGCGCGTGTCAAACACGATGCCGGGCTCTAACTTCCACGGAGTCAATATCAGGACGATGCCGATCGTGCCGACGATCACCCCCATAAACGCGTGCCGAAACGGTGCCCGCGCCTGCGGACGACGAGGCGTAATCATGTCGCAGATAAGGCCCAGCCCCAGCAACAACGCCGCGTTGTGCGCCAGAGCAAGAAAGGATCCATCATTCATAGGCATTCCTCGATCCGGCTGCAAGCGGTATCTCTCAGCGGCCGAATCGCATGCCTGCTACCCGGTTCGTCGCGAGCCAGCGAACGTCCCGTAGGCACCCACCCTCCGCCATCTAGACCTCATTCTTCAGCCGCCCAGTCTAACCCCCTCCGGCGCGCAGTTCCAGCGTCCTTAGTCCTCGACGCCCAGGATCGGCGCACCAGCCACTACCAATCTGGAGATCGCCGGGCGCGCGTCAGGCAACTGAATCCCTGAACACGAACCTCCACGCGATGGATACGCTGCGGCCTGCGACACCAGGACATTCAGAGCGGGATGATCCACATCGCGGCGCCAGCCGCCGCCCCTGCAAGCCCGACCCATATCCACCAGGGATAGCGTCTTGCTATACCAACCCGGACGAAACTGTGACAGTGTGGGCAGACATCCGCGATGGCGGCGCAAAACTTGCCGCAATACGGGCACTTAGCCAGGTCGATGCTGTGCCTCTCGCTCTGGACGGTATCGCGGCTGCTGGGGTTCTCCCAGTCGTGCAGATCGTCGCAGGGATCGGATTCGTCGGGTCTGTGCGCCACGTTGGATTATAGCCCTCAGCCCGGACGCTGCGTGCGGTCCCATCAATCGTCGTCCACGGGCAGCACCGGAATGTGCACCCCAAGCGGCGTCGCTCTGGCCGACGGCAGTTCGGGCTGGGGCACATCGTCCAATACCAGGACCATGGCGATCTCATCGCAAAAGTCCTTCTTCGGGCACGCCACACAGTCGCTCCAGACCTTCAGTGGCAGCGAGTCCTTGGAAACAACCACGAACCCCAGCTTCTCAAAGAAGCTCTGCTCATAGGTCAGCGACATGATCCGGCGAATCTGCAACCGGCGGGCCTCGGCGATCGTCCACTGGACCAGTTCCCGCCCGATCCCCCGCCCCTGGCAGCCCGAATCAACCGCCAGCGACCGCACCTCAGCCAGGTCGGCCCAGATGACCGTTAGCGCCACGCACCCCACGACCTTGCCATCCAGCTCGCAAACTGCAAAGTCGCGCAGGTTCTCGTAGAGCCGGGCATAGCTCTTAAACAGCATCCGGCCCAGCTCGGCATGGCTGTTAATGATCTGGCTGATCCGCGGAACGTCGTTGATGGTGGCACTGCGTAGCATCGGCGGTTGACTGTCTCCTACTGGCGATGATAGCCCGATATCGACCCAGAGCAACACCAACGTCTTCCGAGCCAGCCTTGAAGAACAACTGATCTGGTAGGCCTGGGAGGGTAGAGCGAAGCAATGAGGTGGCGGTATAGGCGCAGCGAAGAAGGCTTCGCCGGCCAATGTCGGCCAAGGGGCGGGGTGGAATGGTCGGAGACGTTCTGGAAGACAGCGACAGCGCAGACCGGCCCGATCAGG
>JBBQTU010000059.1:0-18792 GCA_038213005.1 Tepidisphaerales bacterium | reverse complement strand
TGTGTCGCCCTTTCAGGGCTCATTCAGGGGGGAATGGTTCTTACCCAAGGCTGCGCGAGTACGCTTACCCTGGGCTTACGAATGCCGCCCCGTTGGGGCTAAGAAATCGCGTGCCCGGGAAAATGGGCACGCCCAGCCGGGGCGTGCCCGTTTTTCTGGGCAGATGCAAGTTGGGCGTCAGCGAGTGGTTTGAGCGAATACGGTGCTGAAAGAGGTGTCGCCTTTTCAGGGCTCATTCAGGGAGAATGGTTCTTACCCAGGGCTGCGCGAGTACGCTTACCCTGGGCTTACGAATGCCGCCCCGTTGGGGCTAAGAAATCGCGTGCCCGAAAAAATGGGCACGCCCATGTGCGGCGGTGGGGCGTTGGCAGCGGTGGGGCGGAGCGGCTCACGAGACGTCGTCATCGCCGAGCTCGTCTTGCGGTGCAGGGATATCCGCCACAACTACGGTGCCGGCGGCGATATCGCCGATGCGCTGCCGCAGCGGGAGCATGAGGATCAGTACGAGCGTCACCCCGGTCATTCCGAGATCGATGACGCGGAGAAAATTGCGGACGAACATCGCCACCGCTCCGGGAGATGCACCATCAAGCCGCAGGACACGCAGTCCCGTCAGCATCTTGCCCACCGACCGGCCGAACAACACTTCGGTCGCCGTCAGGATGGCCAGGTAGATGCCCATGACCAGCCATCCCTGCATGATGATGTCCGGTGCGCGGTAGAGTTCCTGCAACTCCCGGAACTGGGATTGGGGATAGTGGGAAACGACCCACATCATGCCGACGATCAGCGGGATCGCGTCGATGGAGCCAGCGAGGAGCCTCTTGCCCAGTGGCGCCAGTTGCAGCTTCTTGAAGTCGATCTTGATCTGCTGTTTGCCGCGGCGCATCATCGCCGAGCCCATCGCCAGTACGAGCAGAGCGAGCAGGCCGCCCTGTACCCATTTGAGATGCGGAGGTTCCTCCCCGAGGCGCACCAGTCGCAGCTCGGTGGCCGCCCCATCTTCCGTCAACTTGCGCGGATCAAAGCGGCGTTCCATGATTTTGTCGCCGTCGACGTAATACAGGCGGATCATGCCTGCGATCTGGTTGACGGCGCGCACGGCTGCATGGCCGGAGAGGTTCAGGTCATGGCCATCTCCGTCGCCGACGAGGACGTGGACCTGGCCAAGGTGGTTGTCCGCGGCGGTCCAAACCGCGACACAGTCGAGGCTGTCGAAAGCGTGGATCGCGGAGATCGCCGCGGGAGCAGTCCATTGCGAGCGACGGTTCCAGCGATCGTTGTGCCATTGCCACGCGGTGAGCTGCATCGAGGCGCTGCCATCGATGGTCAGGGAGGGTCCGACTGTCACGATGGTGGGCTTGCGCTCGGCAGAGGCCAGCGACAGATTCCGTCCGGGCTCGCCATCGACGCCGGGCGGGAGGGCCGCTACATGCTGCCAGGCGCCGCGCTGTAGCCGGAATAGATGCAGACCCGGCGGGAGCGAGGGCCCCGCGGTGGACGCCTGCGTGGAGGCGGGCGAGGGTGCCGTTGCGGACGAAGGCACCGTTGCGGGCGAGGCGACCCGGCCAAGGGCTAACAGAGTTTCGGCGTCGGCGGCAAGAGAGATCAGGCGCGCGCCTGACGGCAGTGGTTGGCCGGTGGTGAGGTTCACATCCTGCCACTGCCCGCTGGACAGGAGCGCTGCGAGTCGTCCGCCGGCGGCGGCCAACTCCTGCACTGCCGCCGGGATCTCCGCGACGGCGTACCAAAGGCTCTGCCCGTCGGCTCGCTCCCAGACCACGGTGTGGTCACCGTCTGGCGTAGCGGTCACTTCTGCCAGCCAGACGGCATCGCCTTCCGGGGACTGCTGGGCGATCAGCCGCCGCGGCGAAGGCCGGGTGGCCGGATTGGCCGCCCATGTCACCAGGGGCATGAGCAGCGCCATCAGAATAAAAACTGCATTAATCCTTCGCATCGATGTTCTTTGCTGTTTTGACGATATCCACGCCGGGGAAACGAAAACTGGCATCGCTCGGCGCGCCCTTGTGCTGGATCTCGACCTTTGCGAGCCTGAGCACCATTCGAGAGCGCGTCTCGGGGAAGAGCAGATCATAACTCATCGCGACGGCCGGGAGATACGCCTGGCCGCTGATGTTCTGATGGTCTGTGAGGTAGGCCCGCAGGATGGGCCGGCCGCCGGAGTCGAAAAGAATCACGAGGATCGGGTTGAGCGTTGCGCGGTCGTACCAGACTTCCTTCTGCGTGATCACGTGCCCGCCATCGGTCTGGCAGAAGAGAAACATGTAGGCGTCGCGGTCGGTGTTAAACCGCATCACCGGAAAGGGTTCGGCCAGGAATTCATCGCTAAATACGCTGATGCCCAATACCTCGCTGAGCAGTTCCGGGCGGATGGGCAGATCGGCCGACGGGTCGACGGCGTGGCCGACGGTCCCGTACCACATGGTATCGGGGCCGGGCGATAGGGCCGCGAGCCAGTATTGCTCGCTGTTCATCCCGAGATCCAGGATGAGGCCGGCAACGTCCTTGTTGCCGCGCAGGCGGAAATCATCCGGGGCGCGATAGAAGAGATAGCCGCCCGAGCCGTTGACGTAGTCGGTCTTGCCCGTGCGGGGGTCCCTGGCCCAGACATCGAAGTCCTTGACGATCGCCCAGAGCGAGGGGATTTTTTTGTTGTTGGCGTTGAGGCGGGCGATGACCTGAGGCATGGACTCGGTGGGGCCGAAGTAGCCGCTACTGGGCTGGGTCGTGGGGGGCGTTGGGGTGCATCCTGCGATGAGGCCCGCCAGCATGAGGAACAAGAGACACGACCGCGCTGGCGCGAAGAACGCGAAGGAAACGTGAAGAAGACGATCACTGGACTGTGGCTTTTCGTTTTCGCGCTGTCGCCGCGTCGTTGCGGTTTGCTGATCTTGATGATGGCATCTGAGATGAGTCACTAGACTTCCTCGCTCAGAATCTCGCCGAGGTGCTGGGTCACTTCCCCGATCTCGGACTCGCCGAGGTTGGGGTTGATCAGATCCATTCGCGTGTCTTTGCCGCGGAAGCGGACGGCCCATATCTCGCGGTCCTGCTGCGAGCGGGTGGTTTCGCAGACGATCAGGCGTTTACGCATCAGGATCAGTCCGAGCACGAAACGGAAGTTCAGCTTGGCCGGCTCCGTGGTGTCATTGAGCCGCTCGAAAATCGTACAGAGAACCTCGTCGTCAACGAAGATGCGTTTCTTTTGTTCGCCGACGGGCATGACCGTCTGCCAGAACGCGATGACATCGCCACGGCCGAACTGGTCCCAAGCCTCCATCGAGACGTCGGCGCGTTCGAAGCCGGCTGGGGTTTCGCGCAGGGCCGCCATGAATTTGCTGCCGGGTTCGATCACCTGTCCGGTGATGGCACATCGTCCCTGCGGCCGCCCGAGTTCATATCCAGCCTGAGATTTTCCTGTTGGCGTTGCCACGTCGAGTCACCCTTGTTTTGATACTGTAGAGAGGCGAGGCTCTCACCGGGATATTCCACCGAACCGGTACTCTAACGGCAAGATAGCGCCGGGCGAAAGGGGCTGCGAAGCAAATGACGTTGCAGGTTGTCTGGAACTGCCTGGCGCAAGAGGCGGGCCCGGGGCAAAAAGACGCGGGGCGTTCTCGTTGGTCGGAGAACGCCCCGCAATTGTCCAGAGCAAAGCGAAGATTACTTGGCCTTCTTCGCCGGCTTCTTCTTGGCGACCACCTTGACGGCGGCCTTCTTCGGAGCAGCCTTCTTCACGGCAGCCTTTTTCGGGGCGGCCTTCTTCGGGGCGGCCTTCTTAGCCGGCATCCCAACACTCTTCTTACAGGTCTTGCCACAAGCCATGACGACTCCTTTCGGGGAGGTGTAAACCCGGGACAATTCCCGGTAAGGAAGATTATCGGCTATCCTCTCTAACAATGCAAGATGACTGCGGTGCCATTTCGGCAGTCTTTTCCTGACCCGGTCCGCTGCCCCTAGTGGACCTCGGCACAGTTGGGTCCTAGAGATTGTGTTTTTCCGGTGGCATAGCAGTTGCTCAATAACCCTCTGGATGCCGGGAAGGCTGCCAACGTTGCAGTTGCCTGGCAGGGTTTTCAACGGAGACTGTCGATATGAGTCAGACCGCACAAACAATGGAATTTCGTACTGAACTGAAGCAGCTTCTGGACATTATTGTCCACTCGCTCTACACGAAAAAGGAGATATTCCTGCGGGAATTGATCTCTAATTCGGCCGACGCGATCGACAAGCTCCGCTTCGAAGCGCTGACCCGGCCGGAGATGACGGCCGGCAACACCGACTACAAGATCAAGCTGATCCCCGACGAGAAGGCGGGCACGCTCACCATCCGCGACAACGGTCTGGGGATGACGCGCGACGAGGTGGTGGAGAACCTGGGCACCATCGCGCGCTCGGGCACCAAAGAGTTTCTGGAAAGCCTGAAGGCGGCCAACGCGCAGAATCGTCCCGAGTTGATCGGGCAGTTTGGCGTCGGCTTCTACGCGTCGTTCATGGCGGCGGACAAGGTGACGGTCGTCTCCAAGTCTGCCGGCGCTGATGGCGCGGTGAAGTGGGTGTCGGACGGTCAGGGGAGCTTCAGCGTCGAAGACGCACAGAAGGAATCTCGCGGCACTGACGTCATCGTACACCTGCGTGACGACTCCAAGGAGTTCACGGAGTCGTCGCGGCTGCGGTCGATCGTGAAGCAGTACTCTGACTTCATCGAGCACCCGATCGTCATGGACGTCGAGCATGAGGCAGACGGGAAGAAAACCGTCGAGGAAGAGACGCTCAATAGCCGCAAGGCGATCTGGCTGAAGAACAAGAGCGAGGTGAAGCCTGAGGAATACGAGGAGTTCTACAAGCAGATCAGCTTTGACTTCGAGAAGCCGGCGGCGACCATCCACATGGCGGCCGAGGGGGCGATGGAGTTTAAGGCCCTGCTATTCGTGCCGTCGAAAAAGCCGTTTGACTTCATGTGGCGCGAGCCCAAGAGCAGCGTGCAGCTTTATGTTCGCCGCGTTCAGATCATGCACGACTGCGAGCAGCTTCTGCCGACGTGGCTGCGGTTCGTCAAGGGGGTTGTCGATTCCAGCGACCTGCCTCTGAACGTGTCGCGCGAGACGCTGCAGCACAACGCGGTGATGACGCGCATCCGGAATAATCTGGTCAACCGCGTGCTGAAATCCCTGGAGGAGATGAAGACCGGCGAATACGAAAAGTACGTCAGCTTCTTTGAGGAGTTTGGCCCGCTGCTGAAGGAAGGCATCTCACAGGATTTCGAACACCGCGCGCGCCTGGCTGACCTGCTGCTGATGGAGTCCACCCGTACCGAGGCCGGCAAATACACGACGCTGGGGGACTATCTCAAGGCGATGCCGGCGGATCAGAAGGAGATCTATTACCTGGTTGGCGAGACGCGTGAACAGCTCTCCAGTTCTCCCTATGTTGAATCGTTCAAAGCCAAGGGTCAGGAGGTTCTGCTGCTGACCGAGCCGATGGATGAGTTCGTAGTCGATTCACTTTCCGAATATCAGGGGAAGAAACTCAAGGCGATCGATCGCGGCAAGCTTGAGGCGGACGGCGCCGACGAGTCGCTCAAAGCGGCGGCCGAGAAGATGAAGGGCCTGCTGGACACCATCAAGAGCAAGCTTCCCGGCGTGAAGGAAGTGCGGCTGACGCATCGCCTGAAGGATTCGGCCGCGTGTCTGGTGGCCGATGAGTTTGCGCCCAGTGCCCACATGGAACGGCTGCTGCGGCGAGCCGGGCGGGGCGATGAGGCGCCGGCGAGTGAGCGCATTTTGGAACTGAATCCCGATCACGCACTGGTGCAGGGGCTGCAGCGCCTGTACGAGGTGAGTGCCCTGGATCCGCGGGTCGGGCAACTAGCCGAGATCCTCTACGACCAGGCGACCATCGCGGAGGGATCGCGGGTGAAGGATCCGGCGGCGTTCGCGCGGCGCGTGAACGAGATGCTGGTGCAGACGCTCATCGCATAGGTTGACGCATCGGGCGCCTGGCGATGATTGATGCTAAAGAGAATCAGCGGCTTCGCGGCTCACGGCTGCGGAGCCGCTGACGCATCGCGAGGTGGCGGTTCGAGGAAGACATGGCGGCTGATGGTCTCGGCGCACTGTTCCATAAGCCCCATGCCCTCGGAGGTTTGTCGGGCCGCGTACGTCTGGAGGATCTGGCGAGCTTTCCAATACTGTTCGGCGGCCGCCGCGACGTTGCCGGTTTCCGCCAGCACCATCGCCAGGCCACAGACCGGAGAGACATTGTGCGGCGCCGCAGCGATCAAGCCTTCCAGCAGCGACATGGCGTCATCGAGTCGGCCCGCCCTTGCTATCGCGTGCGCCTGGTACACCCGGCGAACCATGCGGCCGGTATTACGCTGGGCCGCCTGCCCGAAGGTCTCGGCGGCCTCGGGCCAGCGTGCCCGCTGAAAGTAGAGAAATCCAAGCGCTTCCAGGCGAACGCCGCGCGGATCATCCTCCTCTGCGGCTCGCTTCAGACGGGCGACGGCACCGTCGAAGTCCCCCTCGGCCGCGTCGCGAAAGGCATGACTGATGAGCCGATCGCTTCGCAGCCAGCGGACCAGAAGCAGAACCAGCAGTGACAGCGCAATCGCTGCGACGATGATCGATACAGCTATCCAGAGAGAGGTTGTGTTTGCCAGCATCGTCACCCGGCGCCCTTCGGCCGATCTATCCTAGCCGCCTCTGCCATGGTCTGGAAGCCCTCATGACAACACCCTCATGGCGGCACCCCCATGGCGGCGGCGTCGCCGGAGTTGTCATTGATAACAACTTCGCGATGAGTCCTGTGCAATGGTGCGCTTACACCCTCTACAGTTGCCCTGCGCCAGAGACATGGATTATGTCTCATGCTGAGTCTTGGCATGTTTCCTAGTGGCTGCATTTAACCGCGCGGTGATACTTGCGGCGGATGTCGGCGATGTCGACGGTCGGCTTTGGGATTTCGATACCGAGTTTCTCCATTGTTTCGACGATAATGTGTGAGATTGCGAGGTTGCGGAACCATTTGTGATCGGAGGGAATCACAAACCACGGGGCATCGTCGGTGCTGCACTTACCCAGCACATCCTCATAGGCCGCCTCGTAGTCAGTCCAGTATTCTCTTTCGAAATAATCTGCTTTGCTGATCTTCCAATGCCGGGAGGGGTGATCGAGCCGCTGCTTGAATCGCTCGAGTTGTTCTTCGTTGCTGATGTGCAGGAAGAACTTCAAAATGTGCGTGCCGTTGGCGACGAGACGGCGCTCGAAGTCGTTGATCTGCTCGTAGCGCTTCCCCCAGACTGTCTTGGGCACAAGCTCGTGAACTCGCACGATGAGCACGTCCTTATAGTGAGAACGGTTGAAAATCACGCCCTCGCCGCGCTTGGGAACCTGACGTTTACTTCGCCAGGGCCCCGAATCCGGAGATCACGTCAAACAACTCCTCGTCGATGCCGCCCTGGCGTACGCGGTGGAAGGTCCCGTGGAGCGTTTCCAGCAACTCGTTGATGTTCTTGTCAGCGCGCTGCATCGCTGCCAGTCGGCTGGCGTTTTCGCTGGCAAGGGATTCAGCGCACGCCCGGAATAGGGAGATGAAGAGATACTCGCGGATCAGCGCTGCCAGGGTTGCAGTCCCCTCGCACATGACCTGAGGCAAGGTCTTGGTCGGCCAGGGCACTTTGGCCAAGCCTTGTTGCCACATCGCGTCCAGCGGCAACAAGCGCTGGCCGACGGGCTCGTAGGTCGCCCCAGACAGGGGGCGGTTGTGGAAGACGTAAAGACGCGCATAGTCGCCTTTGGCCCGGCGCGTTTCGCTTTCGATTTGAATCTGCCCAACCAGCGCTGTGATGGCTTTGACGGCATTGGGGACAGGAAAGAGTCCGACCAGCGGTAAGCTGGCGCTCTTTAGACGAGCATGCACGCGCTCGCCGACGGCCCATACTTCGGGTTTGCCGGGCAGCGTGTTGAGCGTCTTAATCGCGTAATCTGCCACGATGTCATTGAACTGGCCAACCAGTCCCTGGTCAGAACCGAACACGACGACGCCGATGTTTCCGGCATTGGCTTGTCCCTTTTCTTCTGCCCTCAAGACCGCGGGCGGTTGTTTGCGGAAGCACACGCCCAGCCCTAACTCCACGGTGCGGTAGTAATCCGCCAGGGCGCGCACGGATTGCTCATATTGCCCAATGCTTGAAGCCGCCAGCGCCTTCATCGTGCGGACGACCGCTTGCAGGTCACTGGCGCTGCTGATTTGCCGGCGCAGGCTGGTCGTGGAGTCGCTCATGGCTTCTCCCTGGGCACCGCTTTCACGGTGGTTGTGACGTCCGGCTGGGCCTGCGGTCTGGGTTCACGCTCGGGATTGGCTGGGACTTTCGCTTTCGCCTCCGGTTTGGGTTGGAAGCGTTCGAGCGATTTGCGGGCGATGTCGACAATGGCTTTACGATCCTCATCGCTGAGCTTTGCGGCAGTTTCAAATCGCGTGCGTATTTCCCTGGGGATGTCCGCCGCGGCTGCTTGCACGGCGTTTGTGGCCTGCGTCATCTGCTTGACGGGTATGGGATCAAAGAGTCGTTCGGTCAGGGCCAGCAGGATGGTGATCTGTGCAGGCACGGAAACAGGTGTGAATTCCGGCTGCTTAAGGCAGGCGCGAATTCGCCGCCCATGCTCGATGATCTCGCGAGTGTCATCATCAAGGCGGGCTCCGAAACGGGCAAAGGTCTCGAGCTCTTCAAACTGCGCGTAGCCAAGCTTAAGGTCGCCCGCGACCTCGCGGTAGACCGCCCGCTGGGCTTTGCCGCCGACGCGCGAAACGGACTTGCCGACATCGACTGCGGGCAGCACGCCCAGTTCGAACAGGGACGGTGAAAGGTAAATCTGTCCATCCGTGATGGAAATCAGGTTGGTGGGGATATAGGCGGAGATATTCTGCCCCTCGGTCTCGATGATGGGCAGGGCAGTGAGCGACCCGCCGCCAAGTTCCTTTCGCAGATGGGTGGCGCGTTCGAGTAGCCGCGAGTGGATGTAGAAGATGTCGCCGGGAAAGGCTTCGCGTCCTGGTGGTCGGCGGAGCAGGAGAGAAATCTCGCGATAGGCGCGGGCATGATGGGTGAGGTCGTCATAGACAATCAGCACGTCATGGCCGGCTTCCATAAAATGTTCGGCGATGCTGGTTGCGGCATAGGGAGCGATGTAGGCAAGCCCGGGCGGGTCGTTGCCCTCGGTCACGACTACGACGGTGTAATCCATCGCGCCTTTTTCCCGCAAGTTTGCCACCGTTTTCGCCACAGCGGAAGCGCGCTGGCCGATGGCGCAGTAGATGCACAGGACATTCTGGCCCCGCTGGTTGAGGATGGTATCGATCGCAATGGCGGTTTTGCCCGTCTGCCGGTCCCCGAGAATCAGTTCACGCTGGCCGCGGCCGATGGGAATGAGCGCGTCGATGACGTTGAGACCCGTCTGGAGCGGTACGGTAACCGGCGCGCGGGCCATGATCGGCTGGGCGGGGCGCTCAATGGGCAGTCGCTCCTGGGCGGCCACCGGGCCCTTGCCATCCAGCGGCCGGCCGAGCGGGTCGATGATCCGGCCGAGCAAAGCATCGCCGACCGCTACGTCCATGACCCGGCCGGTGCGCTGGACCTCGTCGCCGGCATGCAGACTCGAGTATTCGCCAAGCAGCACGACGCCGATCTCGTCCTCATCCACGTTGAATGCGATGCCAAACAGGTCGCCCGGAAACTTGACCAATTCCTCAAAGCCCACATTCGGAAGACCCGAGACTCTGGCAATGGCGGTGGATACGTTCGTAATCATTCCCACCTCATGCGGCACCATGCGTAGAGTGAAATCACTCAGCACGTGGCTGATTCCGGCGAACGTGCGGTCGATAATGTCCTGAAGGCTTTGAGGTTCCATGGTCATTGGCTCTTTGCCTGGGGCTTGGGTTCTTCCGGCGTGGGCTCTGCTTTGGCTTCTGGTTTCGTGGCGATCTGGGCGTCGGCCTTGGGTTCAGGCTTGTCTTGCTCTTTTAACAGTTCCTCAACGTTCTTCTCCAGTGACGCCAAATAATCCGCGATGCTCCACGCCACCTTCTGGCCGTTGGTCGTGAGTTCGATCCCGCTGACCAGATTCGGCGCGGTCTCAAACCGGATGCGGATCTCGGCGGAGAATGTTTCATTGAGCGCATTTTGTATCGTCGCGCGTTGCTCTGCGGGCAAGTCGCACGCACTACGCACAAGTCCGGGTTCCGATGCTGATTTGAGGGCCTCTCCGAGCCGCTGCTTCGCCTGGGCATCCATGTCCCGCAGGCGGCGCGTGAACACTTCGCCCATGCGCTCTTCCAGATTCGCTGTTGCCAGGTCCGTCAGCACCTTTCGGGTGATCGCAAACACTTGCTGTTGGGCTTGGCGACTGATGGCCTGATTGAGGCTATGAGCGTCATTTCTCAGTGTTTCCTGTCGCTTGGCACTCAAGGCGTCGGCGGCCTGCCTTGCTTCGTTCAGGAGCCGCTCACGTTCGGCTTTCGCCTCGTCTGTCGCCTTGCTTAGAAGCGCTGCGCGCTGCTGGTCGAACGCCTCGTTCTTATGCTGAAAGTCGTCACGATCCTTTTGGGCTTCGGCCTTTTTCGCAGCCGCGTCCGCCAGTTCCGTGGCGATCAGCTTTTCCCGGGCATCAATAGCGTGGAGGATGGGCTTATAAAGAAAGTGCTTCAGCAGCCAAACCAGGATGATGAAGTTGAGCGTTTGCGCACCGACAGTAAACCAATCGATAAGCATGGGTCACTTTCCCGCGACCTGCGCGATAACGTGATTCCAGAACGGATTAGCGAAGATCAGAATCATCGAGACCACAAAGCAGTAGATGGCTGTGGACTCGATCATCGCCAGGCCGACAAACAACGTCCGGGTAATGGTGGCCGAGGCGTCGGGCTGCTGCGCCAAGGCAGTCAGGGCCGTCGCGACCGACCGCCCTTCGCCCAGCGCCGGCGCCATACACCCGACGCCGGTTGTGATGCCGGCGGTGACAATTGAGGCAACTGCAATGAGGGTCATGCTATCCATAATGCGTCCTTTCGTTAGCTCGTTGTTGATGCAAGTTTGGGAGCGGGCTGCGGCTTAGGCTTGGCAGTGCGCGTCGCGGCCGCGATATAGACCGCGGCCAGAATGCTGAAGATATAGGCTTGAACCATGCCCGTGAGCAGGCCAAGCGCCGTCATGATGATGGGAAAGATGAAGGGGGTGATGGTCAGCAGGATGCCGATGATCATCGCCCCGCTCATCATGTTGCCAAACAGGCGGACGGCCAGGGCCAACGTGCGGGAGATCTCGCTGATGATATTGAACGGCAACATGATGAACGTCGGCTCGATGTAGGACTTCAGGTAGCCGCCCAGGCCCTGTTCCTCGATGCCAAAGAGCGGCACGGCCACAAACACGCACAGCGCCAGCGCCACGGTGGTCGAAAGCGAGGCTGTGGGAGGCTCATAGCCGGGGATAATGGTACAGAGACTGGCCGTGGCGACGAACAGAAACAGCGTGCCCAGAAATCCGAGATACTTCTGGGGATGGCGGAGGCCAACCTCTTCGATTTGTTTCTCGATCGCGGTGACGATGATTTCCAGCAGATTCTGCCAGCGGGCACGCTTCAGATCGGTGGAAAGCTTGCGTGTGATCAGCTTCGAGCCGACGGCCAGCACGAGCATCAATCCCCACGTGAACGCGATGGTAGCGTTGAGTGTGAGAAACCCGTGTTGCCAGAAAATGATCTCGTCAGGACTGAGACGCATGGTCGGCCTCCTGCGTGGATTGGGGGTGAGTTGCTCTGGACGGCCGGGTCATCCACATCACGGCCAGGCGTGCCATGACGAATCCGAGGAGGCACAACAGCAACCGCTGCCAATGACCGCCGGAGACAAAGTAAAACCCGGATAGGACAATTCCCATCCGCAGCAGCAGGCTGCAAAAGAACCAAAGGGCCGGCCGCGGCGACGAGACGCCCTTGCGTATGGTCCACCAGAGAGCGCCGAAGAAGATCGTCCCGAGCAATCCTCCGGCCGCCCATGCGAGAATCAGTATTAGCGTTTCATTCATGGTCATCCTCCTGATCGTCCCGCATGGCCTTGTCTTCCTTGGCCACCCAGTGCCAGGCATTGAGGCAGCCGATGGCGAGCCCCGCCACCAGCAATGCCAGCGTCCACGGATGCGCGCCGGGGTGGTGTTTGTCCAGCCAAATGCCAAGGGCCGCGCCAAGCAGCGTCGGAACGACCACCGACCAGCCGATAAGCCCCATCATGCCCAGGCCGAACCAGACTCCCTGCGTGGAGTTACGCGCCTTAATCTTGCGCGACGCCTTCGCACCGACCTGCTTGGCAAAGGTGGGCTCCTGCTTCTTCGATTGTTTGGGCGACGGGTCATTCATGTTGAAAACTCGCCAAGCGACGCATAAATCCAGCTTCCAGTTTCGCCATGACTGAGCGCACGCTCTGCTCGTGCTCGTCCAAAGTCACAAACTCGCGCTCCACCGTGTCACGCAACTGACCAAGGTCCGTTCCGCCGATCGCCCGCCGCACGGAAACGAGCACGTCCGGACCCGTCTTGACCATCACTCCTTCGTCCACGGCCACGTAAACCTCGGCCTCGCCCTGTAGTTGGTAGATCAGAATGCCGGGAACAAGCGCTGCCACACAATCGAGGCGGTGTGGCAAGAGTCCAAATGAGCCATCGCGCGTCTCTGCCACAATACGCGATAGGCCGGTCTTTTCGGCGAAGATATGGAAAGGCAGAAGTACCTTAAGGTTCATGTTTGCCGGCGGCATGTGCGACCTCCGGTTGAGGTTTCGCGACAGACTCACCCTGCGGGTCGGGCGTGGCTTTGGCCCGGTGTTCGCCGGCTGGCTTCGGATCAGTCTTGCCTTTGGGTTTTGACCCAGGTTGACTTGGGGCGGCGGGCGGACTGGGTTTCGCAGTTTTTTTCGCTTCGTCAATCTTCCCAATCATGTAGAGCGCGCTCTCGGGGTAGTCTTTGAAGTCATCCCGCAGGATGCGCTCACAGCCATCCAGTGCGTCTTTGAGGCTTACCAGTGTTCCTTTCAGACCGGTGAACTGTTCGGTTGTGAAAAAGGGCTGCGTGAGGAAACGCTCCAGCCGCCGCGCCCGGCCGACCACATTGCGGTCTTCCGGCGAAAGCTGCTCCAGACCGAGCATGGCGATGATGTCCTTGAGTTGGGCGTATTGCGCGAGCGTCCGGCGGATTTCCTGCGCCAGGAGATAGTGCCGTTCGCCGACGATGCCAACGGTGGTCATTTTCGAGTTGGACTGCAATGGATCGACGGCCGGGTAGAGGCCTTCGCTCGTTCGCTTTCGCGAAAGCACAATGGACGCCGAGAGATGCGAAAAGGTATGCACGGCCGCCGGGTCGGTGAAATCGTCCGCGGGCACATACACCGCCTGGATGGACGTGATGGCCCCGGTGTCCGTGTTGGCGATGCGCTCTTCCAGTCCTGACAACTCGGTGCCCATGGTGGGCTGATAGCCCAGCCGCGACGGCATTTGCCCCATTAAGCCGGACACCTCCATGCCGGCCTGGATGAACCGGAAGATATTGTCGATGAGCAGCAGCACGTCGCGATGCTCGTCGTCCCGGAAATACTCCGCCATCGTCAGGGCCGTATGGCCCACCCGGAACCGGGCACCAGGGGGCTCATTCATCTGGCCAAAGACCATGACCATATGCGGTAGCACCCCGGCCTTTTGCATCTCGTGGTAAAGTTCCTCGCCTTCCCGGCAGCGCTCGCCAATACCGCAGAAGATGCTCACGCCCTGCTGATGTCCAATCATGTTGTGGATCATCTCGGTGAGCAGCACTGTCTTACCCACCCCCGCTCCGCCGAACAGACCGCCTTTGCCACCTCGTTCCAGCGGCACAAGCACATCGATGACCTTAATGCCTGTCTCGAAGATTTCGGACTTGGTAGACCGCCGGTCCAAGGCTGGCGGCGCCCGGTGGACCGTGCGCCATTGAACATCAGACGGCGCGGGCTGACCGTCAATGGCGTGGCCAAATACATCGAACATCCGCGAGAGAGTACCTTTACCCACCGGTGCTTTTAGCGGCCCGCCGGTGTCCTGGACCGCCGTCCCGCGCGCGAGGCCTTGCGTGGGTGTCAATGCGATCCCCCGCACGTGACGTTCATCACGCTGCGCCAGCACTTCAATGACGATTTGCCCTTTGTCTCCGGCGTGTAACACCGAGTAAATCGGTGGCAGACGTTCCTCAAAGCGTATATCCACGACACTGCCGCGCACCGAGACGACCATACCTGATCCCATCTTCTTTGCCTTTCGCGATAGCTCGGTACCTCGCAGTAGATTACTGACAACTTAGAATCGCGCTTGCCCTGAAGACCAGTGTATCCGTAACCACAATTCTGTGTCGCGGACCGATCAGCTTAGCATTTACGGCGAATCAATCGTGGCTTCGTGGCTCTTAAGAACCTGGGGTGCCAGTTGGCCAAGCACAAATCCTGCCGCCAGAATCAGCAGCATGAGCAGGCCTCTGGACATGCTCACCGTCATGAAGAGCACTGGCGTTTCCACCTGTCCCCAATTCTGCCACACGACGAAGACCATCAGGACGGCCAGAACAACGAACGCAACCTTCCGGCCAATCTTGCGCCCCCTCTGAAGCCCCTGGCCTGTCTCACTTGATGACGATGTTACGGTTCCCATGCAACTCCTTCTGTAAAGATCAATCTACACTCTATGACAGATAGCGACTGGCGCGAACGCCCCAATGTGCGTGCATTGCCGTTTATATGTTGTGTTTAGTTCTGTTCCATCGCGATCTGATACTCGCCACGCCGCGCGACCCGATTGCATCTGACCCTATGAACAAGGGCTTTCTGTGCGGCCGCCACGTTGGCGCCGTCGCCTCGCCAGATATCCAACGCCGGCTGCTGGATAGCGCGGGCAAACGAAAACGCCAACGCCCAGGGTCCTCGCGACTTGAAGCGAACATTCATGGCGTTCAGACGGGCTGAGGCCAGTTTGGCGGGCTGGCCGCCCGACAGGAAGGCAATCCCCGGGACGGCAGCGGGAACCGCGCGCAAGAGGCACCTGACCGTGGCGTCGGCCACCTCATCCACGCTTTCTTGTTTGGGACATGCCAATCCCGGGAGGACCATGTTGGGCTTCAGAATCAGGCCTTCCAGTGCCACCCGCTGCGTGTAAAGCTGGTTGAAGACCGCTCGCAGGACTTCCTCGGTGGCAGCGCCGCACCGCTCCAGAGTGTGTTCGCCGGCCATGAGGACTTCCGGTTCAACGACGGGAACGAGACCGGCCTCCTGGCATAACGCTGCGTAGCGGGCCAGCGCATGCGCGTTGGCTTCGAGGCCGCTGCGGCTGGGAATGCCGTCACCTATGGCGATCACCGCGCGCCACTTGGCGAAACGGGCACCCATTCGAACATATTCCTCCAGTCGATCACGCAATCCATCCAGGCCTTCCGTGATCTTCTCACCGGGATGACTGGCCATTTCCTTCGCGCCGGTGTCCACCTTAATGCCGGGAATGATTCCCGCGTCGCTGAGAACTTTGAGAAATGGCGTGCCATCTTTCTTCTGTTGTCGAATGGTCTCGTCGTAGAGGATCGCGCCGCTGATGGACTCGCCAAGACCGGGAGTTGTGACAATCAACTCCCGGTAAGCGCGCCGAGTTTCCTCGGTCTGAGGAATCCCCAGCTTGGCGAAGCGCTTGTTGCACGTGGGAGTGCTTTCATCCATCGCCAGCAGACCCTTGTCGTCGGCGACCAGCAGTTTCGCAGCGTCTGTGAGCTTTTGCACATTCATCCGTCGTACCTCCGTAAGGTCATCAAACCCTTATCGATCATGCTCCTCTGGGAACAGCGCAGGCTCGCCTTCGAGCGCTTCGCGCGTGCGCGTCAGCCGCCCGTCGATCCTCGCGCGGTCATGCGGGTACACGATGGTCCGCTCGGCCACTTCCGCAATCCATTGCACTTGTTCCCGCAGCGCCAGCCGGCGGCCCGGTTTGGCTGTCCGACTGGCGATTGTTTGGATAGCCCCGAGCATTTGCAACAGGATGGCCACATTGCCTTTGGCACTCCCCCGGATCTGATCGAACGAGTCGCCTAGCAAACTCTTAAAGCTCTGGCCTTTGGCGATCACTCGCAGTTCCCCGTCCTCGTAGCGGTGCGGCGAAGGGATGTGTCGGGACGCAAGCCGCGACAGAATCGCTGTCAAGTGATCCACGCACATCACGGCCGTGGTAACATCGTTGACGCCGGGCGAGAGTGCTTTGAGGGCTATGTCTACGATCTGCCTGATGCCAAAGGCCGCGTCCTGTTCCAACGTGCGGTGGCGGTTGATACTGAAAGCCGCCTGCAGGGCGATAATCGTCCCCTGATCCGGCGGGTCTTTCAGGGCGAGCAAAGCCAGCGCGGTGTCCTGCACAACGAACTCGCCGATGCCGCGCTCCATCCGCACAATGGTCTTCCTGTCCCGAGTCAGGCCTAGGATCGCGGCATCATCCACGCTCTGGACATAGCCGCTCTTGCTGGCAGGCACGGCGTGCCACTTCTGCTCTACCAGAGGGCATAGCGTGTCGTCTTCGTCCTCTTCGCCCGGTGCCTGTCCAAGGCTTTCCGGGAAAAGTCGGTCAATGGCCCTGATCGTGTCCTCGGCGACCCAGGCGATAATGTTGGAAGCTTGGATCGATGTGGCCATGTGGTTGATGAAGAACATGAGGGCACCGACGCATCCAAGGGCCAGCACGAAGCCGAAGAATACCGCCAGATTTGGTACGAATTCGCCCTCGTCGCCGCTTCGGATGGTGCGCAACACGATCAGGCAGTAAGTGAAAACCCCCGCGAAGATCCCGAGCACGACCTGAGTAACGCGGCTGCGCATGAAGTTCCGTAGGATGCGCGAGGTGTACTGGCTCGAAGCCAGTGCCAGCACGACGAGGATCATGGAAAACGTAACGCCCACCACTGTCATCATCGAGCCGGCAATCGTGGACATCATCCCGCGCGAACCTTCCGCCCCGGCCCCAAATAGGCGCGGCCACTGGGCCAGCCATCGGTCGCTCGCGGTGGAGTCCAGTTCTATCAAACCTATCGCCAAGGCAATGCTGGCGGCGACGATCAGCGAGGGCAGAAACCACAGGCTCGACCGCACATCGCTCCAGAGTTGCTTGAACTTATTCATGGGGCAGAGTCCACTTCCAGTTGCGGATTTCCGGCATATCCTGGCCGTGCATATCGATGTACTGCTTGTGCTCAATTAGTTTGTCCTGAAGTTTGCGCTCCAGGCGGACACCTTTTTTCGCCGGTCCGCGGGAGGCGGTCGATGACGTCCATCACGAGATGGAAGCGGTCCACGTCATTCAGTACGGTCATGTCGAACGGAGTGGTGATGGTGCCTTCTTCTTTGTAGCCGCGGACGTGGAGGTTGTGATGGTTGTTGCGGCGATACGTTAGCCGATGAATCAGCGACGGGTAGCCATGGAACGCGAAGATGACGTGCTTGTCCGTGGTGAACAGAGCATCGAAAGCAGCCTCGCTCAACCCGTGGGGATGTTCGCTTTGCGGTTCCAACTTCATCAAATCCACGACGTTGACCACGCGGACTTTTAGATCGGGCAGATGCTGGCGCAGGATGGATACCGCGGCGAGCGTCTCCAGGGTGGGCACATCGCCACAGCAGGCCATGACCACATCGGGTTCCCCGCCGGCGTCACTGCTGGCCCATTGCCAGATTCCGATCCCTTCGGTGCAGTGCTTGACGGCGGCCTCCATGTCCAGCCATTGCGGCGCTTCATACTTGCCAGCGATCACGACGTTGACGTAGTGGCGACTGCGCAAGCAATGATCCCAGACCGAAAGCAGGCAGTTGGCATCCGGCGGCAGATAGACGCGCACGACCGAGGCTTTCTTGTTCACGACGTGATCGATGAAACCGGGATCCTGATGCGTGAAGCCGTTGTGGATCTGCTGCCAGACATGCGAGGCCAGCAGGTAGTTCAGCGACGCGATGGGCGCGCGCCAAGGCAGGCCGGCCGTGACCTTGAGCCACTTGGCGTGCTGGTTGAACATCGAATCAATGATGTGGATGAAGGCTTCGTAACAGTTGAACAGCCCGTGCCGCCCGGTGAGCAGGTAACCTTCAAGCCAGCCTTCGCATTGATGTTCGCTCAACATTTCCATCACCCGGCCATCGAGGGCGAGGAACTCATCGTTGTCCTGCGTCCGCGCGTCCCACTGCCGGTTGGTCGCCTCGAACACCGCGCCGAGGCGGTTGGACAGCGTTTCGTCGGGGCCGAAGATGCGAAAATTGCGGTGCTCGCGATTAAGCTTGGCTACATCACGCAGGAACACGCCGAGTTCGTGAGCGTCGGCGGCCGTGACCGAGCCGGGCGACGGCACTTTGACCGCGTATTTCCGAAAGTCTGGCATGACCAGGTCGCGGAGCAGCTTGCCGCCATTGGCGTGCGGATTGGCGCCCATGCGTCGCTCACCCTTCGGGGCCAGTTCGGCGAGTTCCGGTTTGAGCCGACCCTGCTCATCGAAGAGTTCCTCTGGCCGGTAACTCTTCAGCCATTCCTCCAGCAGTTTGAGATGTTCTAGTGTGCTGCGGCCGAAGTCCATCAACATGGGTGGCATGCTCAGGCCGGTACTCCGGAATGAGCAAGGGGCGGACATCATGGCCATCTCGGAGTACCGATCTGGCCATGCCACCCCGATTTTAAGTTGGCATCAGTGC
>JBBQTU010000058.1:0-18849 GCA_038213005.1 Tepidisphaerales bacterium | reverse complement strand
TCGCGCGCAACTCCTTACTCCACAAGGCCCCGCGCTACCCCCCACCCCCTCCCACGAAAACCTACGCGTCTGCCCCCTCCAGGAAGGCGTCCCCCGTCCCCGCGCTGTCACGGATTCGAACTATTTCCGCAATCCGCCATCCGCAATCGGCAATCGAAAGATCGCGAGGGTCGATCAATGATTGACTTTCGCCGGTAGCAGCGCGACAGTGAGTAGGCAGTAGGGCGGCTGGATCGCTCAGCCGAAGAAGGAAGGAACAGCGTCATTCCATGGAACCCGTCGTCGAGATATCCAAACTGGACTTCGCCTATCGGGACCGCCTGGTCCTCAAGCACATCGACCTCTCGTTGATGCCCGGGCGCACCCTCGGCCTGATCGGCCCCAACGGCGGCGGCAAGACGACCCTGATCCGCCTGCTCGCCGGACTAGCCCAGCCCACTCGCGGCCAGATCCGCATTGCCGGCCTCTCGCCCCGTGACGCATCTGCCAGGGGCGACATCGTTGGCTATCTGCCGCAACTGCCCAGGCTCGAAACCCGCCTGCCCCTGACCCTGCGCCAGGCCGCGCAACTGGGCCTCGCCGGCAAGACAGGCATGCTTCGCAGCGCCTCGGCCGACGACCTGGCATTCGTCGAGCATCTTCTGGACGCCGTCGGACTCTTGGCCGATGCCGACCAGCCCATCGGCCGCCTCTCGGGCGGGCAACTTCAGCGCATGTTGATCGCCCGCGCCCTGGCGCCGCGCCCAAAGCTCCTGCTGCTGGACGAGCCCACCACCGGCATCGACGCCCCCGCCCAGGACCGCTTCATCGCCCTGCTCCGCGAGCTCAAGACAAGCCTGGACCTGACGATCGTGCTGGCCAGCCACGACCTTCGCGCAGTGGGAGAGCTCTGCGATCATGTGGCCTGCCTGAACCTCTCAATGCATCTGCATGATCCGCAGCACCCGATCACCCCGGATGAGGCGCACGCTCTGATCTGCAACTTCGGCGCCTCGCGGCGAGGAGCGTAGCATGACCATATTCACCATAAAGAGGCTTGCAATGGCTGCATGGCCGCGCTAAGATTAGGGCAGACAGAACAGTATCACCCGCTCATTTCTTTATTAGCGGGCAGTGACTTTTTACAAGGAGCTACCGTGGGACTTCGAGAGACACTCAACCGCAATCCTGCCATCACCACCGGTGCCACCATCGCGATCATCGTCGTGGCGCTCGTCGCAATTCTCTGGCAAACCATGGGCGGCTCTGGCCCTGGCAAACCCGCCACACAAGGGTACTTCACCACCGACAACGGCACCACCTGGTTTGCCGACAGCCTGGACAACATGGCCCCGTACATGAAGGACGGGAAGGAAGCCGTTCGCGTATACTTGTTTAAGTGCGCCGACGGCAAGCCGTTCGTTGCCTACATGGAACGCTACACGCCCGAGTTCAAGAAGATGCGGGAAGCGGCCAACGCCAAGATGAAGGAAAATCCCAAGGATCCGATGGCGATGCAGGCCATGTACGCCATGCCCATGCAAAATGGCACAGAGGTCAAGAAGCCTGGCGATGCCGGTCCCTGGCGAGCCCAGATGCGCGACTACCAGGCCTATGCCATGGTGGTCCAGATCAAGTGCGCTGACGGCACAACTGAGTCGCTCGAACCCGTCCAGCCTTAGTCCCCTGTCACGCAATCCGGCAAAAAAAGTAGAAGGGCGGCCAACCGGCCGCCCTTCTTTCTGTTCCGCGAACTTGTCCCCCGCTCGCCGCGACGTCTCCAGGAAACCGCCGCGTCAAGGCACCGGTCGCAGCCGGCTCTCCTCATGCAATCTGCCGCAGGCGATTGCCTTTCATCGCATGCTGGATGCCCGGAATCAGATACTCCGTCGCCACAACATCCCAGCTCATTCCCATCGCGATCGCGTGGCCACGCTCGATGAACTGCTCAAACTCCGCTGGACATCGCGGCAGCCGCTGCACCAGCGCCTCGGCAACCTCCTCCGCCACCGTCTCTTCCACCGCCTCGCGCTGCGCCTGCCCGATGCTCAGTAGCTGCTCCGGCCGCAGCCCCGCTTCGGGCAACTCGGTGTAGTCGGCAATAATGACATTGGGCGTCTCGCCGCCGGCCGCCTTCTGCACAAATCCCGCACAGCCGCACACGCTCGAGAACACGCAGATGCCCCCGAAGCTGATCGGCTCGACCTGGGCGATGCCGAAAGGCTCGTAGATGCTCTGCCCGAACTCAACGTCCGATCCCTTGCGGATGTCCATGAACTCCATGTCCAGAGGAATGCGCGTGCCGCACGTCCGTGCGTCAAAGCCAAACTGGTTGATGAACACCACCTTGATGTTGCGGCTCTGGGCATTGAACTCCTGCACGCCCTGGTAATACGCCGCCTCACCGTTGGACAGGTCGGGCAGCCCTTCACGGTGCACCGTCGGCCAGTGATAACGCTGCTCCATCGTGCGGATGTCATCGCCCCGGCGAACGGGAACCTCCGTGCTGAGCGAGAACAGCACCGCCGTCTCGTTCCGCTGACGCAGGTGGGTTTCCATGTGTTCCAGCACGCGCAGGTCGCGCCACATTCCCTTCGATGGCACCAGCCGCGTCACGTGCGTCAGAACATGGTCCGGCTCGTATTTCAGAAGCGTCTTGCAGTAGGTCCGAAGTTTCTGCCGGCTCGCCGTCTTCTCCGCCACGCTGATCTTCCAGCAGGGCACTCCGTTGTAGACCACCTGCGACTGGACATGGGCGAAGTCCGGCCCCAGGAACCGGATCTCCTTTTGTACGTAATCGCCCACCGCGAAAATGGCATCGCAATGGCGCGCCGCTTTCACCAGCGAGTGTTTGTAATAACCATCCTGCGGGCCAAACACGTCCTCGACATAATGCCCGGCCGGCACCGCCGCACGCATCACGTTGTAGAACATGGTGTCGTGCCCGGCGTTGTGCTCCACGATTCGGCGCATTGTCGCCACTTCGTGGGCATAAAACGCCGTGCGGAAGTTGCCCTTCTCGCCCTCCATGATCGCCGCCAGGGCAGTGGGCATGCCCATGTACTCATGCGCCAGCAGCATGCAAGGCGACGGATCACTGCACGCACCCAGGGCATGCAGGGCCGCAATCGCCGGCTGAGCCAGCCGCAGATACTGCTCATAGTCCCAGATATGTTCATACTGGCCACTGGCGATCCCAAACGTCTTCCACAGGTCATACTTGAAGATGCTGATCTTGGAGTGGTCATAGCGACTGACGTCAATCAGCAGGACCTCGGGGGTGCTGGTAACGCCCGCATCCTTGTCGACGAACTTGCGACGCCCGTAGACGATGCCCACACCATATTCCTGCTCGATCTCGCGGAATCTCCCCGCCAGCGGCGACCGGTATAGCTGATCCAGGCTGGAATAGAGCACCTCTCCTTGCGGCCCCAGTCGCTGCTCGCCCGACTCATCGCTGGGCCAGAACGGCCCCAGCAGGATATTGCGGGGGGCAAACTGCAGGTACGCACGGCTGGTGAGCAGCCCGTGCAGCACCGCCCCGATGCCGCCGATCTTCTGAATCGCCTCATGTGTCACGTGTACAACGGTTTGCATAACAACTCTTGCTCCAAATTCGGTCGGTTCCTCTTGGCCTCATCCGTATCCTACGGAAGAGGTGGCCAAGTCCCCTGATGTTAGCGGAGGCCCTTGCAGGTTGTCACCCCACCAATCCACCGGCCACCCGCCTCAGCCTTGCTGTGGCACCGGATGATCCGGATTCTCTGGTCTGGCCGACTCTCGCAGCGTCTTTCGGACCTCGGCCGCAAGACGCCGGCCGACCTGTTCTTCTTCATCAATGACGGCATCCGCCCCGGCGAGTTGCAGTTCCCATCGATACGCATGATAGCGAGCGCGGACAACCACCCGGACGTCAGGATTCATCGCCCGACACAGGGTGATGATCTGTTTGCTCGCCGCCGGATCGGGCACCGTCACCACAACCACCCGCGCCCGGTGAATTCCCGCACGCTCCAGCACCTCGCTCTGGTCGGCGTTGCCTACCAGCGTCCGCAGCGAGTAACGCTCGGCTACTGCGGCGTTGCGGGGGTTGATGTCCACCACCATGATCGCCTCGCTATGCGCTTCCATGAGCGACTCGGCCACACGCTGCCCGGCCGGCCCGAAACCCACCAGCAGTATCTCCGGCCGGGTCCCGGCCTCCTCTGCCACCGCCGGGGCCCGATCGCCCTCGGGCTTGACCAGCCGCCGCAATCGCTCGATGACGCCCGCCAGCGGAAATGCCGCCGCGACCATGTAGGGCGTCGCCAGCAGGGACAGAACCGTCACCGCTACGATCAGGCGGAAGCTGTCTTTCGAGAGCAGCGTCTCGCGTCCGATGTTCGCCAGCACGAATGAGAATTCGCCGACCTGCGCAATGCACAGCCCTGTCGCCAGACTCATTCCTGCCGGCTGGTGCATCAGTGTCAGGATCAGCCATGTGAGAGCTGTCTTGAGTAGAAGCACCAGGCCTGTCACCAGCAGCACCCAGCCCAGGTTGTGCAGCACCCACGCCGGATCGCTGAGCATGCCGACTGAGGCAAAGAATATCACTACCAGCGGCGTCCGAAGCGGCGACACGTCGGCCCTGACCTGCACCGCGAATGGCGACTGAGCCAGCAGCAACCCGGCCACGAAAGCGCCCATCGCAGGCGCAATGCCCACCGCGTGCGCCCCGGCCGCCGATCCCAGCGCCAGCACGATCGCCATGATGATCGGCAGTTCGCGATGCCGCGACCAGTCGCGAAGGTTCATCAGCCGCGGTACCGCGAAGTTGACCACCAGCAGGATGGCCAGAAACACACCCGCGCCATACCCCAGCGTACGCCCCATGTTCATCGCCACCGTCGCAAACCCGCCCCCCGCGGCAAGGGCCGTCACCAGCAACGTCAGCGGAAGAATCGTCACATCCTGCAGCAGGAGGATTCCCATGCTGGTTCGCCCATACGGCGTCTCCAAAGCCGCGCGGTCAGCCAGAATCCGCATCACCGAAGCCGTGCTGGACATCGGCACCATCGCGGCAAAGGCGACGGATTCCATGATGGAGGCTCCCAGCACACGGGCGGCGATGAAGACCACCGATCCCGTCAGCACTATCTGCAGCGTCCCGCCGGCCAGCACCGCCCGCCCATGACGCACCAGGTCGCGCCACGAAAATTCCAGCCCGATCGTGAATAGCAGCGTCGCGACCCCGAGCTCGGCCATTAACTCCACGGTGTCCTGAGTGCTGACCAGGTTCAGCGCATTAGGCCCGGCCAGCGCCCCGGCCAGGAGATAGCCGACGATAACGCTCTGGCGCAAGCGCGCTGCCACAGCGCCCAGCACCATGGCCGCAGTCAGCAGAAACAGAACCTCGTAGAGCAGTTGCCACGCCATATCCATCCGATGGTATCACACTCGCAACGGATTTCGCGTCCGGCCGCACCCAAACCACCGGCGCTAACGCAGTCGCCGGCCGCCCACTGTGGATGGCATGGCCTACCGTTTGATCGTCTGCCACCGCGCGGCTGCCATTCTCCTGGCATACTCTTCGATGGTCGTGCGTGTCCGTGGCACAAGCGTCCCCGCTTGTAGCCTTAGCCAGGCGGCACGGATCCGAAGTAGACGATTCCCGCGCAGGTGGCATCGCCTTATTGAAGCCGGAAACAGTCGGGCTGCCGCTCAGACGACCCCCGCGCGGGTCGCATCGCCCCGTGAAGCCAATGCTCACCGCGCGATCAACGGTGGGCTACAAGCGCGGACGCTTATGCCACAGGAACACCGACGAATTCTCATGCCTCATGGAGACTTCCGATCTCCCACCTCGAACTGGCCCTGCCCGAGCAGATAATGCCCAAGGGGCAGCTTTGCGGGATTGCTGCGAATGTATCGCCGGAATCGCAGAAGCGCCTGCTCGTCGCGGACGATGTGATCAAAACTCTCGTGCTGCCACACCGCCCCGTGGCGTCCCAGTCGCCGGTTGATCTGATGCGCCGAAACCGACTTCCACGCCCTGACGATCAAGGCCAGTTCCTGACCTTCCATCGGCATCACCAGGGCGTGAACATGGTTAGGCATGATCACAAACTCATCCAGCAGGTAGCGTTGGTTATCAAAGAACGCCATCGTGTCGAGCACCATGCCCGCCAGTTCTGAATCCTTCAGGATGCACTGGCCATGTCCGCCATCCAGCCACTGTTCGATCTTGCGAGGAACGTACAGCGATCGCTCCTCGGCCGGCATCTCCGGGTGTTCGCTCAGGAGTCTGCTCAACTCATCCTGCCAGAAAGTGAGTTTGACGGCCGGGAGCGAGTCAGCCAGACGAAAGGTGACATAGTAGATGGTATTGGCCTGTCGCAGATGCGGCAGACACCGCCGACTGGCCAGTACGGCAGCCTTGGGATCATAGCCAGACGGCATAGGCATGAAACCACGGTAGTTTCTTCCGCAGTCTGTTTCAAGATGAGGTGGTCTTGAATGAGACGGTCTTGATGACAATGAGTAGATCGCCGTGTTCTCGCAGTGAGAAGGCAACACCCGGCCTGCCAAAACCGACGACACGGTCGGCGGCGGGGCGGTAGCCTCTTCGTGGCACAAGCGTCCCCGCTTGTAGCCTTGGCCAGGCGGCACGGATCAAAGTGGACGATCCCCTCGCAAGCGGTATTAACCTGTGCGGCCCATGCTGGCAGCACTGAAAGGTGGCACTTGGGCGACCGGCCTGCCGAAGCCGACGACACGGTCGGCGGCGGGGCGGTAGCCTCTTCGTGGCACAAGCGTCCCCGCTTGTAGCCTTAGCCAGGCGGCACGGATCCAAAATAGACGATCCCCGCGCAATCGGCATTGACCGGCGCATCCTACGCTCACAGCGCGATCAACCGTGGGCTACAAGCGACGACGCTTGTGCCACAAAACAGCAAGGCCACGCCCGATGGCGTGGCCTTGCGAATCTCAGAAACCAACCCGTTGCCGATTACATCCGCCCATAGATCGGACCGAAGTTGGCGCAGGCTCGGTAGTCGGCCCCTTCCAGGTCGGCCGTGCCGAACGCGCCCCACGTGCTGGGCCGGAAGATCTGGTCTTCGGCGACGTTGTGCATGCACACCGGAATCCGCAGCACCGATGCCAGCGAGATCAGGTCCGCGCCAATGTGGCCATAGCTGAACGCGCCATGGTTGGCGCCCCAGTTGTTCATGACGCTGTAGCCGTCAGTGAACGCGCCCTTGCCGGTCAGCCGCGGAGCGAACCACGTCGTCGGCCAGGACGGGCTGGTGCGCTGGTCAAGAATATTGTGCACCTTGTCCGGCAGTTCATACGTCCAGCCTTCTGCGATCTGCAGCACCGGACCAACGCCCGCGATGAGATTCAGGCGGCTCATGGTGATCGGCATGCCGCCCAGGGTCACAAACTGGCTGGAGAAGCCCCCGCCGCGGAAGTATTCCAGCACGGCCGGGTCCCACCGCGTGGCCTTGAGGCACGCATCGACTTCGCCCTGGCTGATCTCCCAGAATGGCTTCATCGCGGGCTTGCCCTTGATCTTCTGCTGTCCGCAGCCGTCCAGCGCCGCAGCGCCGGAGTTGATCAGATGAATCAGTCCGCCCGCGGCCACGCCAGTAAGCTTGTAGCCGGTCGCCTTCTTCACGGCCGCCGGGCTCCAATAGGTGCGCACGTCTGCGAACACCTGAGCGGTGCCGGTCAGCAGATGCCCAAACAGCATTGCCACGCCATTGAGCGCATCATTTTCGGTCGCCATGATGTATGGCTGACGCCTGCCCGTCCAGTCAAACGAGCTGTTGAGGATCGCCTCCATAAAATCGCCGTTGGGCAGGTGGTCGGTCCACTGCCGCTGCCCCTGGAAGCCGGCCGCGATCGCGTTGTGCCCGTTGGATTCCTCGACGAATCCTAGCTCGGCCAGACGCGGGTTGCCAACCATCAGGTCGCGCCCGATCATCGCCATCTTCACGCAATATTCCCAACCCTTGGCCTTTTCCTCGGCCGAGAACGTGTTGTCCTTTGAGTTGTAGTCCGGGCCTTCCTTGCAGTTGGCCTTCACCCATGCGAGTGCCTTCTTGAACTCCGCCGGGTCATAGATGCCGCGCTCAACGCGACGGAGGATTTCGGTCATATCCACCGTCTCCACCCGCATGCCCAGGTAACGCTCGAAAAAGTCGTGGTTCACCAGCGAGCCGGCGATACCCATCGAAACATTGCCCAGCGACATGTAGCTCTTGCCTTTCATTGCGGCCGCCGCCAGACCGGCCTTCACGAAACGCAGGATCTTCTCCTGCACGTCGGCCGGAATCCCCTTCTCGCCCGCATCCTGCACATCACGCCCATAGATGCCAAACGCCGGCAGCCCCTTCTGCGAATGCCCGGCCAGCACCGCCGCCAGGTACACCGCGCCCGGGCGCTCGGTGCCGTTGAAGCCCCACACAGCCTTGGGCATCAGCGGGTCCATATCCATCGTCTCCGACCCGTAGCACCAGCAGGGCGACACCGTCAGCGAGATCCCAACTCCCGCGCGGGCAAACTTCTCGGCCGCCTTGGCCGACTCCGCCACCCCGCCGATACAACTGTCGGCGATCACGCACTCCACCGGCTCGCCCGATGCATGCCGCAGATTCTCCGTGATCAGTTTGGCCGCAGCCTGGGCCATGCCCATGGTCTGCGCCTCGAGCGACTCGCGAACGCCCTTGCGTCGGCCATCAATGGCCGGGCGAATGCCCACCTTGGGAAGCGATCCGATCAGACGATTGCCGGTAACGGGGGTAGCGGAAGCCATGCGATTATCTCCTTGTGGACAAAGTCGAACACGGGTTGCGGCCGCTCACGGCCACACCAACACACCGGGTATTCGGGCAGCTATCCTACCATCCCCGCGATTCTGTGCAATCGTTTGACGGGGGTCGATCATGGGCGCGTGCCCAGACAATCCGGGCTACGCGGTGACTGGGACAATCGCATGGCTTGCCGATTTGAAACCCAGATTAGCAGTTGTGGCGATCCTGAAGCTGCGGCTCAACGACGAGAAAGTCCAGGTCGCTGCCATCGTGAGCGTCCCCTCGCGCGTAAGAACCGAACAAGATCACGCGCGATCCCTTCGGCGTCGCCGCGAGGATCCGCCTGGCCGCGTCATTGATGACACTCT
Source organism: Tepidisphaerales bacterium (assembly GCA_038213005.1). Taxonomy (GTDB): domain Bacteria; phylum Planctomycetota; class Phycisphaerae; order Tepidisphaerales; family Tepidisphaeraceae; genus JBBQTU01. The sequence goes on along the minus strand of JBBQTU010000058.1, from coordinate 9,707 downwards.
CCACGATCACAAGAGGATTCTAGCACACGCCAGACGATACGGAAGCCTGCTGAAGTATCCGTTTCTTCGCTGGGCTTCGCCCACCGCTCGGTTCCCGCCCGCCTCACTCATCGCCCAGTATCTGTATGTCGCTGGTGAGTTCGATGCCGGGTGCCGCCCCGATGTGCGTGGCATCCACCTTCTTCACATTCCGCAGCGGCGGATTGGCGTCGGCCACCAGGTCCGGCGAATCCGCACCATCGTGCCGCCGCAGGACGTGGTAATACTGGTCGCGCTGCGCCGGAATCCACCCGGCATCGCGGATCAGCCGGCAGATTTCCCGCTCGTTCAGCTTGTACGTCGTCCCGGCCGCGCTGACGACGTTCTCCTCCATCATCACGCTGCCCATGTCGTTGGCGCCAAACATCAGCGCCAACTGCCCCAGTCGCGGCCCCATCGTCACCCACGACGCCTGCAGCGACTTCACGTTGTCCAGGAACAGCCGCGCGATCGCCAGCGTCTTGAGATACTCATGCGCCCCGGCCATTCGCACGACCCGCCCCTTCTGAATGTCCTCGTTCGGTGAATCATCAAACGGCCCATACTCCTCCAGCGACCATTCCCGCGCCCGCCCCAGCGGCGTGTTATCCCGCTGAAATGGCCAGTGAATGAACGCGATGTAAGAACCTGGGAAAATGCTGAATGCTGAATGCTGAATGCTGAAAGGGGACCGAGCAAACGCCCCCGGATGAGCGGCTTGGACGCGGGCGATCACGCCCGCGGGATCGACTGCGGCCTCACTGTCCATGCCACGCAGCGCCAACGCATAATCCTGCATATCCCGGATCGCCGCCATATGGTCGATCCGCTCGCGCACAAACTCGATGTGCCCGATCAGCATCGTCGCGCTGGTGCTCATCCCCTCCTCGTGCGCCACCCGCATCACCCGAAGCCAGTTGTCCGCATCCGCCTTCCCGGCACTGATCCGCCAGCGCACTCGCGGGGCGAATATCTCCCCGCCGCCGCCCGGCACGGTATCCAGCCCGGCCGTCTTGAACCGCCTCAAAATCTCCCGCACATCCATGCCGAAATACTTCTCAAACTCCACAAACTCCGGCGGCGAGAACGCGTGGATATGCACCTGCGGAAACTCGCGTTTGATCCCCCGCAGCAGGTCCTCGTAATACTCGATCGGCAGCAGGTCATTCATCCCGCCCTGCATCAGGATCTGCGTGCCGTTGATCGCCACCAGCTCGCGAATCTTCCCCGCCACCTGCTGCGGCGACAGCGAATACGCATCCTCATCCCCCGCATCCCGACGAAACGCGCAGAACGTGCATCGCGCGGTGCAGACGTTGGTGTAGTTGATGTTGCGGTCGATGACGTACGTGCGGTAGTCCTCGGGATGCAGCCGCTGCGTCACCGCATGGGCCCACCGTCCCAGGTCATGCAGCGAAGCCGTGCTATGCAACTCCAGCGCCTGCGCCTCGGTCAGCCGGGCGCGACCCTCAATCACCGCGTCGATGTCGAAAGACAGACTGCTCATATCGCCACAGATAATAGGGGCGCGGCGTGCCCGTCGAAAGAGCGCTAACTACCCTGCAAACACAGCCGCAAGATCGCGAGCCCCATGCGCCTCACGATGTTTTCCCTCTGCCGAGCCGCCAGACGTTTGCGGCCTTACGCCTTGATGCCGTCAATGAATTCGTGGACAGACTCAGCATCGTGCCCGGTGCATTCGCCACGATCGACCTGGTCGATCGCCACCTGGATATCCTTCCGCAAGGCCTCCAGTTTCCTCTGCCGCTCCGTCTCGCTTCGCAGCAGCGAGCGGATGTATTCACTGGATGTGCTGAAACTGCCGGCTTTCACCTGCTGCTGGACAAACTTCCGCATCGGCGCGGGAAGCGAAATGCTCAATGTGGTCATGATCGACTCCTCTGGAAGGACTATCCGATTATAACATTTCCTAACAACAAATCGTATGCCGCCCACCTCAATTGTGGACATCTTCCCCCGCTTCGCTTTGCCTTGCGGCCATCTCCCGCCGTATGATGCCGCCCCTGACGGATGCCCGGACTGCTTTTCACAGAGGAATCACCATGAGCACCATGACAGGTCTTGAGCGGATGGGTCGGATTCTCGCGCGTAAGCCGGTGGACCGCATCGGCCTGTTCGAGCATTTCTGGGGCGACACCGCGGCCAAGTGGACCGAGCAGGGCCACATCAGCAAGGACCATCAGGTTGAAGATCAATTCCCCTATGACATGTCAACCTGCTGGCCGCTCAACATGGTCGCCGACCTGGATTTCCAGAACCAGACCATCGAGGAAACCGAAGACACCATCCTCCAGAAGGATGGCAACGGCGCTATCCTCCGCCGCCACAAGAAGCACGACGCCACCCCCGAACACGTTGACTTCAGCGTCAAAGCCCGCGAGCAGTGGGAAGAGCTCATCAAGCCCAAGCTCACCCCAGACCGCCGCCGCATCAACTTCGAAGTCTATCGCCAGGCCAAGGCCGCCGCAAAGGCCAAAGAACGATTCTTCTGCTGGTCTGGCGTCAACGTCTTCGAGCTGATGCACCCGATCTGCGGCCACGAGTACATGCTCATGGGCATGCTGGACGATCCCGACTGGATCAAGGACATGGTCGCCACCCTCTCCAACCTCTCGCTGCAACTGCAGGACATCCTCTTCCAGGAAGAAGGCCAGCCCGACGGCATCTGGTACTACGAAGACATGGGCTTCAAAGAGCGCCCCTTCCTCTCCCCGGCCATGTACCGCGAGATCATCCAGCCCGCCCACACAAAGACCATCGCTCACGCTCACGCCCGCAAGATGCCCGTCATCATGCACTCCTGCGGTTTCGTTGAGCCCCTGCTCCCCGGCATGGTCGAAGCCGGCATCGACTGCCTCCAGGTGATCGAGGTGAAAGCAGGAATGGACCTGCTCCGCATCCACAAAAACTTCGGCGACCGCCTCTCCCTGATGGGCGGCATCGACATCCGCGTCCTCTACACCAACGACCGCAAAAAGATCGACGCCGAACTCGAAGCCAAGATCCCCCAGGTCAAAAAGGGCTTCGGCTACGTCCTGCACAGCGACCACTCCATCCCCCAGACCGTCAACTTCGACACCTACCGCTACTTCGTCGACCGCGGCCTGGAACTGGGCAAATACTGACCCGCCCCGGCCACTTGTCCCCGCGAAACAGCACGTCAAAGACGTGCTCCACGTGGCGCACCTCTCCGACGTACGAGGGGCGCATTTCCGACTCAGCCTACGCCAAACCCCCAATCGGCCAAACCACCGGGCCAACCATACGTCCTCCCCTCGCCGCCTTGCCCCCGCGAAACAGCACGTCAAAGACGTGCTCCACGCGGCGCACGTCTCCGACGTGCGATGGGCGCATCCCCGCTCCCCAAACCCCCTCATCCCCGGCCAAGTCTGATCGCTCCCGCGGAATCAAATCTCCTATCAGGCAAAATCCGATCACGCAGGTTGGCCGGCGCAAACTTGTGCGCTAAATTATTCTGCCGTCACAAGACGGCGGGTCAAAGGGCTCTAACACCTGTGGACATTCTGGAGGGTTCGTGTCATGAAGTCATTGGTTCTTGCCGCATCATCCGCGGCCGTTCTGTCGTGGGTTTCATCGGCGGCGCTGGCATCGTTTTCCTATGGGGTGATCAGCTACGAGGATGTCGCCGATACTTTCTCGCCGTCGCCTTTCCGCCAATTCACGCCACCGGCGATCAACAATGCCAGCGAGGTGGCGTTCGCGGCGCTACTCCAGAGGCCGGTGCTGGCGCTTTATCGAGCCCCGGCCGGGGTTGGCCCGCTGGTTCCCATCGCTGACACCACGCTAACCTACAACGACCTGTCGTCGCCCACGCTCAATAATCAGGGCCTGGTGACGTTTCGCGGCAACACCTATGCCAACACCCCTCCGGGCAGCAATCAAACGATCGTCACCGGCAGTGGCGGTGCATTGACCACCGTCAGCGCCTTTGCGCCAGGTACGGCGTGGACCAACGACGGCGGAGCCACCGTGTATCACGGTTACAGCGGCGGGGGCTATCCGCAGATCAAGGTGGACAACGGAGGCGTTGTCACACCGTCATCCCGACCGATTCGGCCCGATCGGGCGCATCATAGAATCCAGACCCCACCAGACGCTGCTCGAATCCCATCGTGAGCAGATTGCCAGCGATCCCGACTCCGCCCCAATCCCGCCAGTTCCTTCCCATCCTGCGGCCGATTCACACACGCTCCACCTGAAACGGACGCGCTCGCCGAAGTGCGCGGCGTCCCCGCCCGCACAGGACCATCCCACGCATCCCGCGCAGATCACGGCCAGTGCTTCGGCTGCACCCGTTCCTGGTGGAATCTGCATCAGCCCTCGTTCATCAAAGCTGCCGGGTATCGCCGGGTCTACCTCGTCCAATCCCACACGCACTGGGCCGACCCTTCAGACCTGGTGCCGCAGTATTTGAGCAGTTTGTTTCACGAAACCGATGACTTTCAGGATATCGCGGTGAAGGTCCGCGCGTTTGAGCGAGTTCCGTCTCGGTAATGTCGCGCCCCGTCCCGATAGTGTCGCGCGGGCGGATGCTGCTGCGAACGCCTCGGGAAGTTGAGTCGGCCCTGCGCACCGGGAAACACGGACCAGCGGGCTCAGGCTGCTCCCCGGCATGGCGAATTGGCCCTGCGCACCGGAAAACACGGCTCACCAGGGGATCAGAGCACCTCGGAGGCTCGCGGATAGCTGCCCAGAACCGTCAGTTGCAGGCAGTGCTCGCGCGCTTCCTCCATGGACTTCTGTACGGCCGGGTCGTTGGCGTGGCCCACGGCGTCGATGAAGAAGTAGTATTCCCAGTTCACCTTCTTGCTGGGGCGTTTTTCGATGTCCGTGAGGTTGATGCCGTTATCGCGGAAGACGTCGAGCACTTCGGCCAGGGCGCCAGGCTTGTGTGCGGTGGTGAACATGATGGCAGTCTTGTCGTCACCGGAGCGCTTGGAGGATTCCCGCCCTATCACGAAGAACCGCGTGATGTTGTCGGGATTGTCCTCGATGTTTTCGAAGAGGAGTTCCAGATCGTAGATTTTTCCAGCCACGGCGGCGCCGATGGCGGCCGTGCCCGGCTCCGAGGCCGCCAGTTCCGCTGCGCGACTGGTGCTCGCGGCGGCCTGGATGTCGCGATCCTTGGCGACGGCTGACAGCCAGTTGCGGCACTGCGCAAAAACCTCGGGCTTGGAGTAGATGCGGGTGATCTTCTCCCATGGCTCCTTGGCCAGCACGTTATGATGGATGTTGATTAGTACTTCGGCGCAGATGCGCGCCGAACTGGTAAGGAACGCGTCCAATGTGTCGACGATCCCGCCTCCGATGGAGTTCTCCACCGGCACCAGTCCGTGGTCGATGTGCGAAAGGGCAACTTCGGAGAAGACCGATGCGATGTCGATCAGCGGGACGTATTCCACCGAAGACCCAAACTTACGGACCGCCGCGGCGTGGGAGAAGGAGCCTTCGGGACCCAGAAACCCGATGCGCAGCGGCCTCTCAAGGGCGAACGACCCGCTCATCAATTCTCGGTAGACGGCGTCGAGGCAGCGATCGGGCAGTGGGCCGTGGTTCAGGCGACGGATGCGGTCCAGAACCGCGCGTTCGCGGTCCGGCGCATAGATCGGCGCGTTGGACTGCTGCTTGAGTTTCCCGACCTTTACAACCACTTCGGCGCGGCGGTTAAGCAATTCGACGATGGCGGTGTCCAGCTCGTCGATTTGCCGACGCAGTTCGTCCAGGGGCGGTAGTGAGGAATCGGATTGTGGCATATCAGTCCACCCTTTTAGCCGCATCCGTGATGCGGGTCAAAGATGGACCTGTTTTTGTTTGCAAGATTTGTTCAGTTCGCTTAGGATGCTGACCGTCTGCCGAAAGGCAGAGAGTTTTGCTGCATTTAGGGCAGGGTGTTCGCGGCCTTTTTTGTGGCTGAACATAGTGCGGATAAGAGTCTGGCTTATCCAGTGGCCCGGTGGCTATCGGGCGACGCAGGCCGCAGACCTTTCGGGGTGTGTGGTTCCAGGCCGGCAGGGCTGCCGCCGGTAGAGGCAGTCGATCGGCCACTCATTCGTAATGGGTGGCTGCGGGAAGCAGGCTATGCACATAATCAATTCGCATAACGCTTCGCTCCCGGTCGATCGAAACGAGTTGTCCGCGCGAGCTTTTGCCCGTTCGGCGTTTCGATCTTCGACGTTGAGACCAGATCGCAATGGTAAAGGAGGAGCGTCGTGTTGCTGAATCGCTCGAGCCTCAAGTCCTCTTCTTCTGAAATTCCGGCGGCCCCCGTGGCTGCCCAGTCTTCCGACCGCGCCAGGGCGCAGCGTCGCGCGGCAGCCATCGGGCTTGCCGTTGCCACGACTGTCTCTATCGCATCGGTAACCTTCAGCCGACTCTATGCCGAAGACGCTGCGCAAGGCGCGGCGGCTCCGGCACGTCCGCTGTCGCTGGACGCCGCAGTGTCCAGTGATGCGGATCTGCTCCTGCAAGGCATTTCGCAATACAAGTCCGGCCAGTACGAAGAGGCCAAAGCCACGCTCGCCCAGGTCAAGACCGAGAATCTCTCGGGCAGTGACCAGAAGAAGCTGGCTTCCATGACTGCCGATACCGAGAAGGCTGTCGCCGCCCGTCAAGATGCGCGCGCCTTGTTCGGTCAGGGCGAAGACTCGCTCAAGGCCGGCAAGCTCGATGACGCCCGCAACCTGTACAAGAAGGCTGCTGACGCCAAGTACGCCGATGACGGCACGCGTCAGAAGGCCCACGAGCAGATGGCGCTGGTCAGCAGCATGCAGGACCAGGCCAAGGCCGAGCAGAAGGCCGAATACATTCAGGCGAAGGCCGACTTCGACGCCGGCAACTACGCTGCCGCCAAGCCCGCATTCGAGAAACTGCAGGCCGCCGGCTTCAAAGCCCCGCTGTTCCAGACCGGGCCCAGCGAGTTCCTCAAGAAAATCGATCAGAAGACTGCGGCCGCTCCCGCCGCTCCCGCCGACCAGGCCAAGGACGCGAGCGACGCTGCTGCGGCCGCTGTAGCGGCGACTGCCACCGACGCTGAAGCAACAGCCAAGGCTGCGGAGCAGGCAACCAAAGCCGAATACGTCCAGGCCAAGGTTGACTACGACGCCGGCAACTACGCTGCCGCCAAGCCAGTGTTTGAGAAGCTGCAGGCTGCCGGTTTCAAGGCGCCGGTGTTCCAGACCAGTCCGGCCGATTTCCTCAAGAAGATTGATCAGAAGACTGCCGCCGCAGCTCCGGTCGACCAGGCCAAAGTCGATCAAGCCAAGGCCGATGAAGCCAAGGCAGCGAGCGACGCCCAGGCCAAGGCTGCCGCCGAGCAGGACAAGGCTGCCGCCACGACCCGTCGGGCCGCCGCGGCCCTGTCATATAAGGACGGTCTCGCGGCTCTGAAGCAGGGCGACTACGCTGCTGCCCGCGTCAGCTTTAAGGCTGCCGTCGATTCCGGTTACAAGGCTGGCCTCTCTGAAGATTCGCCCGCCCAGATGCTTGTCCAGACCGACCGCCAGGAGCAGAAGGCCGCCGACAAGGCCGCCAAGTTGCAGGTCGACGCACAGGCTAAGGCCGCCGCCGATCAGAAGAAGGCCGACGAGGCCGAACTGAAGGCTAAGGCCGAGCAGGAAAAGCTCGCCGCCGCCAATGCCACACAGGAGCAGAAGGCTGCGGCAACGACTCGTCAGGCTGCGTCGCGCCAGCTCTATAAGGATGGTCTGGACGCCCTGCACAAGGGCGATTATGCCGCCGCCCGCACCAACTTCAAGGCCGCCGATGAAGGCGGCTTCAAGTCAGGTATCTTTGAGGCCACTGCCGCGAAGATGCTGAGCGAAACCGACAAGGAAGAACTCGCCGCCAAGGCGAAGGCCGACAAGCTCGCCGCCGATCAGACTGCCAACGCCGACAAGGTTGCCGCGAAGGCAAAGGCCGACGAGGACAAGCTGGCTGCCGCCAAGGCTGCTGAAGAGCAGAAGGCCTCCGCGACCACCCGGCAGACTGCCGCCAAAGAATTCTATACGCAGGCGAAGGAACAGTATCGCAAGGGCGACTGGATCGCAGCCCGCGCGAGCTTCGTCGCGGCCCAGGACGCCGGTTACAAGTCTGGCGTCTTTGAAGACTCGTCGGCCACTTACCTGGCCCGTATGGATCGCAAGGAACAGGCTGATGCCAGGAAGGCCATCGAGGCCACCGAGAAAGCCGCCCAGAATGCTGCGGCCGCTGGAGCCGGTACGGCTGTAGTGGTGGTGCCCGTCGTCCCCGCCGGTGAGACTCCCGTTGCCGTCACGCCAGTGACTCCTTCGGCAGAGGCTCCGGTGACGCCTGCGGTTTCGACCGCCACGGCCGACCTTGCAGCCACCGCCCAGATGGAGCAGATTCGCGCTCAGGCCCGCAAGTACGAAGCCCAGTCGCTGGTCGAGCAGGGCGACGCAGCCCGCAAAGCCGGCCGGGAAGTCGAGGCCGGCGAGCTTTATTCCAAGGCCGCTTCGGTTGACCCTGAGAACCAGCAGGCGGTTGCAGGTCGCAACGAACTGCTGACGCTGCAGGGCCGCGCCCAGCAGCCCACTTCGCTGCTGATCGGCGTCGAAAAGATCAACAAGGCTCGTCGCGAGCAGATCGTCTACGACTTCAACACGGCAATTGAGAACGCCAATGCCGCCAAGGACGCCAGCAACTTCTCCGGCGCTGAACTGGCCGTGCAGAACGCCAGGCTCGCCCGCGACCGCGACCCCAATCTCTTCACACAGGACGAACTGCGCGGGCTCAATGCCCAGGTGGCGCAGACGAGCCAGGAGATCGCGGCCGGCAGGGAAGGTTACGATAAGCAGGCTGCCCAGGCCCGGGCCACTGAAGCCATCAAACGCCAGAATGACCGTTCGGCCCTCGAGCGGAAGGAACGCGACAGCACGGTCACCGAACTGATTCGCCAGACCCGCACCTACATCGGCCACGATGACTACGTTCAGGCGCTGGCCACGCTCGACCAGATTCTCCGGCTCGATCCAGAGAACGCCTACGCCACAAGCGTGAGGCCGCTGGTTGAGGACCGAGCGATCCTGGCGACGCAGCGACAGTATCGCGAGCGATTCAGCGTTGAGCTCCGCAAGCAGCTCAATCAGGCCGAAGAAAAGACAATTCCTTACGATGACATCTACCGATATCCGTCCAACTGGCCCGATATCAGCGATTCGCGAGATCGGCTGGTCGAGGATGAACGCGGTCTGAAGGAAGCCGACCGCGTTGTTCAGGCGCAGCTCGATAAGGCATTGCCTGAAGTGAAGCTGGAGAACGCCCAACTCGGCGATGTCATGGATTTCCTTCGTGATGTCAGCGGTTCCAACATCTTCGTGAACTGGAAGGCACTGGAGGCGGCGCAGGTTGATCGCACCGCCACGGTCAACGTCCGCCTTCGCGATGTGAAGTTCTCCAAGGTTCTGCAGACCGTCCTCGATTCGGTCAGCACCGACCCGACCAACGCCGTGATCTACACGGTGGACGACGGCGTCATCACCGTCTCGACCGCGACGGCCCTCAGCGGCGCTGTCACGACCCGCGTCTATGACATCACCGATCTGATTATCGAGATGCCCAACATCGACCCGGGCGACACGGGTGGATTCGGGAACAACGGTTCAAACAACAACAATAACAGCAACAGCAAC
>JBBQTU010000057.1:0-18982 GCA_038213005.1 Tepidisphaerales bacterium | reverse complement strand
CTCGCGATTCCGCTCAAACTCCCGCTCGACGTTCTTGTCCAGCGCATCGGGGGCTCCGAAATAGTCTACCTGCACCGAGTGGTCGATCACCAGATCCACCGGCACCAAGGGGTTGATCTTCCTCGGATCGCCGCCGGCCCGTTTCATTGCCGACCGCATCGCCGCCAGATCCACCACCGCCGGTACGCCCGTAAAATCCTGCAACAGCACCCTCGCCGGCTTGAAAGGCAGTTCCGCCTGACTGGCCGCCTGGGCATCCCACGCCGCTAGCTGCCGGACGTTGTCCTGCGTCACCTGAAACCCGTCCAGGTTGCGCAAGCAGCTCTCCAGCAGCACCTTGATCGAATACGGCAGCTTCTCCACGTGTCCCACCCCGGCCCGTGACAGAGCCGGGAGGCTGTAATATCGAAGCTTCCCCATCCGGGAATCGAGGCTGGACACGACGTTGAAAGAATCTGCAATATTCATAAGGTTTTCGGCCAACAGAGTTTCGATATACCGGCCAGATCGTTACTGGAACAGGCCAGCAGCGCATAATAGCCCTGCCTTGCGGGAGCCTCAAGCGTTGGCGTTCGCATCGTGGCCGCTCGCACCTTGTCGCCACTGGCATCTCGGCCAACCCTCGGTTACTCGACCTCGCTATATTCCGGCCAGAAAACCGTGGGCACTCCGCACACGGCATGGTAGACTATTTCGTCATCTCATTTTCCGGAGAGGTTCAGTATGCCCCATCAGTCCGCTCCCCAGCCGTTTGGCATGGATGTTTCAGTAGTCGAGCCGGCCGAGACTCGCAGGGTCTTGCGCACGGCCCTTCAGCAGATTGAACTGCGCTTTCAGCAACAGCAGAACGAGATCGAGGCCCTGATTGACATGCTCTGCGACCGTCATGCCATCAGCGTCGGCGAGTTCAAGGTCTACCTGCGAAGGATGCAGCAGCGCGACGAAAAAGCGGCTCGCCTTCATGCGGCCCTGGCGCAGGCGGCCCATTTGACTCCGCCATCGGCGCCGCCCGTAGCCCCGGCAAACGTGAATCCCAATCCCGAAGCCGTCGAGGAAGAAGAAGCCAGTCAGCGACCCAAGGTCTACACCCTGTGACGTTGCGTTTGGATCGTCGGTGTCCGCAGCCGGTGCAACTGAGAGCAGAAGGGTTCGCTTCTGTGGACATAATCGGGCTGGAAGTCTACTCTATGCCGCGTGATTGTCCTCATCGATAACTACGACTCGTTCACCTACAACCTCGTCCAGAAACTGGGCGAGGTCGACCCGGCGATGGCGATGCGCGTGTTCCGCAACGACAAGGTCACCGTCGCCGAGGTCGAGGGCCTCCACCCCACGCACATTGTCATCTCCCCAGGCCCCTGCACGCCCAAAGAGGCCGGCATCAGCAACGACATCATCAAGTACTTCGCCCCCAGGATGCCCATCCTGGGCGTTTGCCTGGGCCACCAATGCATCGGCCACGTCTACGGCGGCATCGTCCAACGGAACTATCGCCTGATGCACGGCAAGACTGACCAGATATTCCACGACGGCCAGGGCATCTACGCTGGCATGGCCAACCCTTTCACCGCCACCCGCTACCACTCCCTGGTGATCCGCCCCGGCACCATGCCCGATGACTTCCTCATCACCAGTTGGACCGACCAGAAAGAGATCATGGGCGTCCGCCACAAAACCTGGCCCCTCGAAGGCGTCCAGTTTCACCCTGAAAGCTTCCTCACCGAAAACGGCATCCGCCTGCTTGCCAATTTCCTGAAGAAGGCCTGAGGTGGGCGACTTCACCCAACGGAAGTCCGTCTATGAGGCGCATCTGCCAGCTCGAAAGGCGGCCGGCCTGAAGGAACTTCACCTGTGGCACAACCTCGCGAACGCCAGCGCGAGGGGGTGATGCTCTTTGAGGCCAGCGACATCAAGAGAAGGTTCGCGAATTCTTCAATGACGCTGATGTCGGCAGGACAATCAACAAATCCGGCGTGATTGACACGACGGATATCTATCTGCTGGGATAGAAGTTCTGTGAGGCAGAAACGGGTCCGCAGGCCCGCGGCCGATCAACGTACCTCCGAGGTGCTCAGAGGCTGGCACTGGGTGAGGCGTTCTCCGGCGCTGCGCTGGCGACCTGAGCGGCGCGAACCTGATCGAGACGATTCATCGTGCGGAGCATCAGGTCAGGGGACGGGTCCTCGGCGGGCATAGCCCCTACCAAGGCGAACCATCGCTGAACCGCCGCAACCCGTTGCTGGAAACGCAGTTGTGCGCTGGCGTCAAAGCAGGGCAGGCTGTCGCCTGCATCGGGCGCAGACGGTTGTCCGTCAAGAATGCAGTCGACCGCACGCCGATCTGGTTCGATAAGTCGAGTCGCCATGGGAATCCTGGTCTGTGAACCGGAGTCGGCCGATGCTTCGCTCGACTCGTTCTGCTGGGTATAGCTACGACTCATGCGCAACCTCCTCGGTAAGTTCATGAATGCGTCAGGTGGCATTCCTTCAACATTCGTAACAGCCACCGATCTTTCATTACGACAGGGAGTGTCGGTGGTTCGCCACTTGCCATCGTTCAGCAAACTGAGCGACGGCCGCGTGTAACCGCGATTTCACGGTTCCCAGCGGAATTCCAAGGATATCAGCAATGGCTTTGTACGGGAACTGATGAAAGTACGAGAGCATCAGTATCTCTCGCAGGTGCGCGGGCATGCCGGTGATGGTCTTCTGCACCATCTGCTGGACTTCCTGGGTCTCCATGGGCTGGTCAGGCATTGCCGTGGCGGCCTCCATCAGGTCAATGAACTGCCCGCTACCCTCCTCATTGCTGCCATCGATGCTGGCCTGCAGCGGGTTCGTTGGCCGGCGGGCCTGCGAACGCATCATGTCGCGGGCCTTGTTGGCGGCGATCGTGAAGAGCCACGGACGGAAGCGGCGCTGGGTGTCAAACAGGTCGGCCGACTGGTGGATCTGCAGGAACGCCTCCTGGAAGACGTCCTCGGCACTGGCGCGGTTTCCGACAAATCGGACAAGGAAGTGGTATAGCTCACGTTGGTATCGTTCTACGAGGGTGGCAAAGGCCTCGCGTCGGCCGGTTCGATATTGCTCGACCAGTTCCTCGTCGGTGGGGGAGAGACGAGGCGTGGCATGATCGGGCGGGTTCATGGATGCAGTGTACGAGCCGCGCGCGCGGGGCGACGCATCGGGGTCAAGCTGTTTGGGCTGTGTCCCCGGATTCGAGGTCTCGCGATTGGTTGACGAGACGTTCATTTGAACTCCGAGAGTATCGTTGTCCTTCATTCCGACTAGCATTACTCTGTCCCACGGTGGCAGGTGAGAAGGCGTTGTGCCATGGATGCTCGCCTTGCCCCGTTGCTTTACGAATGATCTTATGGCCTCTGATGCCCCAGTTTCTCCTGCCGTCGAATTTTTGAGTCTGCTTCCGCAGGAATTGCGGCAGCTCATCCTCCAACAGGGCTGGCCCGCCTATCGGGCTGATCAACTGCGCAACTGGGTTTACCAGCGGCTTATTCCCGCGCCCGCTGAGATGACCACCTTTTCCGTGGCTGATCGTGGGAGACTAGCCGGCCTGCTGGATTTCGCGGCGGGCAAGACCGTCCGCCGCCAGACCAGTGTGGATGGCACGGAAAAACTGCTCATCGAATGGCCGGACCGCGCGGGCGGCGCGGGCGCAATGGCCGAGACGGTCCTGATCCCCGACGACGCCCGACGGACCGCGTGCGTCAGCTCGCAGGTGGGTTGTCCGGTCGGCTGCCGTTTCTGTGCCAGCGGGATGAAGGGCTTGCAGGGGAACCTGTCGGCCGGTCAGATCGTCGAGCAGATATTCTGGCTCAACACGCTGCTCAAGCCGGCCGGTGAACGGATCACCAATGTCGTGTTCATGGGCATGGGCGAGCCGATGGCGAACTACGCCAATGTCATGAAGGCCATCCGCATCCTGCATGACCCGGGCTGCTTCAACGTCGGTGCCCGCCGCATCACCGTCTCCACGGTCGGGGTGCCCCAGCGCATCATCGAGCTGGCCGGTGAGGAATTGCCGGTGAACCTCGCCATCTCGCTGCACGCGCCCAATGAGCCCTTGCGCAAGCAGTTGATCCCGTGGGCCGAGCACTTCTCGCTGGACGACATCCTGGGCGCCGCCCAGGTCTATTTCGACAGGACCGGCCGCGAGATCACGCTGGAATACATCCTGCTGGCCGGCGTGAACGACCGCCAGGAGCACGCACGTGAACTCGCCCGAGTGTGCAAGCGTCTGCGCGCCAACGTGAACCTGATTTACTACAACGAGGTCGAAGGCATCGAGTTCCGTCGCCCGGCCAGCGCCGATGTGCTGGCATTCCAGCAGACCCTTCGTGCTGCCGGCGTGAATGCCCACATTCGCAAGAGCCGTGGCCGCGAGATCGACGCCGCGTGCGGGCAGCTTCGCCGCAAACACGAGGATGCGGAGCAGGAGCCGGGGGCGGAAAACGTAGAACGTGACACGTAAAACGTGATACGTGGAACGTAGAACGTATTGGGACGCCCGCCTTGGTCGCTACCCCCCCCCATTTTCTCTGGGCATCTTCGATGGACTTACGTGCGATCGCAGGGGCAACATGCGCTTGCTTTTCAGGGGTGGGGGGAGGGGGTCGGGAGAGTAGTGTTGATAAGGGCTTACGTGAAAGGCGGACATGGGTTCCTTGATAAAGGGTCCGGCGGTCGGCTCGTCACGGCTGGTATATGTGGTTCTTTTTTGAAGGCGGTGATCTGACGGTCTATTATCTTACCAATTATCGTAGGTGATGCGCGCCAGTGCCCCTCAAGCGGTTCTTGGACAACTATATATCGTAGCGTTGGTTGTTGACCCGGAGAGAGACTATCAAACGATGGAGGTGAACATCCCACATTCGTCCTTTGGCGCGTCAGTGAAACCGTGATGGTTGCACGTTATTGGTTTTAGGCTACTTTGGCCGCCAAGGGTGGGTACGGGGGACGGCCGAGCTTATGATAGGAGCCTCGCTGGCCTCGAGTGCCAATTGTAAGAGGGGATGTCCCGCTTGCCCTTCACGCCGCTGGAGTCGTTCACCTGTCGCTATCACTCGTCCAGCAACTCCGCCAGGCGATAGCTTGTACTGTGCCGGCCACCGGAGTTCTGGGCCAGAATGCCGCGTTCGAGGAGTTCGCGGAGGTCGTGCGGGGCGGTATCGCTCGAGCATCTCGCGATTTTGGCGTACTTCGATGTCGAAGAGAAACTCAGGTCTACTTAACCCCGTGGGCCTGCTTGTACATGTTCCAGGTCAGGTGGATCTGCCCCTGGTGATGGGCCTCGTGCCAGGTCATCAGGACGATCGACTCGCCGATCGACCGGCGGCGGTCGGGCGGGCCGACCACGCGATCCAGGTCGGCCGGCTGAAGCGGCCCGATGTAGGCCTTGAACGCGTCGTAGTGCAAGGTGAGGCTCTTCTGAATGTCCGCCAGCGAGGGGACATTCTCGTCCGACGGCGTTGACCCGCCGCCGTAGGCCTCGACCAGCGCCGGATCGCTCGGGCCGCTCTGGCCCAGCAGCGCCACGTGCAGGTATCGGTCATGGGTCGCCGCACAGTGCATCGCCTGCCAGGCAATGTGAGCCCGGCCGGGACCCGGCCGCCAGGCGAGCACCTTGGCGGCATCCTGCCCGCTGTTGCCGATCGTCGTCAGTATCCCAAGCAGCCGGGCACGGGAGAACTCAAGGCCCACTACCAGAGTGTCACGATCCATGGTCTTCTCCTCTTATTTTTTCAAGGTGGTTGCCGTGATCTTCTTCGCGCTCAGGCCAGTCAGCCGCATGATGCCGGCCAGATCGGCCTGCGTGTACGACAGACCCTTCTGCCAGTTGCCGTCGAGCCGCTCGGCCAGTGCCAGCGACATGGTCAGGGCGCTGACGCAGTTGACGATGAACTGCTTGCGGCATTCATCGGCGTTGTCCGGATCGCCTTCAGCGCGGAGCATGTGGCAGTCGAATTCGACCAGGCCCTTCCAGCCGACCTGCTTGAGCGCCCAGAACATCTGGACGGTCTCCTTCAGGCCTTCCGGGCCGACCAGCGGCGGGAAGTCGTTGTCGAACTGGGCCTTGATCTGACTGCCAAAGTGCAGGAATGCCAGCTTGTCCTGGCTGGTGAGATAGCCCACGGTCATGACAGCATTCATGAGTGCCATGCTCTCGTGCTGCAGCAGTTCAGGATTGACCTTGTAGAACTCGGGGTGCTTGAGCATCCCGTTGATGAAGCCCACGGCGTGGCCGGACGTGGGCAGATACATCTGGCCGCGGGGCTCATTGGGCTTGGGCTCGATGGTCGCCCCGACGTAGTTGCGGAGCTTCTTGGCCTTGATGTAGTCGTAGACGTGGTCGAGGCCCTCGGCGAGCCACTTGTAGGTGTTTTTCCAGTCGACGGCGACGGGAACTTCAAAGCCGTCGCGGGCGACCCAGTAGGTGTACCAGCTTGCGCCGAACTTCGCGCCGATGCGGAGGGTACGCTCGACCTTCTTTTGGGCGATGGCGCGGATCTTGGGGTCAGGGTTGGTCAGCCCGCCGTCGCGGAACATCGACATCACGTGCAGACTGCAAGTGGCTGTGTTGATCTTCAGACCGGCGCCGTCGAGGATGTCCTTGATCTCCTTGAGCGTCTGACTGGTCTCGCTCGTGGGGTCCAGATCGTCCTCGGGGTTCTCAGGGTCGAAGTCGACCAGGTCATCATCATGGAAGCTGGTGGCCTCAATGAGACCTTCGCCGGCCGCCCATGCGAGGACTTCGGCGACCTCGACTGAACTGATACGCGGCAGCACGATGCCGCCGAACGGATCACCCAGCGGGTTGCCAACGCACCAGAAAGGCATGGAACGCAGAGTGGCCGGGCCAACATTAAACGGTTTCAAAGCCATGACGGAATCTCCTTCAGCCCGTGCGGCCGACATCACGCGGTCGGCGCTACACGGTTCTATGGGTTACAAATCACAGCGAACCATATTAGCCGCCAGCGGTGGCGCGTCCAGAGCCCAGGCTACGCCCTGGCTACGCCCAGGCAACGCGGGCGTGCCCGTTCTTCCGGGCAGATGCAAGTTGCGCGTCAGGGGGTGGTTGGAGCGAATACGGTGCTGAAAGAGGTGTCGCCCTTTCAGGGCTCATTCAGGGTGAATGGTTCTTACCCAGGGCTGCGCGAGTACGCTTACCCTGGGCTTAAGAATGCCGCCCCGTTGGGGCTAAGAAATCGCGTGCCCGGAAAAACGGGCACGCCCGGCGACGCACAGGCTACGTCCAGGCGACGGACTCAAGCTCTTCCGGGCCGGCCGTAGTTCCTGGTGGCATCGTCGAGCACCAGGACCCAATCGCGCCCGGTCTGATCGGTGGCGGGCGTGTAGAACTCGCGGTTGCCGGCGGTGTCAAAGACGCCGATCTCGCTTGCCTGGCCGGTGCGCGGGTTATACCACCACGCGATCGCCTTGCCGCCGGTGATGCGGGACATGTCGATCGTCACCCGCTGGCTTGAGGGGATATAGACCATGGCATAGCTGGAGTCGGCATCCCGAGTCGCGTGGACGTGATCTGCTCCGGTGCCTGCGTCGCTCTTGAGGATCGGCGTCTGGCCCCAGACGCCGGCATCCGGGATACGGGTCAGGTAAGGACGAGACTCGATGAGTTCGCGGCAGTAGCGCAGTTGACAGGCGGCGGGCAGGTCGATGGCGGTCTTCCAGGGCGTGCGTGCCCAGGTCACGGCCGGGCGGGCATCGGACAGCATCTGCCAGATGTCATGGCAGCCGTAGGTGTAGCCGCAGGCTCCGGCGAACACGCTCCAGTAGAGGCTCTTGCGGATGTCGTGCTGATCGAGCCACCCCTTTTCGGGGTTGAAGGAGTTGGGATGATCCTCATAGCCGGGTTCGGAATCCAGGACAGGGCGGGTGGGCAGGCGACGGTAGTCGCGTTCCATGAAGTTGTAGTTGTCGCGGTCTCGAACATGGCCGGACTGGGTGGTGTTGAAATCCAGCCATGGCTCAGCGCCGACGAACGTCGAAGACGTCTCGCCGCCGCAGGGATGGAAAGTGATGAGTTGCCCATTGCCAACTGCGTCGCGGATTCCCTCCGCCATGGCCCGGACGATCAGCAGATGCGGCTCCAAGAGCGGGCGATCCCCGCCGAGCATCCAGATCACGTCGCTGTTGGCATAGCGCTTGGCGATCCAGTTGCCGTAGATCCTGGCATTGGCGGGCGTGAAGACTTCGGGACCTTTTCCCCATGCTTTGTGAAACTTATCGCCCCATGTGGGCAGCAGGGTGATGTAGAGCCCGAGCTCATTGGCCTTCTTGACGATGTAGTCAACGTGCTGCCAGTACTTCTCATCCGGCCGGGTCGGATCATTGTCCAGCAGTGGCCGATCTGCGTAGGCGTTTGGCTCGTTGAGGCCATCGAACTCGGCCAGGGCAACCGCCTGAATAGTTGTGAAGCGCTTGGCCGCCCGGTTGGCCAGGTATAAATCGGCCTCTTCGCGGGTGAGCCGATGAAACAGCTCCCAAGCCGTATCCGCGAGATAGAAGAAAGGTCGGCCGGCGCCGTCCACGATGAACCGTCGATTATCGCTGATCTTGAGCATGTCACGTACTCCAAAAGGGAATCTCGTTGTTGTCGCCTCGGCCACCGGTCTGGATGCAGCGCGTCTACTCCACGCCGACGATGCGGCAAACCTGCCGCTTCACGTCGGCCGGCTCGAAGACCTGCTTCCAGTCCGGCTTGAACAGCCGCTGCATGCCGTCTTTGAGTTCTTGCCCATTTTCATTGTCCTGGGTAACAATGTAGACTATATCCGCCTGCGGCGGGAGGCGAAGGTGCTGTTGCGTCAATATGTTGTCATCCAGCGACACTGGTGCGCCGCCAGTGATCGACCCACGATGCCTTGGGCATGCCGGGGCGGATTGACGAGTTGCTAGATGAATGATGCTGTATCGTTCCCGACAGAACGAGATTGCGCGGATGGCGGCGCATGGCTTGGTGTTCGATGATGTAGCCCCGAACTGCTGGAAGGAATAATGGATATCAATCTGATGGTACTGAACGTCGGCAACAGCCGACTGGCGGTGGGCGTCTTTGTAGGCGGCGAGTTGAAGTACGCCAACCGGATTGCGCACGGCGCCCATGTTAACGCCGTTGGCGCGATCGCCGAGGCATGGAAGATGATCAAGGGCCTTGAGTCGCCGTCGGTGGCGGCCGCGTCGGTGAACCCAGCGATGGACGAAGCCGTGGCGAAGGCGGTGAAGGAGGCCACAGGGCAGGCCGTTGAGTGGATTGGCCGGCAGATTGATCTGCCGATTGAAGTCCTGACGGACAAACCGGCTCAGACAGGCGTAGACCGCGTCCTGAATATCGCAGCGGCCTATGAAGAAATGGAGAAGTGCTGCATCGTCGTCGATGCCGGTACGGCCATCACGATCGACTGCTGCAACGACAAAGGCCAGTTCCTTGGCGGGGCGATCGCTCCCGGGGTCTCCGCGATGCTTGCTGCCATGCACCAGCAGACGGCGAAGTTGCCCAAAGTGGAGTTCGCGGTGCCGGCAGGGGCGTTCGGAAAGTCGACCGAGCAGGCGATGCTGCAGGGCGTTTACCACGGCGTCCGCGGGATGGTGAAGGAGTTGGCGGAGAACTATGCCACCGAACTGGGCACATGGCCCGAGATTATCGCCACCGGCGGCGATGCCAAGGCGCTGTTTGAGGGCTGGGAACTCATCCACGCGATCTCGCCCGACCTGACGCTCTATGGCATTGCCCTGGCGTACACCAACCACTACATCAAGCACGAGAATTGATATGGCCATGCCAGGCGATGGCGGCACGGCGATTCTCCTGACCGCCCCGGGTGTTGGGGCGCTGGGAACGATCCGTCTGCGTGGACCGCACGTGCGGGAATTTCTTACCCGCCATCTGTCCTGTGACGCTCAGGATGGTCTGGCGGTCCACGGTACGTTTTGCTCGTCGGGACGGGTGATCGACGACCCGGTTGTGGCCTGGGACGCCAAAGCGCAACAGGCCGAACTGCACGTCCACGGCGGCCACTGGGTGATCCACGAGATCCTTGAAGCCGCCAGTTCGGCCGGATTCATGGTGGTGGACCGGCCGGGGCTGCCGCTGCCGCCCGATGCCGTCGATGCCGACACGTCGCTGGAGGGGGAGATACTGCAATGGCTTCCGCTGGCGGTGACGCGAGAGGCGGCCGCATCGCTATTGGCCCAGGCGGAGGCATGGAGGGCGATACTCGCGCGGGCGCAGGCGGGACAGCCGATCGACATCAAGAATCTCGCGGCCGACAGGGCGCTAGGCTGGCTACTTTCGCCGCCGCGAGTTGCCATCGTGGGGGTGCCCAATGCCGGCAAGAGCACGCTGGCCAACGCGCTATTCGCCCGCGAGCGTACGATCACCGCCGACCTGGCAGGGACGACCCGCGACTGGATCGAGGACGCCGCGAATCTTGACGGCTTCCCGGTGCGGCTGATCGATACCCCTGGTCTGCGGGCGGCCGAGTGCTGCATCGAACAGCAGGCGATCGCTAGCGCCAAGAAGATCATTGCCCAGGCGGATCTGATTTTGCTGCTGCTTGATCCCACCTGCCGGGGGGACGCGGTTCAGGCGGATCTGCGAGCTACCTGCCCCGATGCCCTGACCGTCTGGAGCAAGGCAGACCTGCCGCAAGACAAGGCGACCGACGATGGCGCGCTGCGCACCTCGGCGAGGCAGGGAACAGGCCTGGGCGAGTTGAGGCAGGCGATTCGATCACGTTTCGGGTGCGAATCGCTCCCACTGAGTCGGGCCTGCACCTGGACAGCCCGCCAGCGAAGCATCCTCGCCAGCGGGTTGTCGCCGGTAGAGGCGATCCGAAAGGTTGTACAGGATTCGTGGCGTGAGATTCCTGAGTCGTAACTCCCTGTCCGTCTGGTCGCCGCAGGGCGTTTGGCATAAGATGCCGGGTTCTATGTCGCAAATTGCCAGTGAAAGCCCGGAGATCGCTGTCTCCAACGGGCGTTCTCGCCGAGATGAAGGGGTTAGCAACCGTGTCCGCCGGGACGGCAAGTTCTTCCGGCTCGGGCATGAGAAGTTCTACGTCAAGGGCGTCACCTACGGCCCGTTCGCCCCCAACTCCCGGGGCGAGCATCTGCCTGAGACCGAGCAGGTGCAGGCCGATTTCGCGCAGATCGGCGACATCGGCTGCAACTGCCTTCGCGTCTACCACGTCCCGGAACTGTGGTTTCTCGACCTCGCCCATGAGATGGGGCTCAAGGTCTTTGTCGATGTGCCGTGGCCCAAGCATCTCACGTTTCTCGGTGATCCGGCCGCCGAGAAGGCTGGGCGGGATGCGGTCAGTGCCGCCGCGAGAACGGTGGGAAATCATCCCGCGGTCTTCGCCATCAGCGTCGTAAACGAAATGCCGGCCGAGGTGGTGCGTTTCATCGGCCATCGCGAGGTTGAGGCGTTCGTGGACGAACTGGCGGGGATCGTCAAGCAGGAGGCGCCCGAGTGTCTGGTGACCTTTGCGAACTATCCGCCCACTGAGTTTCTCAACCCGCAGAAGACCGACTTCGTCTGTTTCAATGTCTATCTGCACGATGAGAAGGTGCTTCGCAACTACCTGGCCCGCCTGCAAAGCCTGTCGGGTGACCGCCCGCTGATGATGGGCGAATATGGCATCGACACGATGCGCGAGCATACGGAAGAGAAGCAGGCCGAGATCCTTGAGCGGCACGTGCATGCGGTGTTCGAGGAGGGCCTCGTCGGCACATTCATCTTCGCCTACACCGACGACTGGTTCACTGGCGGCTACCAGATTGAGAACTGGTCGTTCGGAATCACCCGGCGCGACCGCACCCCCAAGCCCGCGTGCGACAAGCTCAGGGATGTCTTCGCCCGGGCGCCGCAGACGGCCGACGTGGATGCCTGGCCGATGATGTCGGTCATTATCTGCTCCTACAACGGCGCGAGTACGGTCGGGAGTTGCCTGCGTTCGATGCAGACAATCCAGTACGCGAACTTCGAGGTGGTGTTCATCGACGACGGCTCAACCGACAACACGCAGGCGATCCTGAAGGAGTTTGAAGGATGGCCGCCACTTCGGGTGATTACGCAGAAGAACATGGGGCTGTCCTATGCCCGCAACGTGGGGATGAACACAGCGCGGGGCGAGATCATCGTGTATACCGACAGCGACTGCGAAGCGGATGACCAGTGGCTGTACTACCTCGCCCTGGCGATGAAGCGCAGCAGTTACACCGGCATGGGCGGGCCGAATCTGATCCCTGACGAGGGAAGCTGGCGCGCCGACTGCGTGGGGCTTTCCCCCGGCGGGCCGACCCATGTCATGATCAACGACCGCGAGGCCGAGCACGTGCCGGGCTGCAACATGGCTTTCTATACGTGGGCGGCCAGGCAGATCAACGGATTCGACCCGCAGTTCCGCAAGGCCGGCGATGACGTCGATTTCATCTGGCGGTTACAGAACCTGGGGTACTCGATTGGCTTCTCCCCGGCGGCGCAGGTCTGGCACTACCGCCGTAATACTGTGAAGGCCTATCTCAACCAGCAGCGCGGCTACGGCGAGGCCGAGGCGTTGTTGAAGTACAAGCACCCCGATCGCTTCAACGCCCTGGGCGCGAGCCACTGGCGGGGCAAGATCTATGGTGGCGACATCGGCGTTCACGTCGGGCGCGACGTGATCTACCACGGCGTGTTCGGCAGCGGCTTGTTCCAGACGATCTACCGCCAGCCGGCCAGCCTCGTGGCGGCCATGCTGATGAGCATCGAGTGGCACTGGCTGACGCTGTTTGTGGCGATCCTTGGTCTGGCGGTGATTCCGCTGTTGTACGTGGCGATCGTGATGTTCCTGATCCCGGTGGCGCTGGCGGTTGTGGCGGCGTGGCAGTCGCCGATGCCTAAGCACGCGCATCCGCTGTCACGCCTGCTGATCGCCTGGCTGCATTTCCGCCAGCCGATCACCCGTGGCTGGGCGCGTCACTCGGTGATGCTTCGCGCCCGGGTGCTGGGCTCGCGCACGGCGAAGCTCGAAATGCCACGCAACCTGCCGGTTGATCCCGAGGCCAGCCGCGTGCTGCGTTACTGGAGCGACTATTCGAATTATGTAGACAGAATGAAGCTCCTGACGCACATTCACGATCATGTCCAGCGTGTGGGCTGGCGCATCCGCGTGGACAGCGGGTGGTCGCCCTATGACCTGGAACTTTACGTCAGCCGCTACGTGCGGGTCCGCCTGCTGACGGCGTCGGAACACCACGCCAAAGGGCTGCTGACGCGCGTGAAGGTGCAGGTCATGATGAGCGTCTTCACCAAGGTGCTGTTGCTGGCCAGTTCACTGCTGACGATCCTGCTACTGGCTTATGTCTGGCCGTTCAGTCGGCCGGCGGTCCTGATCCCGATCGTGTGGTGGTCGATGTATCTGATCAGCAAACAGCGGCTGCTCGGCCCGGTTATGAACGTACTGCAACAGGCCGCAGACGAAGCTGGGCTGGTGCCGGTGCCGACCGACGGTGAGCCCATCGAGGAATCGCCGACCCAGCAGGCAGCAGTGAAGACGGAATAACCCACCGCCTGCGTGCAAGTGCGAGCGTGCCTGCGCCGTCCCGCCGGTTGGGTCACGACAGCAGGACCGCACGCCTTTAGGACTGATACATCAACAACAGCCCGGCTCAGAGAGGCCAACCCCCTCCCAACCTCCCCCAAGGGGGCGGAGTAAGAAGAGATCATCGCGCCATTCCTGCCACTATTGATGCGCCGGTCCTTTAACGGCTGGGTCCTGCCTATGCCGCGGGGGTGGGCCCGGAGCCCTTTTCTGGAACACGGTCGATCTGGGCGCCGACGCCCTGTAGCTTGGTTTCGATGCGTTCGTAGCCGCGATCGATGTGGTAGATGCGATCGATCTGGGTCGTGCCCTTGGCGACCAGGGCGGCCAGGACCAGCCCGGCGCTGGCGCGAAGATCGCTGGCCATGACGCGGGCGCCTTGGAGATCCTTCACGCCCTGGATGATCGCGGTGGCGCCTTCCTTGCGGATGTGAGCGCCCATGCGGTTGAGTTCACCAACGTGCAGGAACCGGTCGGGGAAGATGCGCTCGGTGATGACGCTGTTGCCGTCGGCGATCGTGAGCAGGGCCATAAGCTGGGCCTGCAGGTCGGTCGGGAAGCCGGGATAGGGCTGCGTTGTCAGTTCCACAGGCGACAGCCGCCGTGTGCTGGAGACCAGGACCTTGTCGCCCTCGCTCTTGATGTGGACGCCGACTTCCTGAAGGCGGTCGACGACCGCGATCAGGTGATCGAGGTTGGCGTTGCGGAGTTCGAGTTCGCCGTTGGTGATGGCGGCGGCGATCAGGAAGGTGCCGCATTCGATGCGATCGGGGATGACCTTGTGTTCGGTGGCGGCGAGGCGATCGACTCCTTCAATATGTAATTCGGGCGTGCCCTGGCCGCGAATCTTGGCGCCCATCTTGTTCAGGAACTCGGCGCAGTCAGTGACTTCGGGTTCGCAGGCGGCGCCGACCAGGACGGTTTCGCCTTCGGCCATGGCCGCTGCGCACATGACGTTGATGGTGCCCAGCACGGTCGGGCCCTGGGCGCCGCCGAGGTACATGCGGCAGCCCTTCAGGCGGCCGCGGACTTCGCCGATGATGTCGCCGTTCTCGGAGCGGAACTCGGCGCCGAGTTTCTGCAGCCCGCGGAGGTGCAGGTCGACGGGGCGGTCGCCGATGGCGCAGCCGCCGGGGATCGAGACTCGGGCGCGGCCACGTTTGCCCAGGAGCGGCCCGAGGACGCAGATGCTGGCGCGCATGGTCTTGACGATGTCGTAGGATGCCCAGCACTGGGTCTCGGAGACGACCTCGACGTCGAGCTGGCCGTTGAGGGCGACCTCGCCGACAGCGAGACCCTTGGGCTCGTGGCGCTTGGTCTTGCAGCCGAGTTGCTCGATGAGCTGGATCATCGACTCGATGTCGCTGAGCCTGGGGACGCCGCGGAGGACTGTCTTGCCCTCGGCCATCAGGCACGCCGAGAGCAGCGGCAAGGCGCTGTTCTTGCTGCCGGAGATCTCGATTGTTCCCTTGAGGCGGTTGCCGCCGCGAATGACGAAGCTATCCATGTGGGCCCATCCCTGGCCTGGGAAGCCGGCCCTGTGGCCGGTTGCGGCTCAACTCCTGAGTCGCGTTTCCCTGTGGTTCGACTTATCTGGCACTACCGATCTTGCGGCGGTGTCACTCATCATGTCGTCGTGGCACCGCCACGATGTCAGATGAGGTTGCCTGATAATATCACCCAACGAGTCCGATTTCGCAAGGGGAATTGTGGGCGGAAATGGCTGCTTTGTGCCGCCAGAGCCGAGCGGCGCCGATCACCGGCCGGCGCCGACGCAGAACAGGTTGCTTTCGCCGCGCAGATAGAGTCGGCCGTTAACGGCGGCAACCGATGCGGCGACCTTCTCGCCCAGGGGCGACGTGTCCAAGGGCTTGAAGGCGGCGCCAAGCCGGAAGCGATGGGTGATGCCCTCTTCAACGGTCAGATAAACCACGTCGCCGATCAGCAAGGGGGAGGCTTGGACGGCAGTGCCCAGGTCGTGCTCCCACTTCTTGTTTCCAGTGGCGGCGTCGAGGCAGGTCAGCATGCCGCTGCCTGTAACGGTGAGGACGCTCTTGCCGTCGCACAGTGGGCTGACGATGTCGGGCAGGTTGTCTTCGGCCGTCCAGGCGATGTGGGTTCTGGTGACATCGCCGCTGCCGCCGTCGCGGATTGCGGCAGCCTTGGCGCGCTCGTTGGCGACATAGACGACTCCATCGCGATAGACCGGCGAGCAGGCGACGTCACCGTCCATGACGCTGGCGCGCCAGAGTTCGGTGCCGGTGGCGAGGTCGTAGGAGACGACCCACGGGTTGCCATTGAGGATCAGGCGGTCGCCGGCGGGGGTGCGGGCGACGACCGGGGATGACCACGAGGCGCGGACGGGGCGTGGCGTGGTCCACAAAGGCTTGCCGGTCAGGGCTTGGAATGCCAGCAGGGAGGACTTGCCTGCCTCCGAGGCATCACCCATGTCCCACTGCACAATGACCTTGCCATCGACGGCGAGTAGCGACGCGGCAAAGCCGTACATGCTGTCGGGGGCGCCGAGGCTCTTGCGCCAGAGGGAGTTGCCCTGGAAGTCGAAGGCGCCCAGGTCGCCGGTGGCGAAGATGGCGTAGACGGCCGAGTTGTCGCAGGCGGGCGTTGGCGCGGCGTAACCGGTGTCGCCGAAGACCTCGGGCACGGTGGCGAGGCCGAGAGGGACGGGCTTGCGCCAAAGGAGCGTGCCCTTGGCGGCGTCATAGCAGAATACCTCGCGGGATTTCTCGTCAGCGCCGGTGAGGAAAATGCGATCTCCCCAGACAACTGGAGAGCTTTTGCCGGGCAGGGGGACGGGGGTTTTCCAGAGGATGTTCTGGCCCTTGGCACCGTCCCAGTGCTCGGGCAGGGGGGCTTGCTGACGCGCGACGCCGTCGCCGGCGGCGCCTCGGAAGCCGGGTGAGTTGGCGAGACGTTGGTCCCAGGTGGGCGGGGGCGCGATCGCGAGCGCGTCGACTTGGGGCGATGGCGTGACGCCGGCGAGTTGCGAGATGGGCAACTGCGGCACGGGCATCAGAGCCCAGGTGGCCATGACGGCGCAGGTCACGACGGCCGAAGCGCCAACGCCCCAGCGCGCGGCGCGGGCTTCTTTCCAGACGTCGACGCGATCGGCGAGGATGGTGGGAGGCGTGGCGGAGAGTCGCCAGTAGGCTTTGAGAGAGAGGATCAGTGCGGCGCCGCCGCCGAGGAGAAGCCAGGCGCCCTGCTGAAGGCGGATCTGCTGAACGAAGAAACTGCGTCGCAGCGTCTGGTCGGTCTGGCGGAGGCGGTCTTTGATCGCTGGGTCGTTGGGGCGGTCGGCGAGTTGCTGTTTGAGGCTGACGATGGTGGGGGAGTTCAGTGGCGTCTGGCGGCGTTCTTCGATGGCGCTGAGGATGAGGGTTGTCACGACGAAGAGGCAGAAGGCGGCCGAGACCAGGGCCACCGAGCCGGCGGCGTGTCGCCAGAGTGGGGTGGGGGCATTGGGAGACAGTGGGGGTTGTGGTTGCATGGATTGGTTGTGGAGTTTAACCGATTGGCGGGGAGAGGTCAGCACAGAAGCGACGTAGGGACGTAGCGACGGAGCGACTGAGCGACGAAGGGGTGGCGAGGTCTGCGTTGTGGCAGGGCCGGCAGAGGATGGTTGTCAGGGCTGGGCATGGGTGATTTGAGGATCTCAGATTTGAGGAATTGAGATTTCAGGGTCCAGGGGCTCGGGGGTCTGGAGGTCGCCGTTGTCGGAGGCGGAGGCCGGGGTTGGGGGCGTGTCGGGGCTGGGGTTGGGCAGATGCGCGGGTTTTCGCAGGAGGGGGTGGGGGGTATCGGGAACGCTGGTGGCAGAAGGAGTTACGCGCGGAATGGGGGGGAAGGTGCGCAAGTTTCACTGCATGGGGCGGAAGCACGAAATCCGAAAATCGAAATCCGAAACAACGGGCAAACGAGGAAAGTTCGGAGCTCGAAACTGAAACGAGTGCATTGAATCCTATCGGTTAGGTATGAAATGAGGTGAGCTAAATCGGATCTGACAGATGCGGTTATCCACTTTTCAAAGAGCACCCGGACGGGCCCATAACCCGGCCGAAAGCCGCCAGCGCGCGGAGCTGGAGGCTTGCGGAGTAGTATACGCTTGAGTGTGGTGGTTGTTCAAGTCTATTGTTGGATTTTAGAAGGGTCCACAGTCCCTCACCCCTGACCCTCTCCCACTAAGGGAGCCATCCGCCGGTCGCCCCGGATGCCTCCCGCTGAGAGGGTGTCCAGCGAACGGGCGGGGTTGCTGGCCGGTAGCCAGCAGGATCGGCTTTGTGCCGTCGCCGCGACTCATGGCGCGGGGCGGAAGGTCGGCCAGCGCCGGACAACTAATTGCGCCCCTGTATCATTCTCTCGACATATCGAAGCACCCGATACAGATGCCCATTCCGCTGCGATGGAAAGCAACTACAATGTCTGATGTCCCCTTATCTGGGTCCTGATGTCCCCTTATCTGGGTCCAGACTTACGTGCGGCCGGAGGGTCAAGATGCGCACGTTGTTCAGGGGTGGGGGGGAGGGGGTCTGGAGAGCCGTTCCCACAAGGAGTTACATGCGATTCAGGGGGTCAGATGATCAAGTTGCGCGTCGCAAAGGCGATTGAATGTAAGTCGACTCAGCACCCGAAGGGTGGCGGTATATATTAGCAATCGGTACAGCTCACACGTTCGACAACTTGTCGCAGGGTCGCAATGGCGTTATTTGCCAGTTCTCGGCCGGCTATTCACTTTTCAAAGAGCACCATGATGGGCGCGCACGCTGGGCGCGGCCGCTAAGTGCGAGAAGTATACGGTAGGGAGATGACCGGGTCAAGTCGGATTTGAGGGATGTTTCGTTTTCCGGTCCTGTCACACGCTCACCCGAATACCTCAGTCTTTCGACCAGAGGAAGACCTTCAACCGCGGCTTCCGCTGATGCACGCGGATGGAGTGCTCTTCATACCCGCGTAAGTCGGTGTCTCCGCGGCCATGCGTTTCTCCCCGGCCGCGTCTCGGTTTCGCGTATGCACAGCAAGTGCAGCGACCATAACTATCTCCGTCCCTGTATCATTCTCCCCATGCGCGCCCCGCCCCAGCCTGCCCCGCCAGTTCGGCCGCTGCCGGAGCCCGCCCCCGGCATTGGCATTGGCTATGAAGTTGATCCCGACTTCCTCGAACATGCCCACCGCGAGCAGTTCGAGCAGCTTGACCTGCCTTGGGAGCCATAAACCGGCGTGAGATTCCTCACTCTTTGCCATTGATTGGGCAGAGAACGGTGGTACATTGTCTCAAAGAGCCTGAGGACGTTCCTCGGGCGTTCAGGAAACCGCGAAACGGGCGAAAAGCATGTCATGGCG
>JBBQTU010000056.1:0-19138 GCA_038213005.1 Tepidisphaerales bacterium | reverse complement strand
AAAACCCAAAACCCAAATCAGTTGATCGCATATCGTCGGGAACCAGACAGATATAGCTTCTGAGTATTTGAATTGTCTCTATCATACAGGCCTTAATGCCTTCCGCAAGCAAAATGTGCCGGCGCTGGCGAAAGGGGCTGGACACATTTGGAGGGAGAACCACTGGGCGATTTGGGAATGAACCGGGATGGGAATGAACCGGGGGAATGAACCGGGGAATGAACCGGGACACAGTTCGTTCGTTGACTCGTATTAGGACAGTCAAAGGACAGTCAAAGAGGACGCAGATCAAATAGATCACCCACTCCGCCGCTGATCCTATTTGACGGACGCCAAGCCAGCCTTCGCCCACAAGCCGAAAGACAGGATTGGCCGCAAAAAGCACAGGAAGCTTAAAACAGAGCGAGGAGCAACACACACGCCGGCTCTGTTTGTCTTGTGCTTTTTGTGCTTCTTGTGGCAACTCCCCTTCGCGTCGGTTCTTCCACTTCAAAACACAGATCAATCGCCTCGCGGATTCGTTTCATCAATAAATCAAGCGATCTCGCCTGAGTATGGCATCCGCGCAAGGCTGGAACGGATGCGATGTAACAGCCATCCTCATCTCGTTCAACGACAACATGAAAGTCCCGAGTTTTGCGCTTCATCCCAATCATCTCCGCTCCATTCCAGCACGTCGCCAACGAGAAGGACGGCGGCAAGTCGTTCCCGTCGTTGCGTCGTTGCGTCGTGGTGGAACCGAACGCCGGTTACGGCTCGGCCGCGCCAAGCGTTCTTCCCCCCTGTTAGTTAGTTTGCATTTTTCCCGCGTTGAAAACGCCTCACCCATATGCAACTTTCTTGCTCTTCCCCGCAAGCCGACAAGGGGTCACAAGCGATTGTTCAGGCATGGGCTTTCGCTTTCTTCGGCCGGCCGACCGACCGGGCGCAACGTGCTTTGCAAGCCCAGACGCCGCGCCGCCTGTTCGGTGCAAGCATTATCCGCGAATGGCCCGCCGCGGGCAACGTAATACCGCAGCGCCGATAGTTCCTTCGCATTCTCGGGGCGATTCACCCGGCCTGCCCAGTTGTTCGGCCGCGGCATGGGTGCCTTT
Source organism: Tepidisphaerales bacterium (assembly GCA_038213005.1). Lineage (GTDB taxonomy): Bacteria > Planctomycetota > Phycisphaerae > Tepidisphaerales > Tepidisphaeraceae > JBBQTU01. The sequence continues at coordinate 18,044 of JBBQTU010000056.1, read as the reverse complement.
CAAGGACCCGCCAAGACCAACTCGGGATTCGCAGGTTATGCAGAATCTTGCCGAGAAAAATCCGCGTAGAATTATTCGGATTCGCCGCCAAATCTCCTAACCACCGGCAAATTAACGACTTGGACCGATCCACATCCCGTCCGTGTTGCGTTTTTAACGCGATAAAAACGCAACATCCCCCCGTATTATAGAGGCGATGCTTTTTCAGCCGCCTCCCGACTTGGCGTTGAGGCCCGGCCGATTCTTTGACAAGTGAATCCCCCCCTGTCCAGCGCGTCGCCCGGGCCGGTGAGACAGAATGAGACACTCGCGTCTCCTCTTCGTCGCGCAGTTTATCCGCCGCGCCACGTCGCTACGCCGCTCCTCCGTGCCGCAGTTTACCCGCCGCTGACTGCCCGCCGTGGCGCGGCGGGTGCCTCAGTGCCTTCCGCCGAAACTTGATCATCTGACCCCCCCAACCGGCACGTAACTCCTTATCTCACAAGGCCCCGCGCCACCCCCACCCCCTCCTCTGAAAACGTGCGCGTCTTGGGGAAATCGGGACTCACCAGGACGCGACGGGGCCGATCGCCCGCCTCTTGGCATTCTCCAGGCACGCTCTACGTGTCACGTGTCACGTTCTTGGTTACGTTCGACATTCTACGCTTTATGCTCTCGCTTCCCCCGCCCCTCGCCTCGCCTCGCGATTTTCGATACCCTCTGCATCTTTAAGTTCGGCAACCCACAGCCAGAAAGCGAGACCGCAATGCCCTACACCTACGAACCGATATTCCAGCACCCCCACCACGACAAGACCCCCTACCGCCATCTCGGCACCGCCGGCGTCAGCGTCGTCGAACTCGCCGGCCGGAAATACCTCAAGGTCGAGCCCCAGGCCCTGACCACCCTCGCCCGCCAAGCCATGGCCGACGTATCCTTCTACCTCCGCCCCGACCATCTTCAGCAGCTCGCCACCGAGCTCGCCGACCCCGAGGCCTCCGACAACGACCGCTTCGTCATCTACACCCACCTCCAAAACGCCGTCGTCGCCGCCGCCGGTGAGCTGCCCTCCTGCCAGGACACCGGCACCGCCGTCTGCGTCGCCCACAAAGGCCAGTACGTCCTCACCGACTGCGACGATGTCGCCGCCCTCAGCCAGGGAATCTACGAAACGTATCAGCAGCGGAATCTCCGCTACTCTCAGATCGCCCCGCTGGAGATGTTCAAGGAGAAGAACACCGGCAACAACCTTCCCGCCCAGATCGACATCCTCGCCGATAACGGTGACGCGTATGACTTCCTCTTCCTCACCAAAGGCGGCGGCAGCGCCAATAAGACCTACCTCTTCCAGGAAACCCCGGCCATTCTCAACGAGCAATCTCTCGTCCGTTACCTCGGCATGCGCCTCAAGGACTTCGGCACCGCCGCATGCCCGCCCTACCACGTCGCAATCGTCGTCGGAGGCACCAGCGCCGAGATGAACCTCAAGACCGTCAAGCTCGCTTCCGCCAAATACCTCGACGACCTGCCCACCACCGGCTCCCCCGCCGGCCGGGCCTTCCGCGATCTCGAAATGGAGAAGAATATCCTCGATGCCAGCTTCCGCTGCGGCATCGGCGCCCAGTTCGGCGGCAAATACATCGCCCACGACGTCCGCGTCATCCGCCTCCCCCGCCACGCCGCCAGTTGCCCCATCGGCATGGGCGTCTCCTGCTCCGCCGACCGCAACATCAAGGGCAAGATCACCAGGGACGGCATCTTCATCGAACAGCTCGAGTTCCACCCCGAGAAATACCTCCCGGCCGAGGCGCCAAAGATGGCCCCGCCCGTGAAGATCGACCTCTCCGTCGGCATGGACAAGGTCCGACAGATCCTCAGCCGCTTCCCCGTCAAGACGCGTCTGGAGATCACCGGCAGCCTCATCGTCGCCCGCGACGCCGCCCACGCCCGCATCAAGAAGCTCCTGGATGAAGGCAAGCCCATGCCCGACTACTTCAAACAGTACCCCATCTACTACGCCGGCCCCGCCAAGACCCCCGCAGGCATGGCCTCGGGCTCCTTCGGCCCCACCACCGCCGGCCGCATGGATAGCTTCGTCGACCTCTTCCAAAGCCTCGGCGCAAGCCTGGTCATGATCGCCAAGGGCAACCGCTCAAAGCAGGTCACCGACGCCTGCCACAAACACGCAGGCTTCTACCTCGGCTCCATCGGCGGCCCGGCCGCAATCCTCGCCCAGAACAACATCAAGAAAGTCGATCTCGTCGACTTCGAAGAACTCGGCATGGAAGCCATCCGCAAAATCGAAGTCGTCGACTTCCCCGCCTTCATCATCGTCGACGACAAAGGCAACGATTTCTTCGCCGAATTCGAAGAGAAGGGTCGACCGAGCGGGCACTGAGTCGGAGCCGGCCAGTGATTCCCGCAGCTACGGGAGGTAGAATGACCTATATGGACCCGATTCGCGATCCATTCTGGCTGGAGAACATCGAGCGTGCCCGGCATCAGTCCATGGAGCAGAAGCTGTTGGACGGCGGCGAGCTCTTCGATATGGCTTGCGCCGTGACGATGTCCGGTATTCGTTGGCAGAACCCTGGCATCAGTGACGCCGACGCACTTGATATCCTCCGGAAACGCCTGGTTCTGGCGAAGAAGACAGAGTCCCTCCTTTCGGAGATCGTGCTGTGAACTCCAGCGACGTCGTCACCAAGTGATCCATGCCACCTGAAAAATAGTCCTCTCATGCTGAAACTGGCCTTCTCAAGTAACGCCTTCAAGAAGACGACCCTCACTGAGGCGGTCGAGGCCATCGCCGGCGCCGGCTACCGCGGCGTGGAGATCATGGCCGATCTGCCGCATGCGTATCCGCCGCAGTTCGGCCCGGCCGAGCGTCAGGCGCTGTGCCAGCAGTTCAGGCGACTGCGTCTGCGCGCCAGCAACGTCAACGCCTTTACGCTCTTCGCCGCTGGCGATACCTACCACCCGACCTGGCTCGAAGCCGACCCGGCGCAGCGCCAGCGCCGTATCGACCACACGCTGGGCGCCGTAGACCTCGCCGCCGACATCGGCGCACCCAGCGTCAGCCTCCAGCCCGGCGGGCCGTTGATTGGGACAGGCTTGTCTCGCGAGCAGGCCGGCCAGCGCTTCGCTGAAGGCCTTGCCGCCGTCCTGCCCAAGGCGCGCCAGCGAAAGGTCACACTCGCCATCGAGCCCGAGCCCGGCCTGTTCCTCCAGACGTCGGCCGAATACCTCGCGTTCAAACAGCAGTTCTTCGCCGACGAGCCGCTACTGAAGATGAACTGCGACCTGGGCCACCTCTACTGCGTCGGCGATGACCCGGCCGAGGTGCTCCGCACCATGCCGGGGGAGATCGCCCACATCCACCTGGAGGACATCGGCAAGAACCACGTCCACCAGCACCTGCCCCTGGGCAAGGGCGACATGGATATCGCCGCCATCCTCAAGACGATCAGGAACTCCCCCTATCACGGCTGGGTCACCGTCGAGTTGTATCCGTACGTCAGCACCGCCGGCGAAGTCGCCCATCAGGCCATGGCGTATCTGAAGAAACACTAGAGACCCCAATCATGCGTGCCTGGGCGCCGAAGTGGCGCAGCAGGACGGTCAGCACGGTCGCCGACATGATCACGTTCGACTGCAGGCCCCAGACGGACTCGCCGATGATGTTGAGCAATGCGTTTCTACGGTCGTGTCCGGTCACGGCTTCTCCTCAAGATGCCGCAGCAGCACGCCACAGACATCCGTGGGCGACAGTCCTTCGGTCGCGGGCAGCAGGTCCGGGCGGCTGGACATCAGCATCGGCGCATGGGCCGAATCGGTTGCCTCCAGGCCGTGCGAGCCCTTCACCTGGTCGCCGGAAAGCGGGATGAGCTGCATCAGGGTGCGGAAGCCGAGCTTCTTTTTCACCAGGGTCCAGCCGATCCTCAAGGAGGGGATGGCGATGGCCGGGTCGATGAACAGCTCGGCCGGGTCGTAGCCGGGTTTGCGGTGGATGTCGACGGCGCGGGCGAAGTCGGGGGCGCGGGTGTCGTCCAGCCAGTAGTAGTAGGTGAACCACGCATCGGGCGCGGCCAGGGCGACCAGGTCGCCGGCGCGGTCGTGGTCGAGGTGGTACTCGCGTTTGCCCGCTTCATCGAGCACGCGGGCGACGCCTTCGGTGGCTTCGATGATCTTCCGCACCTCGGCGAGGCGGGACTTGTCGTTCACGTACACATGGGCGACCTGATGGTCGGCGACGGCGAAAGCAACGCTGGCGCCAGGGTCGAGCAGTTCGCGGCCCAGTTCGTCCCGCACGGCGATCAGGCCGGCTTCGCGAAGTCTGCGATTCAGATGCACCGGCCGGCTCACAGCGGTTATGCCGTACTCCGAGAGGATGACGACGCTGGCGCCTGCCTTTTCATAGTGCTCGACCAGTTTGCGGCAGACGTCATCCAGTTCCCGCAGGTCGCGGGCGACTGCGGAGAGGTTTGGGCCGCGCTTCTGCAGGCAGTAGTCCAGGTGCGGCAGGTAGATCAGCGTGAGCGTCGGGTTGTGCTCCTGGTCCACCAGGATGGACGCGTCGGCGATCCACTGGGTGGCCGAGACGTTCGTGGCCGGTCCCCAGAAGCGAAAGAGGGGAAACTGGCCAAGCTGCTGCTGGAGCCAGGGGCGCAGGTCGGCCGGCTGGGTATAGACGTCGGGGAGCTTGCGCCCGTCGGCAGGGTACATCGGGCGGGGCGTGACCGAGAAGTCGGCCGACGAGTGCATGTTGTACCACCAGAACATATTGGCGCAGGTGAAGGTGGGGTCCTTTCTGCGGGCGATGTCCCAGATCTTGTCGGCCAGGACGAGCTTGTTGCTCTGGTGCCAGAACTTCACTTCGCACTGGTCCTTGAAGTACCAGCCATTGCCGACGATGCCGTGTTCGGCGGGCCACTTGCCCGTGAGATAGGTGGCTTGAACGCAGCAGGTGACGGCCGGGACGACGCTGAGGATCCGCATTCGCCGGCGGCCCCGGAGGAAGGATGCCAGGAATGGCATCTGCGGTCCGATCAGGCCCGGTGTGAGCCCGACAGCGTTGATGACGACAGTCTTATGCATGAGATGGTGAATCTACCGCGCAGGGGTCGCGGCGAGTAGTCGCGATGCGTGCGCCAACTGCTTTGACGCCGGCAGTGCCAGGGGTATGCTCGATGCATGAGGTTGCCTCTGCTACTGATTCCGGTGCTGCTGATCCTGACTGGCTGCACCAGTGAGATGCCTGCCACCCGGCCGGCCGGGTCTCGGGTGGAGATCAGGCGCGAGATCCGGGATATTGAGACACTGCGGTTTGAGCCCGGGCGCAACAATACCAACCCGACATCAGAGCGGGAGCCTCAGTTCCGCGCCCGGGTCATGGATGCGTATGTCTATGACGACGGCCCCGACGAGGTGCGCCCGGATGTGGTCGCCAAGGCGATTCCGCAGATCATCGTGGCGCTGGACGCCTACGGCGAAAAAGAACCGGCCGCCCTGGTGCGGATTTACTTCGTGACCAGCGGCGATCCGGACGACGCGTGGATCACCAGTATATTGCCGCCGCAGTTGCGCGCGATCTCACGGTTGCCCGAGCCGCAACGAGCCGGGGCCATCACGCGCCTGGCGTGGGGATATATGTCACGGCGCCCTGTGCCTTGAGGCGGGACAGTACCATGGCCAGCCACTGAGCGCCGTCAGCGACGAAAGTGCAGGCTCGTCTTGCCCAACGTATGGGCCGTGGTTGTGGCAACGCTGGGGATCGGGAATCAGCGTGCGGGTGGAGATGACAAGAGGAGTTTGCGAATGCCGATTCAGCATGTTTTTCCGTTCGATCCAACCTACGGCTATGACCTGGAGACGCTGCTGAGCCTCAAGGCGCCGGCGGCGCCGGATGATTTTGAAGCGTTCTGGCGTGAGACGTATCGCCAGGCGAGGCAGGTGCCGCTGCGGCTGTCGCGCCGGGCAGTGAAGAGCCCCAGCGCGGATATGGAGATGTTCGAGGTGGAGTTTGACTCACTCGGCGGGGCGCGGATCGGCGCGTGGCTCACGTGGCCGCGGGATGGGCGGGTGTCGCGAGGCGTGGTGGTGGGTCATGGTTACGGCGGACGTGAGGGTGCGGACCTGACGGTCGCGGGGCCGCCGGCGGCAGCAATCTTCCCGTGCGCCCGGGGCTTTCACCGGTCAGCGGACGCGAAATGGCCGGCCGCGTCGACGACGCATGTGGTGCATGGCATTGAGTCGCGAGAGACGTACATTCACCGTGGGTGCGTGGCCGACTATTGGGCGGCGGCTTCGGCGCTGATCGAAATGGTGCCGCAGGCGGCGGAGCAACTGGATTACATTGGCTGCAGTTTCGGCGGCGGGATCGGGGGGCTGATGCTCCCGTGGGATGGCCGGTTTCGCAGGGCGTTTCTGGATGTGCCGAGTTTCGGCAACCATCCGCTGCGCCTGCAGGCACCCTGCGTGGGCAGCGGCGAGGCGGTGCGCGAGTATTACCAGAAGCATCCGGAGGTCGCACAGGTGCTGCGATACTTCGACTCGGCCACGGCGGCGGGGCACATCAAGATTCCGGTGATGGTGGCCGCGGCTTTGTTCGACCCAGCGGTGCCGCCGCAGGGGCAGTTCTCGGTGTACAACGTGCTGGCGGGACCGAAGAAGCTGTTCGTGCACGAGGCGGCGCATTTCTCACACCCCAATGAGGTGACCGAGGGGCAGAGGCTGAATCAGGCGCTGGGGGAGTGGTTCTCGGAGCGATAGCGATATCGCGATCGAATATCCGCTGGCGAAATAGCACTGCGGGCATTGCTCACGGCGGCATGCCGCCTCGGGAAAGCTGCAGCACTCCAAATCTTATACGGATTCCACCGGGAACGGGTGCATCTGACACACTGGCCGTGATCTGCGGGGGATGCGTGGGACGGTCCTGTGCGGGCGAGGACGCCGCGCACTACTACTTCCGCGAACGCGTCCGTTTCAGGTGGAGTCCGTATCACCGTAGGGAAACGGATCCCCGCGAAAAAAAAGCGACACGCAGCCAGCATGTGCTGCCTGCGTGTCTGTCTGCTCGGGTCCGCTCTTTACGTTACTTCAGCAGAAGCTCGGCGATCTGGATCGCGTTGGTCGCCGCGCCCTTACGAATCTGGTCGCCCGAGACGAACATGTCGATCCCGCGATTGCCGTCGATGCTCAGATCCTGGCGGATGCGGCCGACCAGCACATCATCCTGATGGCTGGCTTCCAGCGGCATCGGGAAATGGTTCTTCGCGGGGTCGTCGACGATCGTCACGCCGGGGGCCTTCGCCAGAATCGCCTGCACCTGCGCGGGAGTCATCGGGTTCTCAAACTCGATATTGATCGCCTCGCAGTGAGCGCGTGGCACCGGGACGCGCACGCAGGTTGCCGTCACGCGAATCGTGGCATCGCCGAAGATCTTCCGCGTCTCCTTGACCATCTTCACCTCTTCCTCGTTGTAGCCCGTGGGGCCAACCGAGCTGTTGTGGCTGAAGACGTTATTGACGATCTGATGCGGGAACTTGTTCTTTACGATCGGCTTGCCCGCGGCGTAGGCCTTCATCTGCTCGTCCAGTTCGTACAGGCCCCAGGCGCCAGCGCCGGAGACGGCCTGATAGGTGCTGATCACCAAACGCTTCACCCGGTTGGCCTTGTGCAGCGGGAACACCGGCACGTTCATGATGATCGTCGAGCAGTTGGGGTTGGCGATGATCCCCTTGTGCAGCTTGATGTCCTGCGGGTTCACTTCGGGCACCACCAGCGGCACGCCGTCGGTCATGCGGAAGGCGGAGGAGTTATCGACCATGATCGCCCCGGCCGCCACGCATGCCTGGGCGAATTCCTTGCTGATGGAGCCGCCGGCGGAGAACAGGGCAATTTCGACGTCCTTGAAGCTGTCCTTGGTCAGTTCCTGGACGACATAGTCCTGCCCCTTGAAACTGATCGTCTTGCCGGCCGAGCGGGCGCTGGCGAGCAGTTTGAGGTTCTTGATGGGGAAATTGCGTTCGGCCAGTACGGTCAGGAATTCCTGACCCACCGCGCCGGTGACGCCAACGACCGCAACATTCACTGGACTGCTCATGATGCCATCTCCTGTCTTGTTACCCACATACGCCCTGTGTCACCACGTCGGTAGCAAAAAAACAAGCCACAGATCCGCACGTCTTACGCGAAGGCAACCAGCACAAAGACCGTCGAGTCGTCTCGCTCCAGAAGAGCGGCGGCTCATCGGCCCGTGCGTTTGCGTTTCGTCGTAACCGTGTGCATCTGTGGCGCCATTACCGTGTCGCACTGTCCCAAGCTGTCGGGAACGCCCGCAAGCGAGGGCGGCATTCTGCCATATCGCCGCGAAAACTCAAGAGCAGCCATGCGGCTGGAGGAAACGGGGGGGGGCAGGACACCTCCGGTGGAGGATTTCTGGAGTGCGGTAAGCTTCTTACCGCTTTACCGAGGCGAGCTTCTCGCCGGGAGGGCGGTGCAGCAGAGAAGGACATGCACTATCCCCAACTGCTTGCCACAAGGAGCCGATCGGTATTCCTCCCGCCGACAAGGTCGGCTCGTCAAAGCTGCGAGAAGCTCGCAGCACTCCAAATCGCTTTAAGTGTCATGCACCCAGGAAACGGGCGCGCAGGCCACCGCGGAAATCGGCGGCTCCCGCCGGATGGAAAGCCATCGCTTGCCGATATCACTGAACGGCGAGGTCCGGCGAGGCGGTGTCGTCGGTGACTCCCTCGCTGGCTTTCTTTTCTTTCTTGGGCTTTTTCGGTGCCGCAGGCTTCTTCGCCACAGCGGGGTTCAGGGCCATCTCGGGGGTCAGGTCTTCGGGGAGATAGAGGATTCGGCGGCAACTGGGGCAGAAGGTGATGTCATCCCGCAGGTGCAGACGGTTGTAGACGTCGACGACCAGTGACATGTTGCACGCGTTGCAGATGTACTCCTCAACCCGCTTGTCGGGCTTGCCGATGGCGGCAAGGGCCTCGCCTTCAAATCGTTCGGCCAGGCGGTCAAACGCATGGAGAGCCTTGGCGGGCAGCGCGGCGGCCGCTTCATCCCGGGCCGGCTGGAGCTTGTCGATCTCCTGCTGGATGGCGGTAAGCTTGTCGCCGATCTGGGCGCGAGTCTCGGCGAGTTTCGCAGCCTCTGCGACCGAGGAGGCGCTGACTTCCTTGATCGTGGCGTCGCACTTCTCGACCTGTTCCATGGCGACCAGGGACTCGTCTTCCTTCTTGGACTTGTCGAGCTTCTGGGTGGCGATTTCGACGAGATAGGCCTTGTATTCCTTGTCGGTGCGGGCTTCCTGCTGCTGCTCACGGAGCTTGACGATGTGCTCTTCGCGAGTCTTGATGTCTAGCTCCAGGTCTTTAGCCGTGGCGTGGAGGCGAACCCGATCGGCCTGTGCCACCTGGAGTTGTTCAGCAAGGTCGCGAACCTTGCGTTCCTGCACCCGAACCCCTCGCGACGCTGCGTCGAGTCGGTTCTTCGCCTCAAGGCAAGCCTGATCCGCCTCATATAGTTTCACCAGCGCGACGTTCATCGGACCCATGTCGTATTCCTTTTACAAAAAGCGGCATCGTTCGGAGGGGTAACCGCCCGAACGGGCAAGCCATTATCGCTGCCGGTGGGAAAAAGAGAAGAGGCCAGGCGACAATTGCCTGGCCTCTGCTTCATTCGACCCAGAACGCCCTTGCGGACGCAGGGCGGTCTATTTCTTGCCGCCCAGGATCAGGGTCTTGGCCTGATCGACGGGAAGATTCATGGCTCCGCGGGCTTCGGCAGCCGCGCTACGGACCTCAAGAGTCTTCTCGCCGGCGACGGCCTTCTGCAGCGTTTGGATCTCAGGGGCAGCCAGGCCATTGCCGAAGAACCTGGCGCTGGTCGCCAGGCTCTTGTAGAGGCTGATCTTGAGCGGCTCATCGGTCTTGTCGTCGGCGGCCTTGATCAGCAGGCCTGCCTGAGCGGGCTTGCTGTTCATCAGGGCCAGCACGCTGCCGGCGGCCTTGGCGAGTTCCATGCGCGAGTCTTCCAGCGAACCGAGCAATGTCAGTTCAGCGGCGGACAGGTCCAGAACCTGGCCACGGCTGATGGCGAGTTTCTCGAGCAGGCCGGTGGCCTTGAGGGCATACTCACTGGCGACGGCTTCATCGAGCGACAGTGCGCCGGCTTTCTTGCGCGCGGCTTCGAGTGCGGGCTTAAGCGACTCGGCGGTCGTGCCCTTGGTCGTCGAGACCATGGGATTGGAGGCTGCCAGCACGGTGAACGGCGAAGCGTCGGTCGCGGTCATCACCAGCAGGGCGGCGCCCTGGAGGCGAGGCGTGGCCGCGGCGAGTTGCCGCATCTGGTCGGCGGCCTGGGCATTGGTGTCGCTGATCAGGATTACGTCGATGGCGGGAAGGCTCGTCGCGGCTTCGACGGCGGCCTGCGGAGTGGCAGCCCCGACGGCGCCGTAGCCGGAATCCTTCATCATCTGGACGGTGCCGTTGAGCTTGTCCTCAGGCATGACGACCAGAACATTGGCCTTACCCGTCTGGGCGACGGCTTCGGCGAGAATCGGCACGACCCGGTCCTGCCCATCGAAATTTGATTGGGGCAGGGCGGCGGCCAGGGCGAAGGCAGCCTCGAACCGCAGCACGCGATCGGGGTATCGCATGGCGGCAACCAGGGCCTGCGACTCGCCACCGGCGATCAGGTTGCTCTGTCCGCCGATCTGCTGGAGGGACTTGATGACGCGAAGCGCCAGAGCGCTATCGCGATCGCCCATCGCACGCACCAGGACATTGTTCAGGTACTTCGCACCGGTGGCGACGCCGTAGTAGTGAGCGGCGGGAGTGTCCTTGCTTCGGGTGGGATCGACCGCGCCGGCGGGGAGACTCACCTCGCGGGCATAGTCGGCCGCCAGCCACAGGCTCAGGGCGTCATCGAGATTGCGATCCAGTTCCAGGGCGCGGCGGCAGGCTCGCATGGTCAGCAGATCGCCGAAGATCACCGAAGGAACGTCCTTCTTTACCAGACCCTTGGCGCTGTCCCACGACCAGACGTACGCGAGGGGATTGCGGACGTCCGCGCCGATCGCGGCCTTGTTGTAGTAATATTTCTGGGCGACTTCGTAGTAGAGATTGCCGGCGTTGAGGCTGGCGGCATCGCCTGCCCCCATCTGCAAGAGCGCCTTCCTGGCCGCGTCGCGGATGGCGGTGGGGACATCCTTCTGCGATGCCAGGTCCGCCAGCGGCGGGACCGAGACATCATAACCGATCTCCCCGAGCACGGAGATGACCGTAAGCAGGGTGTCGCGGTTGGCGTCGGTGGCGGGCATTTCCAAGGCGGCAACCAGCGGATTGAGCGCTACCTTACCCAGTTGGACCAGCGCCTTGCGGATGCCGGCCTGGTACTGCGCCTTGGCGGGATCGCGCAGGTAGTCGAGCATCGGGGACACAGCCAGTTCGCCGCTGTCGCTCAGATGGCTCATGGCGAAGAGGAACTGCTGATCCGTGCCGGCGAGGCGCTTGATATTGGCCTCGATGAAATTCGGATCGGCGCGGCGGGCACGATAGCCTTCGGTCATGATCGCATTGAGCTGCGTCATGGGCTCGCGGAGGTCGGGGACCTGCTGCCAGCGGGTGATCCACTGATCCAGGTTGTCCTTGCGGTCGGCGGCAACCTTCTCCAGTGCTTCCAGCACCGCGAGAGGCTGATCCTTCGCCACCAAAACTTTCTGGAGCTCAGCCTTCGCCAGGTCGTACCGGGCGATCTTGGCGTAGTGCCAGAAATCATCGGTGGCGGAGTAGAGCGACCCATCGGGCGCCGCCACGGCGGTCGTGGCGGCTGGCTCCTCGGCACGAGCCACCAGTGGCCCGAAGACGGGGATAGAGACCGAGCAGCAGGCGAGTACAACGCTGGGAAGGAACCGAGGCAGTCGCATCATGGTCCTGGCCTCCAACTGTTTCAAAAAAGGCACTTGTCACCTGATTAGACAAAAATGCAGGGTTATGCGATGGCATGTCCCAATGCACCATTTGCCGCAGATTCACAGCGGGCGGGAACACACTGTCCCGGGAGAGAACCCGCTGGCTTACCACTGAGCATAAAATTACGGCATTTCACTGTCAAGAAAAGGGATGGGCGTCTTTTTCAGTTTTTTGACGAGTCTGCTCCGACTGGCCGAACTCCGCCAAGCCAGTCACCAGGGATATTCAAGCCCTCCGGGCCCTAAAAAGGCCCTTCCGAAACGATCGCTGATGCCTTCCCGCGGACCCGGCCTCCCTCAGCGGGGAGGATTCTGCCCCGCCTCCAGAGCCGCAGTAATCTGCTGGGCTGATGCCTTGGGCTCAAAGCTGACGTGTGCGTCGGCCCAAAGGACATTCATCCCAGCACCACCGTGGGCCGCCAGCGGCTCATAGGCGATGACGGCATTGGACGCCGTCGCGTCGGTCAAGCCGCGCCCGACATAGATATAGAGGCACTGCACGCCGCCAATGCTCTTCTCCAGGCTGCTATCGGCCGACGGGCAGGTCAACACGTTGGGCTCCAAGCCCTGCGTTGACATCAGGGTTGCAATGTCAGGGGCAAACTGCCCCTTGTTGTCGTTGGCATACATGATCTCGGCCAGGCCGATCTGGCGCAGGTTGTTGGAGCAATTGGCGCGGTTGGCCATCTCCCTTGCTCGTGCCAACGAAGGAAGCAGGATGGCGAGCATCAGTGGAACAAATAGCAGGGCAGCGCCGCTTACGCACAGCCCGGCGATGGCCAGGCCCTTGCCCTGGCCCTGCTGGGTGCCTGCTTTCTTGATGCCCAGGATCGAGCAGATGACCCCGGGGATCGACGTCAGCCCGCACGTGAACAGCCCGGCAATCCCGCAGACCAGTCCGGCGACGGCCAGGCCATTGCTGCCTGTCGGCAGCGGGGCAGGGGGCGCATCCAGCGGCGCGGGTGTCGCCATCGGCATCGCTTCGGGGGCGATTGCACGGATACCCGCAGCGTCACTCACCACGGTGAAGACGCCGCCGCACTTGCTGCATGGCACCTGCCGCCCGACGTACGCGGGAATCTGCGCTTCCTGTAGAACGAACTCCTGCTGACAGAACGGGCACGATATGCGCAATGCGGCCATAGCTCGACTCCTTAGGCTATTGTGGCATTAAGCTTAAGCCGCCGAAGCAGGCTCAGCAAGGCGCAATCAACAGCGCAATCAGCCGGGCGTGGCGGCGCAGGCTGGGTGCGGTCTTCGCGACAGAAGCCACATCGCTGACGTTTGGGTAGAATCTCGCCATGCTGTCGTCGGCCGCTATAGCCCCAATGCCCGTGGCTCCGCCTCGCCCCATCCGTTTGGGGAAGCTGACGCTGCAAACCAATCTCTTTCTCGCCCCGCTGGCCGGGTACACCGACCTGGCGTGTCGGCTGATCGTCAGGGGGTTTGGGGGAGTGGGGCTTGGCTGCACCGACCTCCTGGCACCTCAGGGGCTTCTTCACGACAATCCGGGCACGCGGGTGCTGCTGGCGAGCAGCGAGGCTGACAATCCGCTGGCATATCAGCTATTTGGCTCGCCGGCCGATCCGATGTGCGAGGCGGCCCGGTATCTCGCCGGCCGGGGGGCGCAGGTCATCGACATCAACATGGGTTGCCCGGTGGACAAGGTGACCAAGCGAGCCGGCGGCTCCAGCATGCTGTGCGATGTCCCGGGGACCGTCCGGCTGGTTGAGCAGATCGTGGCCGCCGTGCCCGATGTGCCGGTCACTGCCAAACTCCGCCTGGGGTGGGATCCCTCCTCGATCGTCGCCCCGGAACTCGCCCGGAGGCTGGAAGACGTTGGGGTGCAGCTCATCACAATCCACGGGCGAACCCGCGACATGGGGTTTGGCGGGACGGTCAGCCTCGACGGCATCGCCGCCGTCGTGTCGGCCGTGAAAAACATCCCAGTCATCGGCAACGGCGACGTACGCACCCCGCAAGATGCGGCCGAAATGATGCAGCGCACCGGCTGCCAGGGCGTGATGATTGGCCGGGCGGCGCTGTCGGCGCCGTGGGTCTTCCGGGATACATGGAGCTATCTGACCAGCGGCATTCTTCCGCCCGAGCCGACCTGGCAGCGGAAGTGCCAGGTCCTCCGTGATCATTTCGCCCTGATGAAGCAGTTCAGGAATGAGCGAGTGGCGGCGCTCAGTTTTCGTCAGAAGATCAGTTGGTACGGGAAACACATGAAGCCATGCCAGAGCCTCAAGGAAGCCATGCAGAAGATCGTCACGGAGGCGGACTTTGACCGTGTCATGGACGAGTTCGTGCAGTGGCGCACGGCTCATGAGACAGAACATGTGGAGAGCGCTGCGTCGTAATGCACGGGTAGTAATGCGCGGGCCCGCTCGCTAAACTCACCTTCGTTATGGCAGAACTTCATCCATCGCATCTGGGCAGGAAGTCGATCCTCACGCAGGAGCAGATCGACAACCCGCAGTCCATCCTCGACACGTTCAGCAATCCATCGCCCGGCCGGGATTATCAGATCGAGTTTCAGTTCCCCGAGTTCACCAGCGTATGCCCGGTGACCGGGCAGCCGGATTTCGCGACCATCACGATCACGTATGTGCCGGATCGCAAGTGCGTGGAGATGAAGAGCCTGAAGCTCTACTACTTTGCGTACCGCAACAAGGGAATCTTCTACGAGAAGGTGACCAACACGATCCTGGACGACCTGGTGGCTGTGCTCAAGCCGCGACGGCTGACGGTGGTCGGGGCATTTAACGTCCGCGGGGGAACGTATGGGACGGTAACGGTGGAGTATCAGGCGAAGGCCAAGCGGAAATAGGTGGTCCCTGGAGGTTGGCTGGTCCTGCTGATCGTGCCATCCCATACTTGCAAACTGGGAATGCGTTCCCAACTTGCAAGCCATGATCAATGCGGATCGGCGCATTCTGGTATGCCGCGCCGCGCCATCGAGAACGATACGCTCCTGGTAGCCAACCTCCCCCGGTGGCTGAAAACGCTCGCCCGGCAATAGCGTAGGCGTAAGACGCTTCTGGTGCTTCGTGCTCTTGTCTACGGTCGCCGACACGCTGACGAGCAAGCTCCCTGGTTGCCTGGTCCATTAGGCCGCCGATGGAGTTGAAAGCAGCCTGCGGGCTTTGGCCTGCAGGACGCCCAGAAGATTGGCGGCGGAGACATAGGTCTCATATTCGGCCCGCTCGGCGTCATTCAGAGTACCAGACGTGGCCTTGTCGGCCAGTTCATCCACACGCTGCTGAACTTGGTCGTCGGCGCGGAGGCCAACCAGTTGCCGGCGCCCTCCGTGACGTTGTGGACGCCAACACCCGTTGCGCCCGTGACGCCGGGGCCTGTCGCGCGTTCTCTGGATGCCAATAACGCTCCGGTGGTCAATCCGCTCGAAGCGCTTCTGCAGCCCCGCGACGTGGTCGATCGCAAAGACGGCGTCGCCGCGGCGATCCTGGTCGACACCTCCGGCAGCATGGCCGACAAGGTCGCTGGCGTCGGCACCGCCACTTCTCCCAAGATTGAAATCGCCAGGCGGGCCGTGCTCAAGTTGATCCGCCAGACCGCAGACTTCGCCAAGGCCCATCCCGAGCAGAATGTGCAGCTCGGTATCTATGAGTTCAGCGCCCGCGACCACGAACCCGGTTGCCGTCAGGTGGTTCCTCTTTCCTCGCCCGATGCGGATCGCGCCCAGCCGCTGGTGCAGGCGATGAGACCCGACGGTGCCACCCCGATCGGCGATGCCATCGTCGCCGTCAAGCAGAAGCTCGACGCAAGCGGTTATCGCCGGCTGCACATCCTGGTCGTCACCGACGGTGAGAACAATCGCGGCTACGCCCCGGCCGATGTGGTTGGGGCAATCTCGCGCCTTCCCGAGGACTACCGAGCCTCGGTCTACTTCGTCGCCTTCGACGTGGCCGCTGAGAAGTTCCGCGCTGTCCGCGATGCCGGTGGCCTGGTCCTCCCGGCCGCCAACGAAGCGGAACTCCAGCAGACCCTGGACTACGTCCTGACCTGCAAGATCCTCGCCGAACAGATTCCCGTTCCCGGCGCGAAGTAATACGGACTCCATCTGGAACGGGCGTGCTCGTGGAAGTGCGCGGCGTCCCCGCCCGCACAGGACCATCCCACGCATCCCCCGCAGATCACGGCCAGTGCGCCGGCTGCACCCGTTCCTGGTGGAATCCGTATGAATGGCCTCAATCAGGCGATGCTGGCGTATTTGCGGATGCGGCGGACCAGATCGGGCATGGTGTAGGTCTGCGAGAGGTCAATCGGCAGGAAGACGCCCTGGTTGTGGTCGGACGCCAGGATCAGGTGGCGGTCGCCGTTGACGGCGTAACCCATGTCCTGAGGCTGGTGGCCGGTGATGATGACGTTGACGCCCAGGGCATCGGCGAACTGCTCGACGGCCGCGGGGGTCTGGCCGCGGCCCCAGATGAGTTGATAGACCGGACCGGTGCGGCGGCGATAGTCGGCGCCGGCCAGGTCGCGGTCGAAGACGCCGAAGTCGAAGCCCGGGATATCCGCGGTGGCCGGGACGCTGTGGCAGAAGAACAGGTTGTTGCCGGTGCGGATGGCCAATGGCAACGAGAGAAGGAATTCGGCAATGGCGACCGAGACGCCGGTGGTGCGTTCGCCGAAATCGCGTTTGACGCCGGCGCTGAACGCTTCGCAGACGCTGGTGCCGCCCTTCATGATGCCTTCGCCGTGGATCTGGGCCAGGTCATGGTTGGCCAGCAGGAAATGGACCTGATTGGGGTGGTCGCACTTCAGCTCGGCGGCGTGGTAGAGGGTTTGCCAACTCCCGTCGGCGCCGTTTTCGTCGAAGCGATCGCCGTGGATCAGTTCGTGCAGGACCAGATGCCGCTGGGGGTTGTTGCCGAGGTCTGCGGCCTTGATCACCTTGTCCAGGTTGCGGCGGTGATCGTGCAGGTCGCCGGTCATGAAGACCTCGCCCTCGCCGGGCAGGTAGACGACCTGCTTCTGGCGCAGGGCGCTGAGCTGGTTTTCCTCGGTGGCGATCTGGAAAACCTCGATTACATGGTCGGCGCTGAATGAAGACATAGGGGGTAACGGTTTAGTACAAGGTGCAAAGTTCGTCAATGCGCTGCCTCTCGATCAGTGACGGAAATGACGCTGGCCGGTGAAGATCAGCACCGCGCCACGCTCGTTGACCAGGTCGATCGTCTCCTGGTCGCGGATGGAGCCGCCCGGATGAATCACGGCCGTCACGCCGGCGTCCATCAGGAATTTCGGGCCATCGGGGAACGGGAAGAACGCATCGGATGCCGCGGCCGAGCCCTTGGCGCGCGGGCCGGCTTTTTCGGTGGCCAGGCGGCATGGGGTCATGCGTTCCTGCTGCCCGGCACCGGAGCCGACGAGCATGCCATCCCGGGCCAGCGCGATGGCGTTGCTCTTGATGTGCTTGCAGGCCAGCCATGCGATCTTGAGATTGGCGATTTCCTGTTCGGTGGGCTGACGCTTGGAGACGACTTTCCATGATGCCTGTTCGACGCCGAGCAGGTCGCGCTGCTGCACGAGGAAGCCGCCGACGATCTTGTGCATGTGGACTTCGGCCGGGTCGGCCTGATCGTTGGTGCCAACCGGGCCGACTTCGAGAATGCGGACGTTCTTCCAGCGGCTGCGGAGCAGTTCCAGGGCTTCGGGGGCGTAGCTG
This sequence comes from Tepidisphaerales bacterium, assembly GCA_038213005.1. GTDB lineage: Bacteria > Planctomycetota > Phycisphaerae > Tepidisphaerales > Tepidisphaeraceae > JBBQTU01. Next base: position 384 of record JBBQTU010000056.1, on the reverse strand, counting down.
GGGGCGACGATGACTTCGAGGAACCACTTGCCGCCCTCGGCGGCGGTCATGGCCTGGGCGGTGGCGAGATCCACGGGTTTGTTCAGTGCGATGATCCCGCCGAAGGCCGCCTGTGGGTCGCCCTGATAGGCCTTCTCAAAGGCGGTCTTCAGGTCCGAGCCGGTGGCGAAGCCGCATGGCGTGGCGTGCTTGACGATGCAGGCGGTCGGGGAGGCCAGCTCCTTCACCGCGCCCAGAGCGCCGTCGGCGTCGAGCAGGTTGATGTAGGACAGCTCCTTGCCGTGGAGCTGATTGGCGAAGGCGACCGAGGCTTCTTTGGGCTGGGCGCCAACATACAGGCCGGCTTTCTGGTGGGGATTCTCGCCATAGCGAAGGGTCTGTTTG
>JBBQTU010000055.1:0-19253 GCA_038213005.1 Tepidisphaerales bacterium | reverse complement strand
AAGCAGGAAGGGGGGAAAGCAGGGGGACATCCTAGCTTATTGGGGGGAAGGCCAAGATAAAGGGTCAGCCAACATAAAGGGTCAAAGCATAATACCGTGGCATCGGGCTTGTGCGGCAACATGCCATTGGCTGCCACTGATTGACCGAGCCGTGGATCAGTTCTTGTCACGCTGAGCTCAGGAGCGCGTCAGGACCATTTCGCCGATGCCGACGGCGATGGCGGCCAGCGGCAGGGAAGCCAGATAAAGTGACATCCCATATGAACACATGAATGGGAATCGGCGGGGGACGAGGCAATGGTTTTGACCGCCCCGTGAGTCGCTGCGACGGCACAAAGCCAACCCTGCGGGCAGCCGGCCGGTGGGCCCGGCCCTTCGTGCAGCAGGAAGAGCCGCCGGGTGTGAGGGGGTGGTTCACTCTCAGCAGGCCTGGTGCCCGGATACCGGCGGCAACTTCCACAACTTCCGGCAGTTTGGGACAATCGAGCTTGGGCCACGGCGAGTGTGAGTGTGTGAGTGGGGCATGTCTGTTTGTCCGGGCGGGCTCGCGATGTGGAGGTCGGCCGCCCCGATCGAGCAGCAGCGGAGTAAGGACTCGCCGCCGCGAGACGGCAATTGCTACAAGCGAGGGCGCATGTGCCACGGGTGCGCTGTTGCTCAATGGGCCTGGATTTCGGGGTTGCCCGGAAAAACGGGCACGCCCCGTGTGAGGGTGCAGGACATTGCAGGCGGAGGATCCCTGGAGTGCGGTAAGCTTCTTGCCGCTTTACCGTGGAAGGACAAGGGGTCAAAAGCGATTGTTCACGCATTAGTCCTGACGTTCCTGGGTCGCACCACCCGGCGCATTTGCAGGCCCAGACATCGCGCTGCTTCGTCCACTCATTATCCTCGAATGGCCGGGCGCGGGCAACACAATCACGCAATGCTGGCAGTTCGGGCGTGCCTGTATATTTGTGCAGAGTCATAGGAAGCGGCTGCGCCGGCGGAATTGCTACGGCCGGGGACGGCACGTGCTACTGTGTCTGCAAAACTATATGGGCACGGCCGGCAGTTCCTTTGTATTCTCCGGGCGTGGTCGGAAGGCGGGGAAGGATGAATGCTAAATGCTAAATGCTGAATGCTGAATGCTGAATGCTAAATGCTGAAAGATGGAAGATGAGAGTTGGGGGGAGGGATGAGATTGTGGGGCGGCTTTGCTGGGGAGCGGCAGGGGGGAAAGCGACTACAGAGTCGCTTTTACGGGGGCGGCAGTTTAGATGGCGGGGCCGGATGCGTTTAGGTCAGGCTGGGAAACTCGCCTCGGGTCCAGCGCCAGGCGAGTTGGACGTAGTGGCCGGGGATCCAGCGCATGTGCTGCAGGTCTTTGTCGCTGACGGGGCGGGTTACGCGGCCGGGGACGCCCAGGACCACCGAGCCGTCGGGGACCACCATGCCGGGTGGCACGACCGCTCCGCCGCCGATGATGCATTCGCGGCCGATGATGGTGCGACCCAGGATTCTGGCTCCCATTCCTACCAGGGTGCCCTGGCCGATCCGCTGGCCGTGGATGACGGCGCCGTGACCGATGCTCACATCGTCCTCGATCGTGACGGAGTTGCCGCTGTCGGCGTGAATCAGCACGCCGTCCTGGATGTTGACGCGGGCGCCGATCTCGATGCGGGCGACATCTGCGCGGACAACTGCGTCAAACCAGAAATTGGCGTCCTGGCCGATGAGGACGTCGCCGACGATCGTGGCGTTGTCGGCGTGGAAGAAACCAAGCTGGTGTCGGATGATGCGTGACATCAAATCACTACTGCGCGTCGGCCGCGGGGTCATATTCGTAGAAGAGCCGGGCCACACTGTGTCCAGCGCCGCGGAGCAGCGTTTCGTTAAAGACCACGATGCGGTCCTCTTCGAGGGACAGCGGCGCTTTCGCCTCAAAGCTCATCGCCGTCGGTTCGTTGGGGGCTACCGGCCAGGCCGTCTTGCCGGTGGCGACGTCGATCACGTGTACTCGCATCTCAACGCGACCGGCCGACGGCGTGCCGGTGATCGTGGGGGTATTGATCGACAGCACGTCAACATACAGCACCTGCTGCGCCTCGACGGCTTTGCCGATCGCGGTGATGCTCATCTGCCGCATCGCCAGAGGGTCCTTGTCGCGAAGGTCGATCAGCTTGTCCTGTGGGATGACCGGGCAGACCTTGTGAGTAGTCAGGTCGCTGCTGATCAGGGCCGCCAACTGCTCGCTCTCGGCCCAGGCCCGGCCGGGATTCTGGCGGTTTTCCACCAGCACGAGCATGGGCGCCGTCTTGGGCGGAACATACTGTGCCGGCTCGGTTGGTGGGACGATGGCCTCGCCGACGAGTCCCACCATCGTCAGCACGTTGCACCCGGTGGCCGGCAACACGAGTGCGGCCAGCGCCAGCAGCAGACACGCCATCTTCGCCCGTTGCGGCCGGGGTGTGGTCCGTTTCATTTGCGCTCTATCTGGTAGGAGTAGAACAACTGGGCGACGGCCGTGCCGAACAGCCCGACGGTCTGGCCATAAATCTGGGGCTCGGGCATATCCAGGACGCCATCGGGGCGATCAGGCGGGAACGCCACCTCCAGGTTCTGCTTTTCGTAGACGATCTTCGCCTTGCCGTCGGCGATCTCCAGGACCTTCACACGCCCGAGCATTCGGCCGCGCTTGAGCTGGACCGTCTCGTCGCCGCGAGTGGAGAACTGGTCGACCTCAATGTAGATCAGCCGCGTCACGCCCGTGATTCGCTGCGCATATTCGTTGATTGGGCGTCCCTCAAGTTCCGGGTGTTCGCGCTGAAAGCGGACGACGCTGCGGGGCTCCCATGGCCAGGTTGACTTTTTGAGGTCGCTGTCGTCCTTATGGCTGGTCAGTTGCGTCTGGATGAACGTTGCGGTGTCCAGTTGCAGTTGCGGGTAGTCGATGCGGATGCCTCGGTCCACCCAACACATCACCGCAACCTTCTGGGCTTTGAGCCCGGTGTATTCAGCGTCAACGGTTACGGGGATCGCACTGCCCACGGCACTGACCAGTTGACAACCGCCCAGCGTCGCGGCCAGGATGGCCAGCAGCACGAGTCCGAAAGTCTTTCCGCGATACAATCTCATAAAAAGCCTCACCAGCCATCCATGCCCTTGGCATGGATATAAATCTTCCATCCCCACGCGGCCAGTACGATCGCTGCGCCCAGCAAGATCGTCAACCGCGGCTTGAGTACCGTCAGCAGGCGGTACACCGGCCGGCCGGTCACGGCGACGTACAAAGCAGCCCAGAACGTCATGCAGACGCCCATCGCCAGCAGGCAGCCGGCCGGCTGGTTGTAGAAACTCGCGGCCACATTTCCCCGGGCAAACCAGGCGAAACTGGTGGTCATGCCGCAGCTTGGACACGGCACTCCGGTGACCGCTAACGTCTGGCAGCCAAGCAGCCCCAATTGCTCATGCGTTCCAGCGCCGGTGGGATCCGGCTTTAACCACAACGACAAACCCATCAGGCCCAGGCATGCGACCGCGACCAGTGCTGCAATGACGCGTCCGCCGGTAGTCAGCCGGATTGGCCGGGTCGGGGGAGCGTAGATCTTCAGAACTGTCCGAGTCACCGGTGGCAATCTTACCCGCAGGGATCAGAAGGGCAATCGGATGCGTGGGCGGCAGGATGACATCGCCTCGGTGGCTTACTCATGCCAGAAAAATCGAAAGAGCGGGCGATGGGATTCGAACCCACGACGTCAGCCTTGGGAAGGCTGCATTCTACCACTGAATTACGCCCGCATTTTAAGTCATTCACTGTCAAGGGCTTACGAAAACTCGTTTTTAACTTTTAACCAGACTTATCGCCACAAAACGGCCGTTTCTGGTGAACAACAGCTATCATAACGGTCAAGACGAACCGGAGCAAGGAAATGAACCGGAGCAAGGAAATGACCAGTAAGACAGGCAGACCGTCCAACCGTATCATCCGTCTTGGGGTGGCGACCCGATACCCGGATGAATTCGCCAGCCCGATACCCGTTGACCACAAGGGTGTGGTGGAATTGCCGCGCCATCACGGCGCCAACGAATAGGCGCATGGGAACTCGGATCACAGATGGATAGCGGGGCGGTGTGGTGCGTGCCGACATCAGCCCCAAGGCCCACCGCTCAACCACTTGCTCGTAAGGCGAATTCGCGCGTTGTAACAGCGGCAGGCCAGACGCCATTGCTCGCGCATCTGCTTCAAGCTGCGCAGCAGGAACAGCCGAAACCCATCGCTCACTTCAACTGGCCAAGCACCGGCTCCACGACCGGCTCGTCCGGGCGTGAGTGGCTGGGCCGTTGCGCGTCCCGAGCTTCGGGGCACCCTTCACAACCAGGCCGACCTGCCGGCCGGGCCGTTCCGCACCGATGCACCGTGATAAACGGCGAATCCCGCTGGGCACGACAATTGCGAATGGGAAACATCTGAGATGTTCGCCATTGTCGCTGGGCGCGCATGATGCCCGCCTGTGGCGAAGGAGAAAGACAAAGAGACCATCGCTGACGACGGCCGGGACCCAGCGGGAGGACGTCCGTCCCATGGGATGCCTGTTGTAATGCGCGGATCAAAGAGATTCAGCAAGTCCAAGCACGGCGTTATGGCAATGGCGTGCAGGAGGCGGTTGTCAGTATTGGGGCTGGTGAGTACAACCTAGTGGTGGACATTGTCTGGATGATCTTCGCCACACTGGGCCTGGTCGCGGCGAACGCGTACTTTGTGGCCTGCGAGTTCGCGGCCGTCGGGGCGCGGCACAGCCGGCTGACGCTCTTGGGCAACACGCTGCTCGGGCGGGCGGCGATGATGGTGAAGCGGCGGCTGGACCTGTACCTGTCCACCTGCCAGTTCGGCATCACGCTGGCCAGCCTGGGGCTGGGTGCGGTGACCGAGCCGGTTGTGGTCCGGCTGGTTCACCCGGTGCTGGTGCTGCTCGGCGTGCCGACGCAGCACGAATACGCGCTGTCGTTCGCACTGGCGATGGCGATGTCGACCACGCTGCACATTACCATCGGCGAGATTGCGCCCAAGAACTGGGCGATCCAGTTCGCCGACCGGATCCTGCCGCCGCTGGCGGTGCCGCTGGTGATCTTCACGTTTGCGTTCTACCCGGCGATCTGGGTGCTCAATGAGATGAGCAACCTGGTGCTGAAGATGGCGGGGATCCAGGTCGTCAAGGGGCTGCACGGCGAGCCGCCGCACACCGAGGAAGAGCTTCGCCTGCTGCTCATCCAGTCGATGGCGGTCGGGTCGATCGAGAAGGCCGAGGGGGCGATCATCCGCTCGGCGTTTGACTTCAATAACCTCAAGGTGCGTCAGATCATGACGCCGCGGACGAGCGTGGCGTATCTGCGCCTGGAAGATCCGCTGAAGACCATCCTGGAGACGGTGCATACCAGCCAGTTCACCCGGCTGCCGCTATGCCAGGATGATGTGGATCATGTCATCGGACTGGTGCACATGAAGGACCTGTTCAACCACCTCAAACTGGTGCCTGGGCGGCTGCGGTTTGCCGATGCCACGACCCCTGACGGGCAGGCGATCGCGATCGTCGATGGCAAGCCGGGCTCGGAGGTGCATGTCATCGGCAGCGGCGACCTGGATTTGCGCGAGATCCGGCGGGATATTCTGTTTGTGCCGGAATCGGCGGCCGTGACGCGGGTTCTGCACCAGTTTCAGACCCGGCATCTGCACATGGCGGTGGTGGTGGACGAGCATGGTGCGACGCAGGGGATCGTCACGCTGGAAGATATTATTGAGGAACTGGTTGGGGATATCGGGGATGAGTTCGATCCGATCTCGCCGGAAGATTTCGTGCCGGAAAAGGATGGCTCGCTGCGGGCCAGCGGGCTGTCGCCGCTGCATGCGGTGCGTGAGCGGCTGAACATCGAACACGTGGAGGCCGGGGACGTGGATACGGTGGGCGGCTACGTGATCCAGGAACTGGGGCGCTGGCCCAGGTCGGGGGATGAGGTGGCGCTGGGCGCCTACACGATCCGGGTGGCGACGGTTCAGCAGAAGCGGGTGGGTCAGGTGAATATCCGCAAGACGGCGGCGGGGGAGGCGTAGGGAGAGGGCGAGAGGGCGGCCGGGGAGTGAGAGCGAGAGGGCGGGAGGGCGCGAGGGCGGGACATCCGGGACGCGGGGACGGGGCAGATGCGCGGGTTTTCGCGAGGGGGGGAGGGGGGCGCGTGCAACGCACCGAACAGGGGCGGTATTCACTTGTCAGAATCAGCCAGGCCTCAGCGCCGGGTCGGGAGGGACGGGCAGGAAATGCTGAATGATGAAACTGGATCAGCACATCCAAAAACGTAGTCCCTCTACTATATGCGTGGTTTGGAGGGGTTCTGAAATGGCAAGTGCTGGATTGGCATGGGGTTAAGAATCTTAAAAAATCTTTCTGTTTTTTTTGAGCGGAATTTCAATGGAAAAGGCGGGTTTCTGGATTTGTGACGCATACTTGCCCCCTGGCGGCGAAAAGTTAAAAAGCTGAAAGCAGAAAGCAGAACGGAGGTCACCCGGTGAGCTGAGCGGATGAGGCAAGGCATTCTCACGCCCGTGCGGGCTACCGCACTTACGACGCAACGGACGCCACGAATGCGGAGAGGGTTCGCCGATTGCTGATTGGCGGAAGGGACGGAGCGACGGAGGGGGCGATGGGGTGGGGTTTGAACAAACAGGAGAAGCAGGTGGCCGCGGATTTCACGGATTGCCCGGATCAGAGAATGTTGATCCACAGATTATCACAGATTTTCGGAGAAGGTTGTGGGCCGGCGGGTGGCGGTGAGTCGCACGGCTGGAAACGCATGAGGAATGCGAGCAGTTCGCCATCAATGTGGCGGATCGCCTTCCTGAGCTGGCGCGAGCGGCACGGCGGCGTGCCATTGAGCTCCGGGCGGCGCGGAGACCGATAAAGGGTCAAAGCAGGTTATCCAAATGGTCCTGTTGCAGGGCACGGATATAGGGGACTGTTTAGAATATGCTCTGCCCCTCGATCCGGTCTCAACCTCGAGACGGCCCGAGGTTGAGACGGCAGGCGGGACTAGTCCTTGTCGCTCGTCAACACGACGACGCGCAGGCCGACAGCGAAATAGCGCCAATCGGGCTTGCTCTTTACGCGGCTGGCAGAACGGCAGTAGCCTTCAAATACGCTGCCGACCCAGCATCCGCCGCGGAGCACGCGGTCGGTGCCGCTGGCGGGGCCAGTGGGGTCTTTGGCGGCGGTGCCAGCGAAGCGATCTGCGTAATAGTCGGAGCACCACTCCCAGACGTCGCCGTGCATATCGTACAGGCCCCACGGGTTGGGCTTGAACGCCCCCACTGGGGAAGTGCGGTCAAATCCGTCGCTGTGCGCTGTGTCGCGAACGTTAGCCCGGCTCAGTTGAATGGTGTTGGACTTGTCACAGTAGTTGGCATACTTGAACAACTCGCTGTCGTTGTTACCGAAGCTGAACCGGGTCTTTGTACCGGCGCGGCAGGCATATTCCCGCTGGGCCTCGGTGGGTAGCGCCACCTGCTTGCCGGTTTTCTTCGAAAGCCAGGCGCAGAACGCCTGCGCGCTCTGCCAGTCGATGCAGACCACCGGATGATCGCCGGCCTGTTGGAACCCCGGGTCCTGGGGTGTTACGCCGGTCGCCTTGGCAAACTGTGCGTACTGGTTCACTGTCACAGGGTACAGGCCCATGTAGAAGGGCTTGCTGATCGTCACCGCGTGCAACGTCTCATCCGCGTGACGACCCCGCTCGCTCGCCGGGCTGCCCATCAGGAATTTCCCCATCGGGATTTGCAGCAGTTTCATCGTCACCTGGTCGCCCAGGTCCAGAACAAGTTCCTGGGCACTAACGGTCGCGGGCGTGGCAGGCTGTGTCGTCTGCGCCCCGCATTCGCGGGCGCTACCGCCCACGATCGCCAGTAGCATCCCCATCGTCGCCATCATCTTTCCATGTCTTCGCATCATTCCACCCTTTCTATTATCGCGACAGGTGCATCCAGTCCCTTGAGGCTCTGGTCGGCGGCATTGGCCCAGCCCTGGCCCTTGTCGGGGGTCTCACCCCACACATACACCGTCGTCGTGCCCGCCCGGCAGGCATATTCCCACTGGGCTTGCGTCGGGGGCTCCACGGACGCCTTCAGCGTGCCGCCACTTTTCGCTCAAAAGTGCCCGAACCGCGAATGCTCTCGGCGTTGCGCCAGTCCGGCCGCCACCAGAGCTTGTCGCCCCGGAAACCCTTGGGATCCTTGTCCAGATCGTTGACCACAATATTGATGCGCACGTCCGTCCATGCCTTGCCCGCCTTGTCGTTGAGATAGGCCACCGGAATCGCGATCTCGGTGTTGTGGCCGGTGGCGGTGACGCGGCAGACAGCCTTGGTGCCCTCCGGGAGTCCCTCGGCGTTATGCGGCCGCCAGCTCTCGCCGGCCGGGGCTGGGCTCATCGCCACCAGCAGGAGGTTGTCGCCTTCCTCCTCGCCGGGGGCGAACATGCGTTCGGCCGCCGGGCGGGCATCAACACGCACCTCCACGCCATCCTGAAACCAGGGGTCCTTCACCGCGTCGCTGCTGATGTGCTCGTCGGTCGTGGCGATGGCCACGTACAGAAACTGCTCGTCGTGGCGGCAGGCAAAGCGGTACGAAAGGTCGGCCGAACCGGTCCAGTGGGTCCCGTTGTCGTCTCTCAGCGGCCCATCCACCTTGTAGGGCAGTTCCGGCCATTCTGCCAGATCGCCATCAACCACCACCGGGCGCAAGGCAACGGGACAGGGACGCGAGGCTTCGGACGCAGGGACCTCGATCTGCTGCACGAGCTGGCGTCCGGCGTAGGAGGACGTGACTGTGGTGCGTCCCGTGGCTAGCGGGCGGATCTCACTGGTGCCCGGGCTGAAAGCCACGACCGCCGGATCGGCAATCGTGAACGTCGCGGCGCCATCGGTCAACCGCAACCAGTTGTCGTAGACCGTCTCGACCACCAGGTGCCCCGGCCGGTCCAGTCGGATCGGACCGCCTTCGACGGCATCCATGGCGGAGATCCCCACGCCCGTCAACTCAGGAGCCTTGGTCCCCAACATGAAATACAGCGCCGAGCGCAGACGCCGCTGGCAATCGAACTTCTCGTGGCCATGGTCGTGGCCGGTATAGAAGGCAATGTTTTCGCCGGGCCGGAACCCCTGCCCCACCAGCGTACGATAGGCGGCAAAAGCATCCTTGTAGATGAAATCGAACTCGCGGGAACCCGCGTCCAGCCACAACCGCACCGGGGGAACAGGCCGCCTGGGGTCTGCCATCGTCGCCTGCAGTTCCTTCCCGGCATAGGGGGGCATGAATGCGGGTGACTGGCAGATGCCCATGCCGAAAGTTTCCGGATGCAGGTAGGTCATCCAGAACGATCCCGCGCCGCCGGCGGAAAAACCGGTCACCCCCGTACTGGCCGGCTCCGGCCGGGTGCGGTACGTCGCGTCAATCAAAGGCTTGATCGTGTGCGCCAGGTACTGGTAGTAACCGTCCGCCTTGGTGGTGTTGATTTTCTCTACCCCATCGCGCGTCGTATAGGTCTGACCCGTCACACAATAATCCTGACCGCGACCGTCCGGAATGGTCCTGCCCGTAGCGTCGGTGGAATTATGGATCGCCACGAAGATCGCCGGATGGATCAGCCCCTCGTGGACCAGTTGGTCATGCACCACCTCATAGCCCACCGCATCCCACATGCCATGTTCTCTCGTGAAAAACGCGGCTTCGCCATCCAGGACATAGATCACCGGATAACGCATGTCCGTGGACTCATACCCTGCCGGCAGGCAGATCGTCACCGCATGGGGACCGCTCGACTTGCCGCCATCGTCGATCCGGGGCAGGAAAACAAAGCGGCAGTTCTGGGCGGCGAGGCTCTCGCCGGTGGGAGCAGAAACGGTGGCAGGCGCGGTTGCGGGTCGCGCGGGGGGCGATGGGAGCGTCGGAGCGCAAGACGTCACCGCAGCCAGCGTGGTCGCGGCCAGAAACGATCGGGTCCAGATGGTCACAGCCGGGGACAGCCAACACGGGAAATGCATCAAAGGAATCTCCAGAATAAACGCCGCGATGGGAACAGCGGAGGCCGAAAACGACAGCCGTTTTCGGCGTCTCTCGCCCGCGGAAGCCACCGCAGCCCTTATACCACATACAGACAAGGCGTAGGCATGGGCCAAACGTTAGCAGGCGTCTCGGAAACTCTGTTTCACCTCATCCTCCGCAATCCCCCGATCCCGATGAACTATTGCCGCCCCGCCTCTACGCCATCCCAAACCCACCAGGCCCAACTCGTAATTCTTAATTCTTAATTCGTAATTGATGCAGTATCTTGCCTCCACAATTCCGCACGGAATTATTGAGATTCTCTCAAAGTTTCCATAACCGCCTGCCAATCCATCACTTCCATCGAGCGCCGCGCGCCCGTGTTGCGTTTTCAACGCGGGAAAAACGCAACAAACCCCTGAAGTATAGGGAGACCTTCTTTCCGGACTCGAGTCTCCGCGTCGCTCGTCCTCATGGCCCCGGCCAGGCGCTCGCGCAGGCCGTTGCTCTGAGAAGTGGATACCACACCTGTTCGGTGCGTTGCTCGTCCGTGAGAACAGAAGGTGACACCATGAGACAGAATGAGACACTTCCGCCGATGTCCCTCTCCGCCTCCGTGCCTTCATCCCTTTGTGCCGCAGTTTACCCGCCGCGGCGGGTGCCTTCATCCTTCCGCCCTCATGCGGCGAAACTTGATCATCTGACCCCCAAAATCGCGCGTAACTCCTTATCCCACAAGGCCCCGCGCTACCCCCCACCCCCTCCTGCGAAAATCTGCGCGTCTGGGGCCACACGAGGAATCGTCAGGCAGCCGCCAGGCGGCTCGCTACGTCCGCTCAGATCAATCAACAGCTCAGGTTCCCCGCATCACGTAGCACGCTGTCACGTACCACGTATCCTCGCCCCCCCCAGTGGCGAGCATCCGCCCACTGGACAGACCGCTGGTTTGTCCTAATCTGTGGGCTCCACGAGCCCGATGGCTCGAGAGTCCTAGCGACAGGAAGGCGTCTATGTGGGGTAACAGGCTTGGCTGGCTCATCTCGGCCGTGATCGTCGCGCTGATTGTCGGCGCGTTCGCCTGGGCGTCCTATGCCGCCGGGCGCACAACGCCGCCGTCGGAGTTCTCGCAGAAGACCGAGAACTTCGATGCCCTTGAGTTCCCCGGCGATCCGGCCCATCTGCTGACCATCGCCGACATGAAAAGCCGCGATGGCGGCGAGCTTTACTGGACCGCCATCAAGACCATCCGGGACAATCCCGACATCTATGAAAACGCCAAAGCGGATCTCACTCGCGTCAGCGAATACACGGTCTTGGAGCCGATCCTGGAAGCCGCTCACCACCCCACGGCCGACATCTTCCGCAGCCGGCCGGACGCCGTTGTGAAATTCGGGAAGAAGCCGCCGCTGGATGCGATCGAGAAGGCCGGCACGCTCTGCCGCGGCATCGGCATCCAATACGCCAAACAAAACAAGTTTGAAGAGGCGACACGGTATCTCACCGCATCCTATGTGCTGGGCCTGCGGCTGTTTCAGGATCGCCAGTGCCGCAGGCAACTCGACCTGGGCATGGGCCTGATGGGCACCAGCGCCAGCCAACTCGCCATCATCGCCAAACTGGAGAAAAAGGACGCGATGCAGAAGAAGCTTGAGGACTTTGGCACCGCGTATCTCGCGTTTGACCGGGAGCGTGTCAAGCCGGTGGAGCGCATCATCACCAGCATCGATCCCAAGGTCTCGCGGGAGCATGTGGGTGATGTGTTTAAGCTCGCCCACGAAAGCCGCGAAAAGGTGTGGCAACTGGAAAGCATCCTGCGCCTGGGGATGTACAAGTACAATTCGCCGCTGGCCGGCGACCGCCGGGCGGCCCTTCGCGCGATCCGCGAGTTTGCCAAGTCCGAAGACCCCGCCATTCAGTCGGCCGCCATCGCGGCGAGAGACCTGACAGTCGAAGACTACCGTCGCCTGGGCACGGAGTGAGCGCCTCTCAGCGAATGCTGATCTGCCGCCTTAGTTCATCGAGTTGCCGGGCGACCGAGAGCGTCTCTTCCTGTGTCACGCGCGGCGATAACCCATCCAGCACGGCGGCCGCGAAATCGTCGGCTTCGCAGGCGTAGAGGTCGCGGTCGGTCGGCACGCTGACGACCACCGGCGGCGGAGCAACGGCAGGTTTGCCATCCAACTGCATCCGTGGCGGGATGCCCTGGCGCAGTGTGTAGCTCGCCTTGCCCACCGGCGGTTTCCACGGCACCGGGATCTCGATGAAGCCCTCGGTCCCGCACAGATAGGCCGTGTTGTCGGCCGCCGCGGTCATGCCGCACGCGAAGCTGGCAAGGATGCCATCGGGATAGCTCAGCGTGCCAACGGTCATCTCATCGACCCCGCTGGCGTGCAGGCACGCCGCGGCCGTCAGACCGGTCGGATCGGCCACGGCGAACAGTCGCGAGAAGCTCAGGCAGTAGCAGCCGACATCCATGAGCGCCCCGCCGGCGAGGTCGGCGCTAAAACGGATGTTGTCGGCGATGCGCGTGGTCTTGTAGCAGAAACTCGTGCGGATCAGACGGATCTGGCCAATCGCGCCATCCGCCACGGCCTGCTGCACCGCCAGGGTCTGCGGGTGGCTGCGATACATGAACGCCTCGGTGAGCTTGCGGCCTTCCCGCTGTGCGACGGCGAACATCTCCTGCGCGTCGGCGATGCTGGTGGCCAGCGGCTTCTCGCACAGCACATGTTTTCCGGCCCGCAGTGCCGCGATGGTCCACTCGTGGTGCATGGAGTTGGGCAATGCATTGTAGATCGCATCGACCGACCGATCCGCCAGCAGCGCCTGATAGGATCCGTGAGCGGTCGTCACGCCCTGTGCCTGGGCGAAGGCGCTGGCCGACTCGGGCGTGCGCGAGCCCACCGCCTGCAGCGTCGACCGCTGCGCGGTGCAGACCCCGGCCGCGAACTGCCGGGCGATGTTGCCTGTGCCAAGGATTCCCCATCGGAGTTTGGATTGCATGACATGGAGTTTATGGCGACGCGGGATTGTGTGCGAGTCGTGCTGCTCAAATGTCGCTACCCGAGCGGCGACAACGCGGAGGCGTGGCGCTGGGCGGCCCGGCTTTGTTGCCGTCATGCAGGCTGATCAATAGCATCTATCCCATCGATGATCGCGGCGCTGGCCAAACAACTTGTCCGGAACCTGTCTGATCTGGCACTGCCGGCGGCGTGCGAAGTTTGCGGGGGCTCGGCCGGCGAGCTGCGATGGATCTGCCCAACGTGCCTGGCGGCACTGGAGAAGTTGGAGCAGGCTCCGGCCTGTCCGCAGTGCGCGCTGCCGCTGGTGCTGCACGGCGATCCCTGCCCTCGCTGCCGCGGCCGGGGCTTTGGGCGGATCAAACACATCGGCCGGCTCGGCGTCTTCGACGCACCGCTGCGCGAGTTGGTGCATCGGATGAAGTACCATGGGCGATGGGGCCTTTGCCGCGACCTGGCCGACCGGCTGCTGGCCCGCTCGGACATTCGCGATCTCCTGGTGTCGGCCGACGTGGTCGTTCCCGTCCCGCTGCACTGGCGACGGTCGGTTTCGCGCGGGTTCAACCAGGCGGAATTGCTGGCCAACCACCTGACGCGCCATACCAACCGTTACGTGGTCGATGCCCTTCGTCGGCGGCGGAGCACGCCCAGCCAGACATCACAGAGCAGCATTTCAGCTCGCCTCCGCAACGTGCGGGATGCCTTTGAACTGCATCGCCCGCTGACGGTTGCGGGCAAGCGCGTGCTGCTGGTCGACGACGTCATGACGACTGGCGCGACACTCCGCGAGGCGGCCCGTGCCCTGCTGCCGGCCGGTCCGGCGTGCATCGACGCGGTCGTGCTGGCGGTGGCAGATCCGAAAGGTCGCGACTTCACCGCGATTTGAGCGGCGAAGGCGCGGCGTAGTCGGCGCTGGCCCTTGCGGGCGGCTACGCACTGGGCCCTTACTGCGAGCGGATGGACTTCGTCGCCAGGGGGCGGGAGTGGATGTACTCCAGCAACTCGACGGCAACCTGCGCCCGGTTGAAAGGCGGGATCAGGTAGATGCCGTCGGCAATTTCCATGAACGCATCGATGAGTTCTTTGGCGATCGTCATGCCTTCGGCCTGCATCTTTGCCTTGTCGGGCGCGGCGGCAGCCATGCGGTCTCGCACTTCCTGGCAGATCGTCATGCCGGGGAATTCATTGTGCAGGTACTCGGCGTTGCGCTGCGAGATCAGCGGGTAGACGCCGGCGAAAATCGGGATGCCCAGCGGGCGGGCGGCATCGACGGCGCGGCGCATGGTCTCAAGATCGAAGACGGCCTGTGTGAGGGCGAATTGCGCCCCGTGCTGGACCTTCTTGGCGAGACGCTTGGCTTCGACATCGATGTTGCGGACGTTGGGGTTGTACGCGACGCCGACGGTGAAGCGCGCCGGCCGGCCGATCGACTGGCCGATGAGGTTCTGTCCGGCGTTCATCTTGGCGACCAGTTCCAGCAGGCGGAAGCTGTTGAGGTCGTAGACGCTGGTGGCCGATGGGTGGTCGCCCAGCTTGGCGGGGTCGCCGGTGATGGTCAGGAGATTGCGGACGCCCATGGCTTCGGCGGCCAGCAGGAGGCCCTGGGTGGCGATCAGGTTGCGGTCGCGGCAGGCGAGGTGGCAGATGACCGGGATGTCGCACTCGCGCTGGACCATCGGGGCGATCATGAAGCCGTTCATGCGAAGGGTTGCCAGAGGCGAGTCGCCGACGGTGACGGCATCGGCACCGGCCTGTTTGAGCATGCCGACGCTGCGGAGGAATTTGGAGACATCCGTGGTCCGGGGGGCGTCGAGTTCGACCAGGACGACCGGGCGGCGGCCCAGGTGGGCGAGGTAGTCCGGCAGGGCGCGCGGCGGGGAGACGGTGACCTCGTCGGCCGCCCGGGCGGGCATGGCGACCAGATGTCGTGGCGCGGGGGTCATGCCGCGGAGGCGGGCGGCGATGGCGGCGATGTCGGGGGCGGTGGTGCCGCAGCAGCCGCCGACGATGTTGGCACCGGCCTGGACCATTCGCTGGGCGGAGTCGGCGATGTAGTTGGGGGCGACGGCGTACATGAATCGGCCACCCACGCGCTGCGGGAGACCGGCGTTGGCAAAGGCGCTGAGGCGGGCATTGGTGCGGCTGCCGAGGTATTCGATGGCCTTGAGGACCTTGGCGACGCCCTGGCCGCAGTTGGTGCCGACGACATCGGCGCCCAGGCGGTGGAGCAGTTCCATGGCTTCGAAGGCGTCGGTGCCGTCGGGGGCGTGCTGGCCGTCGGGGAAGGTCATCTGGGCGATCACGGGCAGGTCGCAGGCTTTCTTTGCCTCGTCCAGAGCCAGGCGGATCTGAGGCAGGTCGGCGAAGGTTTCCAGCACGATCAGGTCGACGCCGCTCTCGGCGAGTGCGACGATCTGTTCGCGGAAGGCTTCGCGCATCTCGGATTCGGTAAGCTCTTCGATCGAGAGGTCGGTCATGCCGCCAGGGAGCGGGCCGACAGCACCGGCCACGAAAACCCGATTACCGGCGACTTCCCTGGCGAGTTGGCCGGCCCGCAGGTTGATCTCGCGCGTCTGACTTTCCAGGGCGAAGCGGCCGAGCTTGTGGCGGTTGGCGGAGAAGGTGTTGGTCTCGATGAGGTCGGCGCCGGCGGCGACATATTCGGCGTGGACCTGTCGGACCATGTCTGGAGCGGCGATATTGAGGTAGTCGTAGCTCTGGTTGAGGGCGGCCCCGAGTTCAAAGAGTCGGGAGCCCATGGCGCCATCGCCCACCAGGACCCGCTGGGCCAACGCGTCGAGAAATTCCTTGCCACGGGATTGCATAGGGGCACTTTAGCGGGCGAGGGGTAAGCAGGCCAGACCTGAGGCCGGACCTCCCCTGATTGCGGAATCGCTGCGTACGATCTGGCTGACGAGCGACGCGCGAATGCCGGTGCCGGGGTCATGGGCCCGTCTGGCTGGGGGCGGGCGGGGTGGTTGCGGGTTCGGTAGCGGGCGGCTGGACGGCATCGCTCGGCGCCTCGCGGAATATATCCTCCAGACCGGACAGGACATCGGCGACCTTCTGGGACTTGATCGGCGCCTTGATCTTGCCGCTGAGCCGGGACGGACCGATGGGGTCGCGCAGCGCGCCTTTCTGGTGGCGCAGGGTGACAGGCGTGGGCTGGATGTCAAAGACGATGACGTCGTCGTCGGCTTCGATTCTGACGAGGCCCGTGCCCTGGTAGTGAAGGTATTGCGGGTCGTGCGGGTTATGGTTGTCGATCACATACCAGTTGATGGCGGCGTTGGTGGCGGCGGGATAGTTGGGCTTCATATCGCTGCTCGGCTGCCAGGCGACGTGGACATGCAGCACCTGCATCGGGCTGCCTCCGACGGTCGGCGTCAATGGCAGTCCGCCGTCGGCGGTGGGCTGCGGCTGGTTCACCAGGACCATGTCGTATTGGCCATCGGTGTTGGCCTGGCACCAGGCGGCGGCGAACTGCTGGTTATAGACGATGTACCGGCCGGTGGGCTCAAGGCGGATCTCGGTGCCGCCGCCGGCGCCGAACAGGCCGCAGCCGGACACGCTGCTGAGCGTGGCGACTGCGCACAGGCAGAGCAGCAGAGGACGAATCGGGCGGGTGAGTGACTGTCGCAAGGTCATTTGGCCTCTGTTGGTTTTTCGGGCAGGTCGCTGAGCAGTTGCAAGCCGAGGAGTTTCAGTGCATCACGATGGACGATTCCGCTGATCGCCTCACGCGGGACGGTGGGGAGATTGGTGTTCTGGGCGGATGAGTTGAGGCTGTAGAGCGCCTCGATACACTCGGTGGCGTTTGTGTAGGGAAAGTCACTTCCGAACAGCAGTTTCTTAAAGATGCCGGCCTGGTAGGCCAGGACCAGGGCGTTGTAGGCCGCCCATGGTCGGCCGAGCAGGCCGCTGACGTCGGCATAGACATTGGCGTGCTTGCCCATCAGGAAGATGGTTTCATCGACCCATGGAAACCCGAGTTGGGCGATGATGATCTTGAGATTGGGGAAGTCCCTGGCGACCTGGTCGAGCAGATAGGGGCGCGAGTATTCCAACTTGCCGGCGGGGTTGGAGCCACTGCAGGGGTGGACGAGCATGGGCATTTTCAGCCGCTCGGCTTCGGCATAGACGCGGATGGCGCGGGTGTCGGTGGGATGAAAATCCTGGTTGCCGGGGGAGATGGTCAAGCCGCGCAGGCCCAGCAGCACCTTGCTGGAGCGCAGTTCGTCCAGTGCCGTGCGCTCGGTGGGGTCGATGCCGGCGAAGCCGATCAGCTTGTCCGGGGCGCGGCGGATGTATTCGGAGATGAAGCGGTTGGGAATCTCAGCGCGGAGATAGCGGCTCTTGAAACCCAGGACGATGCTCTTGTCGACGGTGGCGCTCTGGGCCCAGTGATGGTCGGGATCGGCGGCGGGGGTCGAGCGCCAGAGGTTGAGGCCTGCGCCGCCCAGGCGGCCGGCTCGCACGCTGCGGCTTGCCTCGCCGAGCGAGGCTTGCCCCAGTTGGTCGGGGGTCTGCCAGAGGTGAGTATGACAATCCACGATGATCATGCGCCCGCCATTCTAGGCTCTGTCTGAGAAATCAGGAAGCATGGTTGCGGCCATCTTCCTCGGCGGCGCCGGAAAGCGACTACAAAGTCGCTTCTACGTAGACGCGACTTGTATGTCGCGCTGTTCTGCCATGCCACATAGATGGCCCACGCCCTCTTGCTCCGCCGTACCGCTACGGCAGCACGACCACGGTGCTCTTGCCTTCGACCAGCAGGGCGAAGAGCTGGGCGACGTCCTGGTTCAGCAGGCGAATACAGCCCAGGGACGCCTGTTTGCCGATGGACTCGGGCTCGATCGTGCCGTGGATGCCGTAGGACGTGCGCCCGACCGATTGCCCATCGACGCCCTTGAGGCCGATCCAGTATTTCCCCAGCGGGTTCTTCGGATCCTCGGCTTCGATCACCGGGCCTTGTCCGGCGGGCGGATAGTAGGTGGGATGCGGCAGTTTCTTGCCGGGCTCCACAATCCAGGTGCCGGTTGGGGTGGAATCATCGGTGCCCAGGCCTACGCGGTAGGTGGTGATGTACATCGAACCAGCGCCGCTGGGGGCGCCGAGGTAGAGGTCCATAGTGAACGCGTGCTTGGTGACGACGACGTAGAACGGGCCTTTGACGATCTTGATGCTGTAGCCGGAGCGCAGCTTGCGGGCGTCGGTGATGCTGTTGATCTGCTGGAGGAAACTTGCGGTCAGGCCGTTCATCGAGCCGAGCTTGGCGAACACTTCGCCGGATTCGACCATGTGGCTGATGATCCAGGGGTCATTGGGCATGCGGCGGCTCGAGAAGATGAGGGTCTTACTTATCTCCGCGATCTGCTTTTTCGCTTCGAGCGTTTCGGTGTTGCTGAGTGTCCCGGCGATCAATGCGTTATTGAGGACTTCACGCGCGGCGACGAGATCACCGGCGGCCGTCTTCTCGCGGGCGAGACCGAAGACGGTCGGGCCGTCGGTGGGGCCGGAGGTGGGATGGGTGGCGGAGGGGAGGGTGGCCGGGGCCGTGCTCGGCTGGGTGGCGGCGGAGGTCGCGTCTTGGCCGCGGGAGATGGTGATCACGGGCGGGACGGCTGCGTCCGGAGGGATGGCGATGGCGGATGAGTCGATGCCGTCGCCGAGTGAGCAGGCGAGGGCGCCTGCGGCGGTGATCAAGGTCAGGACGGCGAAGCGGTTCATCAACGGATGGCGGCGTGCTGGTCTCATTTATTCTTCCTCGCGGGCAGAGTTCACAATGTGGTTTAGGCTACCACAGGAGGCATTGGACGCCAATACGTGGTGGGAAATCCTCAGCCTTGAAGAACAACTGATCTGGTAGGCCTGTGAGGGTAGAGCGAAGCAATGAGGTGGCGGTATAGGCGCAGCGAAGAATGCTTCGCCGGCCAATGTCGGCCAAGGGGCGGGGTGGAATGGTCGGAGACGTTCTGGAAGACAGCGACAGCGCAGACCGGCCCGATCAGGAGGAGTTCAGGCGGATTTGCATCCTGCGGCAGAGGGCCGGATCGTCGGCCCACGGTTCGATGAGTTCAAAGCGCAGGCTTTCGGCCAACCGACGGGCCAGAGCTTTGAACGAGCCGTACACTTTGCGCACGTTTCCCAGCAGATTCCCACGCTCCAGA
>JBBQTU010000054.1:0-19371 GCA_038213005.1 Tepidisphaerales bacterium | reverse complement strand
GATCGAGCCATGCATGATTGTTGCCCACGTTGAGAAGGTCGCGACTGAACTCTCCCTCAAGCTGGCGCAGGTTGCCTCGACGGCCGCTCTGCTGGACGAGGGGGGGACCGTGCCGTTTATCGCCCGCTACCGCAAGGAGGCCACGGGCCTGCTGGATGACCTCCCTCACCCCCAATGAACTCCGCATGATCCTGGCCGGGCAGGTTCGCGACTGGCGAGCCCTGGGCGTCCCGGATGGCCAACTCGAAGATAACACCATCCAACTCTTCATACCGGCACTGAAGAATCCCATCTTCCGTCTCGCCTACTCGCGCCTCGGCGTCACCTCGGCCGGCCGGGCCGAACGTCTGGACGAAGACGCCGAAATCCTCGCCGCCATCTCCATGAACGAAAACGCCATCGGCATTATCAGCGCCACCAGCGTGGCCGGGCGTGCGTACACGCCGGAGGCGGGAAGCACGAAATCCGAAGCACGAAATCCGAAACAAGAAGAGAAATCGGAAGCAGATAACCCTGTGTCCCCCACATCCGATGTCCGCAATCCGCCCTCCGACATCCGCCCTCCGACATCCGCAATCCGCAATCCGATATTCCCCCCATCTCCGCACTTCCCATCCTCACCCCCACCGGCCGGCCCATCCTCCCTACCTCACCGGCCGTCTTCGCCGGCCAATACCTCCTCACCGAGGCCCTCATCGCGTACATCGCCCCGAGCGCCCGCGCAACCGCCTCCGAAGTCTTCCTCCAATCCCTGCGCAGCCCGGCCGCCCAGGCGGCGATGAAAGCCCAATCCATCACCCCGATCCCCAGCGCCGCCTCAGTTCCCGCCCAGCGATTCCCGCCTGACGGCTGCCAGTCTGGCAGACCCTCCGGTACCTTGATCCTGCCTATGGCAGGCGCTCCGAACCGACGCCAATCCGCCAGCGCATCTCTCAATACCATAAGCTGCCTTAATAACTCAACTTATATCACGTCCATCAGACGCAGCCGTCTCGGCACAGCCCTTGTTACAGACCCTCTGGCCATCGGTGTCGAGATGGGATGACTTATGGTACAGCATGACAGCCAGAATCGGCTTACGGTTCTACTGGCCGATGAGCCAGACGGCAGTCATGTTGCTATCGGTCATCTTCTGGAGCCTCAGGGAGTGCAGACTCTCTTTGCTCACAGCGGTCCCGAGGCCTTGGACTTGATGAAGACCCGCCCGGTGCATGTGGTCGTCCTGGACGTCCAGATGCCCCAGTTGGGTGGTCTGCAGGTGATCAGGCTGATGCGCGGACTCGAAAGCCCGCCACCGGCCATCCTGCTTGCCGACCATGTGAGTAACTATCTGCTTCGTGAAGCGCTCGGAATGCATGTGTTCAGCGTGCTACCCAAGCCGGTACAACTGAACTCGCTGCTGGACGCCGTCGCACGGGTCCTGAGGCGATATCATGACAGCCGCTGGCCGTCGTGAGCAGCGGACACGGTCGGTGACTGTGCCCGACGAATAGAAAAAGTGCCGCCGTCCACCGCCCGTTGCGGCCGGCAGCTTCCATGATGAGAGCAGCGGGTATCCAAAGTTTAAGGAGATCGCAATGGCAAAGCTTCGTCCCCTGGGAGACAAGATCCTCGTGAAGCGTGTTGAGGCCGAGACCAAGACCAAGAGCGGCATCGTCCTTCCGGACACCGCCAAAGAGAAGCCCAAACGCGGCACGGTCCTGGCCGTGGGCGAAGGCAAGCGTCTGGACGACGGCTCGTTGTCCAAGATGGGCGTCAAAAAGGGTGACCAGGTCATCTTCACCAGCTACGCCGGCACCGAAATCAAGCTCGACGGCGAAGAAGTCATGATCATGAGCGAAGACGATGTCCTCGCCGTGGTCGAATAAGCCTTGCATTCGTTACGTTTTACGCTGTACGTTTTTCGTTTTGACGCTCGTAATGAGTAAAACGTAGAACGTAAGAAGACACACAGATACGGAGATACACATGGCAGCCAAGAAAATTGCATATGATCAGGAAGCTCGCGAGGCCATTCTTCGCGGCGTTCGCAAACTCGCCCGCGCCGTCAAGGTCACCCTCGGTCCCTCCGGCCGCAACGTCGTCCTCGAGAAGTCCTACGGCTCTCCTACCGTCACCAAGGACGGCGTGACCGTCGCCAAGGAAATCGAACTCGAAGACGCCTATGAGAATATGGGCGCCCAGATGGTGAAGGAAGTCGCCGACAAGACCAGCAAAACCGCTGGCGACGGCACCACCACCGCCACCATCTACGCCGAGGCGATCTTCGCCGAAGGCATGAAGAACATCGCCAGCGGCGCCAACGCCACGCAGGTGCAGCGCGGCATCCAGCTCGCCGTCGACGGAATCGTCGCCGAGCTTGCCAAGATGAGCAAAAAGGTCGACTCCTCCAAGGAAATCGCCCAGGTCGGCACCTGCAGCGCCAACCAGGATGAGCAGATCGGCAAGATGATCGCCGAAGCCATGGACAAGGTCGGCAAGGACGGCGTCATCACCGTCGAAGAAGGCAAGAGCCTGGACACCACGATCGAACTGGTCGAAGGCATGCAGTTCGACAAGGGCTACCTCAGCCCCCATTTCGTCACCGACCCCAACACGATGGAAGCCGTCCTCGAAGACTGCTACATCCTGATCCACGAAAAGAAAATCTCTTCCGCCCGTGAACTGGTTCCCGTGCTCAGCAAGGCTGCTGAAGCCGGCAAGCCGATCCTGATCATCGCCGAAGACATCGATGGCGAAGCCCTCGCCACTCTGGTGGTCAACAAGCTCCGCGGCACCATCAAGGTCGCCGCCGTCAAGGCCCCCGGCTTTGGCGATCGCCGCAAGTCCATGCTTGAAGACATCGCCATTGTCACCAAGGGCACCGCCGTCTTCGAAGAGCTCGGCATCAAGCTTGAGAACCTCGAAGTCAGCCAGCTCGGGCGCGCCAAGAGCGTCCGCATCGACAAGGACAACTGCACCATCATCGAAGGCGCCGGCGACGAGAAGGCCATCAAGGGCCGCATCGAAGCCCTCAAGCGCGAGATCGAACTGAACACCAGCGACTACGACCGCGAGAAGCTCCAGGAGCGTCTCGCCAAGCTCGCTGGCGGCGTCGCCCAGATCCACGTCGGGGCCGCCACCGAAGTCGCCATGAAGGAAAAGAAGGCCCGCGTCGAGGACGCACTTCATGCCTGTCGCGCTGCGGTCGAGGAAGGCATCCTCGCCGGCGGCGGCGTCAGCATCATCCGTGCGGCCGCTCGCTGCCTCGACAAGGTCAAGAAAGCTGCGGCCAACGAAGACCAGAAGGTCGGCGTCGAGATCGTCCGCCGGGCGATCGAAAGCCCCATCAAGCAGATCGCGGACAACGCCGGCGTCGATGGCGCCGTGGTTGCCCAGAAGGTCAAGGAAAACCCCGAAATCAACTTCGGCTACAACGCCCTGACCCACGAGTACGGCGACCTGGTCAAGATGGGCGTCATCGTCCCGACCAAGGTCGAACGCTCAGCCCTGCAGAACGCCGCGAGCATTGCTGGCCTGCTCCTGACCACTGACGCCATCGTCAGCGAGATCAAGGAAGACAAGCCCGAAATGCCCGCCGGTGGCGGCGGCGGCGGCATGGGCGGCGGCATGGGCGGAATGGGCGGTATGGGTGGCATGGGTGGCATGGGCGGGTTCTAAGCCCACGCCCAAACGCCCCCCCTTCACAAGAAGACCCAAAAGCCCAGGGACAACTGTCCCTGGGCTTTCTTTCTTTCGCGTGCATACACATTTCACAGCGATGGGCTTTTCTGCACGCGCACCGCGGAGCATAATCACGAATGCCTGCAATCACCCCAACGTCTTTCTTCGAGATAAGATAGAACAGGCATGTGAGTCTTTGGGCTATCGCGCACCGAAGATATGTACGCCTGAAGAGATGATGGGAGAGAATCATGATTGACCCGATTGTCGACGAATGCCGCAAAGCAGGTCAGGACTACATCGACCAGTTCAAAGGCGACCAGCAGGCGATGCTCGCAGACTTGCGCAAGCGTCAGGAAGAGTTTGTTCGCAAAGGCGGGCGTATGGTTTCTCTGCCCGCCAAACAGCCGCGGCAGCGGCAGCACCTGCCAATACACTCGAAACGGACAAGAACCGCATGACGGGGTCATCACGGCCCTTCGCGCTGACAGGAAACTGATGCCCCGTCACATCTTCCCAATCATCGCATCGGCAAACCCGCTGCAGTTCACTTCCTTCGCCCCGTCCATCAGCCGGGCAAAGTCATACGTCACCGTCTTGGCCGCGATCGCCGCCTCCAGGCTCTTCACGATCAGGTCGGCCGCCTCCTGCCACCCCATATATTCCAGCATCATCACGCCCGACAAAATCACGCTCCCGGGATTCACCTTGTCCTGGTTGGCATACTTCGGCGCCGTCCCGTGGGTCGCCTCAAACACCGCGTGCCCCGTGACATAGTTGATGTTCCCGCCCGGCGCGATCCCGATCCCCCCCACCTGCGCCGCCAGTGCATCCGACAGGTAATCCCCGTTCAGATTCAGCGTCGCGATCACGCCAAACTCCTCCGGCCGGGTCAGCACCTGCTGCAGTGCGATATCCGCAATCGCATCCTTAATCGTGATGTCCGTCTTCACCGTCAGCCCCAGGTGGGCAATCTTCGTCCCCGCCTTGATGATGCACCACGGCCCCTTGTCGATCACCTGGGCGCCATACTTCTCTTGCGCCAGGGCATAGCCCCAGTCGCGGAAGCCCCCCTCGGTGAACTTCATGATGTTTCCCTTATGCACCAGCGTCACGCTGCTCTTGCCAAACTTCACCGCATAGTCGATCGCCGACCCGATCAGCCGCTGGCTCCCTTCCTCGCTCACGCACTTGATCCCCACCGCCGTCGTCTCCGGAAACCGAACCTTCGCATAGCTCTTGGGAAACTCCTGTTTCAGATACTGCAATATCTTCCTGGTTTCCTCACTCCCGGCCGCCCACTCGATCCCCGCGTAAATGTCCTCCGTATTCTCCCGGAAGATCACCATATCCACCGCCTCCGGCCGCTTCACCGGCGAAGGCACCCCCGTGAAATACCGCACCGGCCGCAGACACACATACAAATCCAGCATCTGCCGCAGCGCCACATTCAGCGACCGTATCCCCCCGCCGATCGGCGTGGTCAGCGGTCCCTTGATCCCCACCAGAAACTGCTGAAACGCCCGCACCGTCTCATCCGGCAGCCACGTGCTAAGCTTGTCAAACGCCTTCTGCCCCGCCAGCACTTCCATCCACTGGATCTTCCGCTTCCCGCCATAAGCTTTCGCCACCGCCGCATCCAGCACGCGCACGCTGGCCCGCCAGATATCCGGCCCCGTGCCATCCCCTTCGATAAACGGAACAATCGGGCGGTCAGGAACGCTCAGCACCCCATTAGCGATGCTGATTGCCTGCCCGGCCGCGGGAACGACGCAAGTGGTATAGTTTGCCATAAGCGGCGCTGAAACTAGCCGCCGCGCGCCGGGCTGTCAATCCAAATCACCCCCGCGGCGCGCCACGCCCGAAATCCCCTCGCTTTTGCGATGGGCCATTGGACCGCACCCAACGACCAGCGCGAATCCATCCACTTCATCCGCCACACCCACCAGCCGGAAGCCCCCCCACTCTGTTGCGGGGAGATATGCCGCTGTGTGCGTCGTTGATGATGTGACGATCGAGTGAATGTTCCAAAAATGCAACCGGGCGGCACGAGGCCGCCCGGTCGGATTGGATCCATCCAGAAGGTGGACGAGCGTTACTTGGCTTCGGCGTTCTTATTGCCTTCGCCGTTCTTCTTGGGCTTCTCGGTGCGGACTTCAATGCGGACCGCAACGTCTTCCTTGTTGAGCTTCGCGGTGATCTTGTCGCCGACCTTCAACGCCTCAGTATAGGCCTTCTTGTTGCTGACGATTTCGGTCTTGTCAGTGTAGGTGAACGTCACGGTCTGCACCGTCTTGACTTCGCCCATTTTGCGTTCGACCGTTACGGTCTGGTTTTCGATCTTGGTGATCGTTCCACGGGCCTGCTTGAATTCAGAGGCGGGCTTTTCCTGCTTGATGGGCTCGTCGGCGGCCATCAGCGGGGCCAAGGACGCGAACGACATCGCGGCAAACACAGCACCCAAAGCAATTACACTCTTTCGCATAACAAGTCTCTCTGCCGCAATCGCGGCGGTTGGTTTATTCTGTCAAGTGACCACGCACTGCCGTTGCAAGGGGCGGTCTTTTCACACTACAAACGCCGGAGGCTTTCGTTTATTCCGCGCGGCGTGGTTTGGAGGGGAATTGGCTATTCCCCCTACTCTTCCTCGACCTGATGGCCGGCGGGTTGACCCGACAGACTGGCAGGGCATGCCTCACCTTTGCGGGCTTGGCGTGTCCAGTATCATGTCCGTAGCGGCTCGATCCTGAATACCCTGATTTGCCCGGAAGAGGAGTTTTCATGCGTGGTGCCCGTGTGCTTCGGTGCGTCGCGGCGACCGGTATCGTGGTGCTGGCTGGCTGTCATGACGACTATCAGCCTCGGCCGGAGCAGCCGATAACCTACTATCCTCCCGGCTACTACACTCCGGCACCGCCGCCGCCACCGTCGCCAGCGGAAGTACAGGAGCCGGGCCCAGTGGTCATGCAGGCACCTGGCGCGATGATGATCCCGGCTCCCCCGCCGGTGATCGTTCAGGAACCCCCGTCCGAGCCGATTGTGGCGGGGTTCTATCAGGAACTATCCCCGTACGGGCAGTGGGTGGTTGTCGGCAGTTACGGCCGGTGCTGGCGGCCGATGGGTGTTGACCCGGCGTGGCGTCCGTACACGGTGGGGCGCTGGGCTTATGCGGACTGTGGCTGGACCTGGGTGAGCGCAGAGCCATGGGGCTATGCCACGTGCCACTACGGGCGGTGGTTCCTTGATGTCCGGCAGGGTTGGATCTGGGTGCCTGGTTCGGTCTGGGCGCCGGCGTGGGTGGCGTGGCGCAGCGGCGGGGGATACATCGGCTGGGCGCCGCTGGGGCCGTCAGTGGGCGTGGAGGTCAACGAATACTACACGCGATCGATCCCGGCATCGCAGTACTGCTTTGTCCGCGAGCGGGAGATGGTGGAGCCTCATATCAGCCGGCACATGGTGGATGCCCGGCAGAACGTGACGATCATCAATAACACGACCAACATCACTCATATTACCGTGATCAACAACACGGTTGTGAATCGCAGCCTTTCGGTGGAGCATGTGCAGCGCGTCACCGGGCGGAAGGTTGAACGTGCGAGAATGAGGCAGGTCGGGAGCGTCGACGAAGCCCGCCGCGATAATGAGGTCGCCGTCTATCGTCCCAAGGCGCTGCCGCCGGCGGCGCAACTGGTGCCGGTGCCGCGACGCGAGGCGATATCTCCGGTCAGACCGGCGCAGCCCCAGCGGCCGGCGGCGCAGCCTCAGCCGCAACCTCAGGTGCCTCAGCGCGTACGCCCAGGGCGTGAGCCTGTCGCCCCGGTGAAACCGGAGGCAGCCAAGCCGCAGGAAACGCCACGAGTTCAACCGGAGCCGGTCAAGCCTGCGCCATGGAAGCGGCCGGCAACTGCGGCCCCGGCACCGGGTCCTCGTCCAGTGCCCGCGCCTGCGCCCGCGCCGACCCCGGCACGAAACGAGCCGAAACCATCGCCCGCAAAGCCGGTGGAAACCGAGCGCAAGCCAGACCAGACCCGAGGCGATGCGGCTGGACGATCTGGGGCCACGCAGGACCGACGTGACAAGGGCCAGGGTGCTCCGGCAGCGGCGCCCGCGCCCGCGCCAGCACCCGCACGAAACCAGCCCAAGCACCCCCCGGCGACACCGGACGAAACTGGTCGCAAGGCGGATCAGGCCCGTGCCGACGCGGCGGGGCGGGGCGGAGCGAAACAGGATCGTCGTGATAAGGCAGATCCCGCCGAGGTGCCGGGCCAACGGGAGCAGGGCGGCCCGCAGGATGACAAAGGGTCGCGAGGGCACTGAACATCTGGCGGTGACAAGCGCGGATAGCCAGTGGGGATGGGATGGCCGACAATCATGGCCATCTCGGAATACCGACCTGGCCATGCCACCCACCCTAACACTCTAAATCAAAGCGTTGACAATGCGCTAGGCTTCGTACAGGTCTATCAGGTCGTCATCGCTGCTGTCGGCGGGTTTTTCGGCTGGCTGCGCGGCGACGAGACTGGGCCTGGCAGAGATGTCTGCCGAGGGCGAGTCGTCCGCATGCCACAGATCCACGTCGGTGATATCGACCAGGGCCGGCGCTGCGGGTGCGGCAACGAGCTTGCTGGCGGCCAGGACGCCGGGCGCCAGCCTCGCCTGTCCATCTTCGGTGACCGATAGCAGGAAGCCGTCGTCACCCGCCTCGTCAATGTCGGGCTTGTGGACGCGATCCAGCAGTTTGCGAGCTTCCAGCACGGATGCTGCGGGCCTCCTGGCATCGGCGCCGGGCGCGGGCTCGGTCACGGACATCAGGAAGACCTCGTCGCCGAGTGCTTCGACTTCGGGTTTTTTGACTCGTGCCAGCAGCCTGCTGGCGGCCAGCACGGTGACGGCCGGGCGGCGCGTGGTCCCCGAGGGGCTTTCGGGCGATTCGGTGATCGACATCAGGAACGCATCGTCACCGGGCTCTTCGACTTCGGGCTTTTGTACGCGGGCAGCGACCTGCGTGGCAGGAAAGACCTTGGCCCCGCCGGTAGTGAGGGTCCCGGCGATGATCGCCCGCTTTCTGGCGGCGGCATACATCTGGTCCAGCCGCACCTGGCTTTCCCAGCCGATCCAGAATGCGTTCTTCAGAGGAAGGACCACTTTGGCGAGGAATATATCCCAATGGGAGCTGGCTCCGTCCATGCGGAACCCCAGGCGGCGGCCCTCTCGCTCGGCGATGCGCATGATGTGCTCGTCCCAGGCCGCGAAGATATCCTTGATCTCCAGCCGGCCGCGGTGGGCGGTGCGGAACGTTTCAAAGGTGGAATAGTCATGGGCGTCAGCGACCATGGGGCGGATGCGCGGATCCTCAGCGCCGGTTTTCCGGCCGAGTGCCCACGCCTTCTGGAGGGCGCTGCGACAGGGTTGTATCATCACGTTTGCCATATCGGACACGCTGCCTAAGGTCATTTTTGCCAGCCACAGCCACTGCCCAGAGACGTGCGACTGGGCATGATACCAACTCGCAGGCGGGACTCAACTGAATATGCGAGGGTTTCGGGCGGGGGCGTGCCCGTTTTTCCGGGCACACGATTTCTTAGCCCCAACGGGGCGGGATTCGTAAGCCCAGGGGAAGCGTACTCGCGCAGCCTTGGGTAAGAGCCATTCACCCTGAATGAGCCCTGAACGGGCCACACCTCTTTCAGCACCGTATTCGCTCCAAACACGCGCTGACGCGCAACTTGCATCTGCCCGGAAATCCAGCCCCATTGAGCAGCAGCGCACCCGTGGCACATGCGCCCTCGCTTGTAGCAATTCCCGCCTCGCGGCAGCGAGTCCATACTCCGCTGCCGCTCAATGGGGCGACCGATCTCCACATTGCGCGGCCGCCCGGAAAAGCGGGCACGCCCCCGGGCAGGCCTTATCGGCGCTACACTACCAGCGGTGCAATCGCCCCCAAAGTGTGGGTCTTTGCAGTGACCATAATGGAGAAGCTACCCCATGAATCTCATGCTATTGCTGCCGGCGATCCTCAGTTTCCTCGCTCTGACGGCCCACTGGCTGCACGGGGGGAATTCCCTGCTGGCGGTGGTGTCTATTGCGATGTGCTTTCTGCTGTTGGTCCCACGGCGGTGGGTGGCCAGGCTGGCCCAGGTGGTGCTCATCCTGGCGGCCGGGGTGTGGATATTGACGAGCTATGGGATCGCGCAGCAGCGCATGGCCCAGGGGAGAGAGTGGAAGCGCTCGGCCGTCATTCTGCTTTCGGTGGGGGCATTCAGCGTGGTGGGCGCGGCTCTCTTTCAGACGCGGCGACTGCTTGTCCGGTATCGCCGACCGATGCCCCGGTGCTTTCACTAGGCCCTCATGATGCTCCAAGCACTGATTTCGCTGTCGATCATCGTGATCTTGGTCGGCCGGGCTATCAATATCCTGCGTCGCACCCCAAGTGGGGCCGGCCGCCCCGGCCGCCCATCCGGTCCCTCGCCAAACACGCGACCCTCGCAGCGCCACACCCCAAGCGCCAACCCGCCGAACAGTAGTGCGAGGCGTCCCCGCCCGCACATGAATGACCGGTGAGTAGTCGACGGGAGCCGTTGACCGAAAGCATTCAATACCACTAATTGCGTCCCCTTCAGGTTCCTTTGACGGCATCAAAGGTGGGATGTTCGAGATACGCTGGACCGGCTACGTCTGGCAAATCGCATCTTGGTACGCCGCAACAGGAGAAGGAACTCTATTCAGCTTCGCTCGCGGCAGGTCGATCAACCCAGTCGCTGCCATTCCACTGGATTCGCCGCTCAAAATACCTAATTGTATCTGAACGGACAGATTTACATCCCCACGAAGTGATCGATCCAGAAGCACTGCTCTGGTGCTCACTGGAATTCTTGCCAACGGAACCGCGTTTGGCGGAGACTGTAGTCGAATGGTTGAGCACCAATGAAGGGTATGTTATACGCCAGCGTGTTAGCAGGCCAAGCACCCGTAAAGATCCACGTACACTGATCTTCAAAGATTTTGATCTCAAACTGGCTGCACGTCTTCGAAGTGAGCATCCGTCTCCTACGTGATGCGGGGAAGGCGCGCACCATGGGACTTGGAGAGGACAGCCGCGTCCACGAAGCACTCAAGCGGAAATCAGCGGAAAAGCTGGGCTCTGCGCTAACATGCCAGCGTTGAGCATCTGACTCATCAATACGGGATCTCTTGAGACTCCTTCCGCACGCCGGATGAACCCAAAACGGAGAGGGAGGGATTCGAACCCTCGAATGGGTTTAAGCCCATTACAGCATTTCCAGTGCTGCTCCTTCGGCCACTCGGACACCTCTCCAGCGTCACAACCGACCCCGCAAAGAGTGGTTGCGCGAAACGGCGAATATAACAGACTCCGGGCGCAGGGGTCAAACCGGCATTCTGGGCGGCGCAGGATTGGCTGCGTGACGCCGTCCTGATGCCCACCCCAATCAGGGTGGCATCGCCAGATCGGTACTGCGTAACCGAAGGTCGCAGGCCGCGACTATTCCATCGCGGACTATCTCCGGCGTGAACACGATGCCTTGGACAAGCATGAGTACCGCGACGGAGAGATTCTGCTCATGTCCGGCGGAACCCCCCAGCACAGCCTGATTACGGCAAACGTGCTACGGGAGATCGGGATTCAGCTTAAGGGTAAGCCCTGCGGCGTTTACGATAGTAACCTTCGCGTTCGCATCCCGCGCACAGTGCTCTACACATATCCTGATGCAACCATTTTCTGTGGCAGGCCGGATATTGACCCCAACGACCCGACCGGACAGACCATCACCAACCCGCGTGTCCTGATCGAAATCCTCTCGCCCAGCACCGAAGCCTATGACCGGGGCGAAAAGTTCGGCCGATACCGGCAGCTTGAGTCTCTGGAAGAATACGTCCTGTTTTCGCAGGCCTCGCCGCGGGCTGAAAGCTTTCTCCGCCAAGCCGGAGGAACGTGGCTGCTCACGCCCACATCAGGGCTCGACCGCACCGTCACAATCCAGTCAATCGGCATCGAATTGCCCCTGAGCGAGGTCTACGCAGGCGCTGAGTTTGTCGATTCTATTGAGCCCACATGACCTGCCCCGCAAGATCAGCAGTTACCGGGTAAGGAAGGGGCTGCGCCGACAGAGTTGCTACGGCCGAGGGCGGCACGTTCCACGGCTTGGGCAAAGCAGGAACGTCACACGCGTTCACACCAGCCCGGTCGACTCTTTGCCGATCAGGTTGGTCAGGCGAGCCGCCAGCGGCGGGTGGGTCTGAAACAGGCCGGCCAGCGTGCGCATCGGATTCAGCGGCTCGGCGATGAACATGCTGTTGAATGCCGGGTTGACGTCCAGCGGGATCCGGCTCGCCCCGCGATGAATCTTCTCCAGTGCCGTTGCCAGGTACATGGGGTTGCCGCACATCTCGGCCCCGCTGGTGTCGGCGTTGAACTCGCGAGAACGGCTGATGGCGGCTTGGATCAGCATCGCCGCCAGCGGCCCCAGGATCAGGATGGCCAGGATAGCCAGGGGATTGGAGCCCTCCCGGTCGTCGCGGGAATGGCCCATGTACATTGCCATGTGCGCGAGCATGCTGATCGCCCCGCCGATGGTGGCGGCGATCGATTGGATCAGGATGTCCCGATGCTGCACGTGCGACAACTCATGCCCCATCACGCCCATGATCTCGTTGCGGTTGAGCATGCTCAGCAGCCCCTCGGTGGCGCAGACGGCCGCGTGATTCGGGTTCCTTCCCGTGGCGAACGCATTGGGTGCGGCCGTGGGGGAGATGTAGACCCGGGGCATCGGCATCCCGTGCTTGTGCGTCAGCTCCTGCACGATCTGATAGAGCTCGGTTTCCGGGCCGACCTCCTGGGCGTGCATCGTCATCAGCGCGATCTTGTCGCTGAAGAAATAGCCCACAAAGTTCATGATCCCGGCAAAGACCAGCGCGATCACCATCCCCTGCGGCCCACCCAGCATATTGCCGATCCAGACAATCAGCGATGTCAGAAGGCCCAGCAGCAGAACCGTTTTCATGTTGTTGTAGAACTTGCTCATAGTGCCTCCACTGAGTCTAGGGCATAGGGCATGGTCACGGCCAGCCGAAAGTCGGGCTCGACCATAGCATCCTCTGCGGCAACGGAGAAGCCCCGACCCTTGCGAATCGGGGCTGAGGTTCGGTTTCCGATTCGGGCGAAGGATTACTTCTTCAGCCCGGCCGCCTTACGCAGCGTCGCGGCCATGTCGGTCAGTTCCCACGAGAAGCCGCCGGCCCGGGTCGGCACTCGGCCGAAATGGCCGTTGCGGGCGGTCTCTTTGTAGATCGGCTTGAGCAGGCCCAGGTGCTTGATGATCCCGCGAGGGGTCAGCGGGAAGTGGGCTTTGATCAGCTCGGCGATGTCATCTTCGGGGATGACGGCCGTGTATTCCGTCGTCACCGTGACGCTCACCGGATGGGCCACGCCGATGGCGTAGGCAAGCTGCACTTCGCAGTTGCGGGCCAGGCCGGCCGCCACGATGTTCTTGGCGATATAGCGTGCCATGTAGCTCGCCGAGCGATCCACCTTCGACGGATCCTTGCCCGAGAAAGCGCCGCCGCCATGGGCGCCGCGGCCGCCGTAGGTGTCCACGATGATCTTCCGGCCGGTCAGGCCGCTGTCGCCGCTCGGGCCGCCCACGACGAACTTGCCCGTGGGATTGATGTGGAAGACGATCTCCTTGTTCCACAGCTTGGCGGGGATCACCGGCTTGATCACCTGGTCGATCAGGAGCTGCTTGGCCTTCTGGCTGAAGACGCCATTCTTATCCAGCACGCTCTCATCGTGCTGCGTGGACACGACGACAGTGTGAATTCGCTTGGGCTGCTCGTCCTCATACTCCACCGTCACCTGGCTCTTGCCATCGGGACGCAGCCACTTGATCTTGCCGTTCTCGCGGAGGTGCGCCAGGCGCTCGACGATGCGGTGCGCCAGGTGAATCGGCAGGGGCATCAGCACATCTGTCTCGTCGGTGGCGTAGCCGAACATCAGACCCTGGTCGCCGGCGCCCTGGTCCTTGTCATCATCCTCGGCGTGGTTGACGCCCCGGGCGATATCGGGCGACTGCGTGTGGATCGCCGTCAGCACGCCGCAGCTCTGCCAGTCAAATCCGGTCTCGGGATAGTTGTAGCCGATCTCCTTCACCACATTCCGCGCCACCGTGGCGTAGTCCACTTTCGCCTGAGTGGTGACTTCGCCGGCGATCACGATCTGCCCGGTGGTCACCAGGGTCTCAACCGCGACGCGGCTCTTGGGATCCTGCGCCAGCAGGGCGTCCAGAATGCCATCGCTGATCTGGTCTGCGACCTTATCAGGGTGGCCCATTGTGACAGATTCGCTGGTGAACAGATGCGACGTCCGACGAAACGCTTCAACCACGGCCGATCCTTTTCTAGGCAGAATAGGGCGAAATGCCCATGATCCGGGTGCCTGCCTGTAAAATGCAGCCCGGAAGGACTCTATTTGTACCGTCGTCGGGCGAGCAAGGCAATCATACGGCTGCAGTTCCTCAACGACGCGGTGCTGCGAGCACTCGGCGATGAACAAGACGTCCGCCCAAGTCGCCCGGAGCCGATGTTCTGAGTCAGACCGGCCTCGCCCAAACCGCCCTCACCCAAACCGGCCGACAAACCCCTCCGCCAGCGCCTTCTTAACCGCTTCCATCGCCGGCGTTTTCTCGCCCGCCAGCTTCTTCAGGCTCGTCACCGCCCGTCCCACCAGCCCGCACGGGACGATCAGCTCAAAATAACGCAGGTCCGTCTCCACATTCAGCGCGATGCCGTGCATCGAGATCCCCTTGCGGATTCGCACCCCGATGGCGCACACCTTGGCCAGCTTGTCCGCATCCGCAATCCACACGCCCACCGCCGCCGCATCCTTCGTGGCCCCGCTGAATCCCAGTTGCGACAGCGCTGCGATGACGATGTCCTCCAGCGTGTGGACATAACCGCCCACCGTCATCTGATGATTCGCCAGGCGGATGATAGGATACGCCACGAGCTGCCCCGGACCGTGAAACGTGATATCCCCGCCGCGGTCGGATTCCACCACCTCCACGCCCATCTTTGCCAACTGCTCGGCCGACGCCACCATGTTCTTCGCCACGCCCGGCCGGCGCCCAAATGTGATCACCGGCGGATGCTCCACCAGCAGCAGCCGTTCTTGCCCGCCCCCCAGAACCAGGTCATGCACCCTCTCCTGGTACGTCCACGCCTCGCGATACGCCATCCGCCCAAGATTCTCTACGATCATCGCGCCACTCCCAACGTCCGCATCGCCGTCACTGCATCGCCGTCAGTTGCCAGTCCACATTGAGCTGGTCACACAACTCGCCCAGGCTCTGCCGCAGCCGGCCAACCTGCAGCTCGGCCGGCACTGACAACGTCACTTCCATCCCAAACAGCGGCGCCCCCGTGATCGGGGCATCGGTCAGGCTCGTCTGCAGGTCCTCAATGTTGATGTCCATCGCCTTGAGCAGGTTGGCGATTCGATGCACCAGGCCCGCCTGGTCCATCGCCGTAGCGCTCAGGTGATAGGGCATCGCCGCCCGCGCCGCCCGCGCCACGTCCGCCGACCGCAGCTCCACATGCAGTTGCGTCTTCTGGATCAACTGCGGCATCAGGCTGCTGAGCTTCTTGATCGTCTCGGCCGTCGCCCCCACCAGCAGCATGATCGCGAACTGCCCGCGAAGGTTCACCATGCGCGAATCTTCAATATTCCCGCCGGCTTCAAAGATGAAGTGCGAGACTTCGTCGACCAGGCCCGGCCGGTCGCTGCCGATGGCAGTCAGTATGGCATGGTGGATCATTGCGTCCTCCCCGGTCTGGTGGATCAAAACTTCTCCCAGTGCAGCACATCCTTCACCGGCTTGTGCTCGGGCTGTCTTCCCGGCTGCTTGCCGTAGCCGATCGCGAGCATGGCGATCAGCTTCGCTTCCGCCGGCACCCCGACCATCTCGCCGATGCTCGCGGCATACGGCTTTCCATGCCCGGCCACCCAGCAGCTCTGCAGGCCCAGGGCCGTCGCCGCCAGCAGCATGTTCTCCGCCGCGATGCACCCATCTTCCAGAAAATACTTCGCCTCGTGCGAGAAGACCAGCACACATGCCCCGGCCTGCGCGATAAATCGGCCGAAGTCCGACACCTGCGAGATCCGCTGCCGGGTCGCGCCGTCGGTGACGACGACATAGAACACCGGCTCAACCTTCCGGGCCGACGGTGCCCGCCGCCCGGCGTCGATGATGCGCTCCAGGAGTTCCCGCGGCACGGGCGTGTCAAGGTATTCGCGGCAACTGTAACGGCCCTGAATAGTGGTGAAGGCATCCATGCAGACAGTTGTACCCCCGCGGCACGCGGGCGCAAAGCCCCGAAGGAACCACCCCTGCTCCGACGTGCCCACATTTGCGGGAAGTCCTCGTATCGGGTCCAACTACTCCGCTGTCCTGGACGTCGTTAATTACAAGGACAAGCTGCACCGCTTCACGCAGCTCTTCGGCGTCGATCGCCATACCGAAACCGACGGCCTGGCCGAGGCCGCCAAGTACATGAAGAAACTGGCCGACTTGTGCCTCAATGTGGTCCACGTCTGGACCGAGCGCCAGAATCTTTTCTCCCTGGGCAACCGCCTCGACTCCTTCGGTGGCGACCGATTTGATCGCTTCCTCGAATCTGCCGCGAAAATGGATCTACGTGTCGATAGGCAGGCATCTGTCCGCCTCGCCCTCCGACTGGCCCAACGACCTCCGCGACCTGGACATCCAAACCGGCCAGGCCGACTACTGGGCCAAATAGCGCCGTCGTCTCGCCCAAATTAGGCAGGCCGCCCCGGCCTGCTCGTGCGTCTCGACAACGACTTTGGCGCTTCCGCCGACAACGCCGTTCACATCGACTCAGGGCGTCATAGACGCAAGGAGGTCACGTCGCCAGGTCAACTTATTGACGCGATTCTGATTCATAGACGCCCTTCAAGGGTCCTCCAGAGGCTTGGGCTTGAACACCGGGTCCGTCTGGCGGCGCGTGACCGATGGCCGGCTCGTGGCGTCCGGACCGGACAAGAACGTGAACCAGTAAGGCTGCGACTGGACAAGCCGATGGTCGACAACGTTGACACTGTACTCACGCGACAGGATGCCCGGCAGGACCACCTGGTTGAGCAGAAGCAAGTGGAACCGCTTCAGTTCCAACTGCTCGTAACGGGTCAGCCGCTCGCTCACCGGGGCATTCCCCAGCCGAACCGAGTACAGTTCCCATCCGTCGCCGGTTGCCGCCGGCCGATAGATGCCCAGGTCCACCAGGCGCTTCCGTCCCTGCGCGATCTCCAGACGGACAGCAGGATCGCACTTGGCGATTGCAGCATCCAGAGCCACGTGTCTCTGCACATAAAATGCTGGATCATCCTTCCAGGCATTGAGTATCCCTTCCAGAAAACCCTTCACGGATGCGCCCAACTGCGCATTGGGTTGGAGCAGCGGCTGGCCACACTCTTCGGCTTCGCGGCGCAGCCCTTCGCGTCGGCGATTCAGGTCCCTCGCAAACGCCACTCCAGCTCGATCCGGCCGGGCCTGCACCTTGGCCCCAAGCGTCTCCATCTCCTGGCGGACGACACGAATCGACGCCCGCTGCGTATCGTTGATGGCAGGCTTGAACAGTTGCTGCAACAGCCCCTCGCCCTCCCCCGCCGCCGCTCTCAGTAGCGCCCCCCAATCACGCACGTCATAGGGCCCAAAGCCCTCGGCCGGCAGTACGAGCGGCGTGCTGTAACCAATGACGGTATCCCCCGCGCCATAGAACACGTCCACCAGTTGGTCGTGATCGTCATACGTGCGCAGCTCGTTGTCAGGGTAATACACGCACACAAACGCCGGCGCGGACCACGCCACGCCGTTGCGCGCAAACACCCCGACATCAACGCGATTGGTCTCCATGGGGCTGCCTGGCTGCACCGCAAAGCGATCGTGCCAGGCGAGCGTCAATTGCGCTTGCCGACCGTCATCGCTGGGTTCAATGCGCACGCGCTGCGGGTCGCCCTGCAACAAAGCCCAGCGGAACGTCAGCGGCCGTCCCATACGGTCAGTGCTGTCAGCGGCGCTGACGGTCATCCGCATGGTGCGTTCCCAGCGTCGATGCACGCGTCCGATCACCCCCGGCGTATCACAGAGGCGCTCCGTGGGCGTGCCCTCGGGCGCATTGATTCCCGGCTGAACCGTGTCCTCTCGCACGATGCGCACCTGCGCCAGAGGGGGAATGGTCTGAGGCGTCAGCGCATGGGCGGCCTGCACCATTTTCAGTTCGTCGATCTGCTTCCCCTCAAAGACGGCCGGGTGGGCCTTCCCCGAAAAATAGTCCTCCGGCGATGCCACCTGGGTATTGCTGCTCCGCAGGATGGCCTGGAGCGTGGGCATCAGCAGGCCTTCCCGGATCAGGATCCGTTTCACCTCCGGCCGCAGCGCCGCCACGGTGTGGATGGCAGCATTGAGAAACGGGATATCGCTGCCCGACGAGCCCTTGGAGATCAGCACATAAGGGCTGTTTAGCGGCAACAGATCGCCGTAAAGCCCGTGGCCGTTGTGGCCGGGCAGATAATCGTGATGCCCCGGATAGACATAGAGGTTGCTACCCCGGTATTGCCCATGGAGCATGAA
Source organism: Tepidisphaerales bacterium (assembly GCA_038213005.1). GTDB lineage: Bacteria > Planctomycetota > Phycisphaerae > Tepidisphaerales > Tepidisphaeraceae > JBBQTU01. Next base: position 1,048 of record JBBQTU010000054.1, on the reverse strand, counting down.
CATCCCCATCGGGTGCATCATGGCATGACGCGGATTGCTGCCGCCACGGTCTGCCATCGATGCCGTCGACGAGTTGCCGAATGTCACCTGCGGGCGGACACCGGTAAACAGCCCATAGTCTTGATTCGCCAGCTTCGCACCCGGCGTGTATTCCAGCAGCCGCAACTGCGGATAGTCCCGCAGGGCGATGGCCGAGTGATTGCGGTCACGGTTATCGTAGTAGTCTGCGATGTTGCCCGCGGCCGAGCCTTCGGCAAACCACTCGTTGAGCTGACGGGCGACCGGCTCTTCCGTCTGCAGGCGCGGCCGGTTCAGCGCCGCAGCCGCCTCCTGGGTTGTTGCCGCTTCGGCTGCCTTGGGTGCCTCGGCCACGCGCCGCACCCGCTTTTCCCACAGGGTTGCCGTGTCACTCGGAGGCAGATTGCCATGGTCAACCAACTGTACCGATCCGAACGCTGGAGGATTGGTCCACAGCATCTCGCGCTCGGGAAGGCTGGGGTTCAGCAGGTCTGCCACGCGGGTTGCCGGCTGGTCTTTGTATCGGTCGTCTCCCCACATGGCTTCGATCACCATGCGAATCGCCTGACCCGCCTCGTAAGCCTTGCCGCCCGGGCGCAATAGCTCCCAGTCCAGGCGCATCTCCTGCACGTACCCCGTGCCATCCGCTGTGGGCCGGAAGGCAAGTTGAGCGCCGTGGCCCGCCGCCTCTTCGATGACCTTGGCGGTCTTCCCGCCAGGACTCAGATCCCCATAAACTACATACGCAGACGCCTGCTTGCCTTCGGTATACCAATAGGCATCCACATGGATGATCTGCATGGGAGTCGGTTTCGCGCCCTCTGCGGCCGTGCAGAAGCGAAGCTGCACCGCATCACCGCACCAGGCCCGGCCCGGTGAAGTCTTCGGGTCGATGTGGTTCACCATCGACGTGAGATCGTCGAATTCCAGCGCGAGGTACAACCCCGTCGCGTCATACATCGAACTCACGCGCACGGTGTGCTGTGGCCGTTCGAGATCGTCAGCCATCACGATCGCGCCACTGAGATCC
>JBBQTU010000053.1:0-19477 GCA_038213005.1 Tepidisphaerales bacterium | reverse complement strand
GATCGTGTCCCACTCCGGTGGTCTGAGCTATTCCGACAGCGGCACCTACTCATCCGCCTCGATCGCGGGCACGAACACCGGCAGCGGCGGCGAGACCTGGGGCTACGACGCTTCATGGGCAGAGGCGCTGGGCTCAGGCGGCCAATGGGAACTGTGTTCGGGCACCGCATTGAACACGCGTGGGACTTGGGATGAGTGGCTTTCCTCGGGCGGCGGCACTGAGTCCACGACCAGCGACGGCGGGGCGTCCGTGACCACGATCCTTGAGGACGGGCATGGCAATTCGTCCAGCGACTACACGATCAACTCCATCGTGACCGGCGGCGTGTGGGTGGACAGCGGTAGCAGTGAGGGCAGTCTGCTTGATGTCGGCAACTGGAACTACGACAGCGGGGGCACCTACTCCCGCACGGATACCGGCGGTACGGTTAGCGGTGTCACGTCGGATATCGGCGGTGAGCACTGGCGTACGGATACGTCATGGGGCTACGCGCTCGACTCCACCGGCAATTGGGTGCTGGCTTCGGGCCTTAGTTCGGTCACAGGCGGCAATTCGGATGCATGGTCGTATATGGGAGGGAGCACGTCTGGCAGCACGATCACCGAGAACGCCCACGGCTTCTCCTCCGGAGGCTACACTATCGGCTCAAGCGTGGTGGGCGGGGCGTGGCTGGAGACGGGTAGCAGCGTAGGCCTCTACGCCAGCGGTGGGCACTGGGGCTACGATGGCGGCAATACGTATTCCCGCGATATTAGTGGCGGCACCGTCACCGGCACGACCGGGAACACCGCCAGCCAGGACTGGGATTCGGCCGGGTCTTGGGGCTATACGCTCGGAACGGACGGCAATTGGCTGCTGAGCACGGGCCTGGGGCATAGCGGGGCAGAGAGTCTGTCCGTTTGGTCCTACCAAGGCGCTGGGGCCTATTCCAATGGCAGCGTGGTCGGCGCCACCGACGAGAGTGGCTTGGGGAGTTCTTCCACCACGTCCAGCATCGACTCGATTGTGCTCGGCGGCATGTGGGTAGATACCGGAACTGACAGTGTTGAACAGTCCAGCAGCGGTGGCTGGGGGTACAGCGGCACCGGCACGTATTCCCGAGCCATCGCGGGCGGCACGGTCAGCGGCACTACGACCAGCGGCGGCGGCGAGACATGGGGCTCCGGGACATCCCTGGAGTATGCTCTGGGCGCTGATGGCAACTGGGCCTTGAGTTCTGGAACCGGACAGAGCACGGGAAACACTCACTCCAGTTGGTCCTATGATGGTGGCGGAGGTTACGTGCGGGGCTCCATTGACGGAACCATCGACGAGAATGGCGATGGCAATTCCTCCGGCGGGTTTATTATCGACTCCAATGTGGTCGCGGGCGCGTGGGTCAACACGGGCGTCGGCCTGGGGAGTTCTTCGAGCGGCGGGCGCTGGTCGGATTCCAGCAGCGTTGCCTACTCCCATGACATCACCCGCGACGAGGTGGGGCATGGGGATGACTACTCGCCTTCGTACTGGCTGGGCACCGCCATTACTGGCAGCGTCCAGAAGGACCTCTGCACGGATTGGTCGTCCACATCGTCCTGGGGTTCCACTCTTGATGGCAGTGGCAACTGGATGCTAGCCTCCGGCACGGGGACGAGTACCGGGACTTACCACACCGGTCAAACGTACTCGGCCAGCGGGGGCTACTCGTTTGACGGGTACTACGCACCCTGCGTGGTCAACGGCACGCTGGGCGAAACCGGCAATGACAACTCCGATTACGGTTACGAATATGACTCCACCGTGGTCGGGGGCGCGTGGGTGACTACGGGAACTTCGTGGACGCTGGCGGAAGGCTTGTATGAGCGGTCCTACGCGGGTGACGGTGCCTATTCGCGGTTATTTGACTGGGGCGCGATCGGTGGGACGGTCCACGAGTCGGGCGGCTTGAGCCATTCTTACCACTATGAGACGGCCGGGACGATGGATGCCGCCGGGGTCTGGAACTACATCGGCAGCGGTCAGGAAATCAGCGGCCGCGAGGATGGTTTCGATTTCAGCGGCAGCGGGACCAGTTCGCATGCTACCGCCCATAGCGCCTCCTCCGGGTCCGAAGGCGACCCATCCTGGTCTGACTCATCGGACAGCTACTCGGCGAGTACCACATTCACTGAGCACGGCAATCGAAGCGAGTCGGCGCAGACCACGACGGGCTGGACACTCACCTCTGGCGGCTGGTGGCGGCTGATCGCCGCTCATACGACGCAGTCCGGGCAGGCCGGCGGGGGGTATGCCTACACCTTCAACGACCGGCAAGAGTACAACAGTTCCTATCACCAAGAGTACCCGGACGGGGTTGATTCAGGGTCTTACCACTACCTGTCGCACAACGTCGACTCGATCAGCGAGGACTACGATTTCCACTTCAGCCGGGAATTTCTGACGGCGTTTGGGGACGATGGGACGGTTACGCTGAGCGGGTCGGCGTCTGGCGGTGGCACGGCGTCGGGTTCGGCCAGTCATCACTTGGACAGCCTTTGGTCCAGTGTGCAGGTATGGCCTGGCACGGCCGAGGACGGGGAAGGCGGTTCGACGGCTGACAGCAGTCAGACCTACGCGTACACGGAGACCTGGCAGCAGGACTGCCCGGCGTATACCCAGCCGTCTTCCTACTACAATCCTGGCTCGGACTACTCTTTCTACCTACCCAACTGGGCGCGGACCGTCACCAATGTGGTGGAGGGAACCATCGCCGCCAGCAGCGATACAACGTGGACATACAATAACTCTCCGTGGCAGGAATCCCACGGCAGTTGGTCGCAGCCATTCTCGGCCACCGTGTCAACCTACGGATTTGGCGCGCCGTATAGCGGGCACTCTGCGCCGGGTACAACCTACTGGGTGCCGGGGGCGGGGTACGGGTACGGTTATTCTGGCTCATCATCTGGGTATTACGCGAGTGGGTCGGGACCAGCCAGTTCGGCGAGCGGGTATGGCACCAGCATCCAGCCCAGTGCGCATCCTCTCACCGATAACAATGGCAATCCGATCATGCTGGTCAGCACCGATGCGAACGCCGGGAAAGCGGCCGCAGCAGGGGCGGCAACGCAGCCAGCGGCACCGGCAAGCCCGCCGGCGGCTCCGACGCCGAAACCGCCGGCACCGGCCGCTACGCCGGAACCGGAATCAGGTGCAAAAATACTTACGCACGAACTAGGTGAGAAGGCCGTTCTGGGCGCGTTGGAGCACATGGCCGAACACATTGGGCCTGTGAATGCCGGAGCCGCAGCGGCAGTAGGGCCTATTGTGGATGTCGCAAAAGGCATGGCATTGGTGCCCGAACTCGCGCGGCCTGCGGTAGCTCAAGGTGCCCGGGCGCGGATGCAGGAACTTTTGGATGACGGCGAGGACTTCTCAAAAGATGCCACTTATCGAGCACTCGAGAAGGTGGCAAAAGGCGCGAACGTCGCGGACCTCACGCCTCAAGAATTGGCGGCTTGGAAGGCGTGGATGGCGCGCAAATAGGAACTTTCCAGCAAGGAGCACTAAATGCATCCCGGAATGAGAATCTGTGCGTGGCTCTCGATAGGAATTGGCCTCGTTGGCCTAGTGACGATGGTCTGTGGCAACGACCGCGGAGAACAGGATCGTCTGCTCATGGGCAGTGTAGACAAAGTCTACGGCGACGTGCTCTTGCACGATAAGCAGACAGGTACCGTAGTGGCTGTCAAGAGAGCGAATGGCAACGTGGTGTCGGTGCAGATTGATTCATACAAACGGGGAATCAATCTGAAATTGGAGTTTCGCGACCAGGAAAAGCCGCCGCAGGTCACCTACGCACGCTCCAATGACGGTCTGGGGCCAACACCACGTGTTGCATGGTGGGTTGATCTGGATGCTGATGGCGTATTCGACCGCAGGACGACTGTTGGCGATTGGCCGTTGCTGGATGGCGAGCTGGGGCCTCGGGCCTACGTTAGCGGAAAATGGGTGCCGATGAGGAAGGCGGCGAGGGTTCCAGGCGACGACGGACCAGAGGGCAATCCGATGATTGAGATTGAGGGCAAACCGTACCACTTTGACTTCGCCTCCGGTAAGTGGATCGCTGGTGCGCAGTGATCCGGCCGGTTTGGCATGGGGGAGCAATGGACGAGGACCCAAAGTCGGGCTGGCTCTTGGAATGGTGGCTGGATCAGGCGTGGTGGATTCGCGTTGGATGTGGCGCGCTGGTTGCGTTGGCCGGAGCGGTCGTGGTGTATCTCGGTGTATCTCACAGTTTGGCATTCACTCGATATAGCAGAAATCGCGCGATCGTCGCTGGCGTCATGCTGATCGGCTTTGGATTGGTTCTCATGTTCCTGGGCGGGAAATCCGACAGGGAACGCAATGGGTACCATTTTTAGGCCCTGCCCCGGAAGACAGTAGGAAATTGCTTGCTGATTCAGGAGCGAGGGAATCGGCAACACAGACAGGAGATAATGGGCGACGACACACCCCAATGCCGGGAATGCGGATACCCATTGGCCGCCGACGCTCGCACCATGGGCCTGTGCCCCCGGTGTATGCTCTCCCAAGTGGCGGAGCTGCGCCGCAGTTCTCAGGCCCAACCCCACCGCATGGCTCTGCGATCTCCGCTTGCTCATGTTCGAATCGGGATTTCAACAGGAGGCAGCCGAGAAAGCGGAGGAGTTGGAGAAACGAAACGGTGACATCGCACATTAGACGTCAACCTTCAGCCTGGTCTGCTCTTGGGATGGCTAGACGAGCGAGAAGCGTCGTGGGCGGCGAGATCCACCATGCGATCGATCGGGGCAATTGCCGCCGCTATGCCAGGCGCATCACGACTGTCATCATAAAGTAGCCGGCGTACAGCATCAGCAGCGCCACGCCCATTCGACGGCTGGGGCGATAGTAGCCCAGTCTCACGCCAAACATCGTCAGCGCCACCAGCACCAGCAGCAGGTTGTCCAGACGCCACAGCAACAGTGGGATGCCCAGCAGCGACATGTGCGGGCTGAACTCTGCGGCCGTAGCCGCGGCGCCCGTGGTGGCCGGGGCCGTGGTTGCGCCGGGTCCAGCCAGCGCGAGCAGCGGGGGGATCAGATGCCGCACCACTGCCGTCAGTGGCAGCAGGATCCCCATGTTCAGCACCACCACGCCCAGTGCAAGCGCCACGGATGAACTCGGCCGCCCGCGTCGAGCGTGGCTGACCGCCCGGTTGTACAATGGCAACAGCAGCAGCGGTCCCAGCGGCGTCACCACCAGCAACTCGGGCGAGATGCGCATCAGGGGATTGGCCGCCTGCTGGGTGAACGCCACGGCCGCCCACGCGCCACCCAGTCCCAGTGCCACGGCAACAAGCGCCTCGATCACGCGAAACGGCGCGGACGCAGCGGCACCCCGGCCGCCGAGAGCTTCCGCAGCCGGGGCTTGCTTGTCATGCGCCCAGGCATCCAGTGCCGCCACTGCGGCGATCAGCAGGGCGAGGGCCGAAGCCGGCGTGATGTTGCCGGAGAACCCGATCAGCCAGACCAGCATCGCCATCGGGAGCCCCAACGACAGCATCGCCGATGAGTCGGCCGGTCTCTGCATCGCTGCAGCATCCTCCGAGTGAGGCGCCAGCAGTAATGCCCCACCCAGAATGGCCGTGACGGCCGCGAGGCTCGTTGCGTAGATAAGCGTCACTGCCACCGTTGGCTGACCGAGCACCATCGCCACTAGCACGCACAGCGCCGTGGGCAGCCAGGCCACCAGTGCTGTGGCCGGGCCCACGGTCTGCCTGCCGCTGATCCCCAGCGCGTGTGACAACCCCCAACTCGCCAGCGAGCCACAGAAGGCGGCCGCCGCGAGCAGACCCAGCAGCACAGCCCAGTTTGGTCCGGTGATTGACAGCATTGCCAGACGCCTAGCGTCGCTTCTTCTTGTTACGGTCCTTCTTCTCCATGAACCCGCTCTTCTTGGTGCGAAGCATGCCGCCTCCGCCTGCCCCCAGCCCGGCCAGGCCGCCGGACATGAGGTTCTTCATCATTCCCATTTTGCCCATCATGCCAGCGCCGCCCATGGCGCGCATCATGTCGCGGGCGGCTTCAAATTGCTTGATCAACTGGGCCACTTCGTGCGGCTGAACGCCGGCACCCTGTGCGATGCGGCGGCGGCGGGCGTGTTCAATCACATCCGGCTTCAGTCGCTCCTTCTTGTTCATCGACTGATAGATCGCCTGCATGCGATTGACCTGCCGCTCCATGTCGCCTTCGTTGAGGTTCAGTTGCCTCCCGAGGCTCGACATGCCCGGCAGCATGTTCATCACCTTCGACAACGGCCCGAGCTTGCGCACCTGGGCCATCTGCGCCATGAAGTCGTTCAAGGTGAGCGTGCCCTTGAGCATCTTCTCCTGCAGTTTTTCCGTTTCCTCCTGGTCGAACTTGGTCATCGCGTCCTGGACCAGGCCCACGACGTCGCCCATGCCCAGGATGCGCTGGGCCATGCCCTCGGCGCGGAACTCTTCCAGCCGATCCAGCTTCTCGCCCACGCCCAAAAACTTCACCGGCTTACCCGTGACCATCTTCGCCGACAGCAGAGCGCCGCCGCGGGTATCCGAATCGAACTTGGTCAGGATCAACCCGTCCAGTTCGAGCTGCTCGTTAAACGCCTTGGCGCTATTGACCGCATCCTGCCCGCTCATCGCGTCCAGAACCAGGAATATCTGGTGCACCTGGAGCTGCGAGTTGATGTCCTTCAGTTCGGCCATCAGGTCGTCGTCGATGTGCAGTCGCCCGGCCGTGTCGATGATCACGACATCGCGCCCGGTCTTGCGGGCTTCGTTGATCGCAGCCCGGCAGACAGCGACGGCCGCTGTCTTGCCCACCTGTCCGTGCTCGGCGACCTTGGCCTCATCAAAGTAAACCGGAACGCCCACCTGCTCGCCCAGCGTGCGAAGCTGATGCACTGCCGCGGGGCGCTGCAAGTCCGCAGCGCAGAGCATCGGGTGATGTCCCTGGCTCAGCAGCAGCATCGCGAGCTTGCCGGCGGTGGTGGTTTTGCCTGATCCCTGCAGGCCGCACATCATGATCACGGTCGGGCCGGGCTGGACGTAATAGATCTTCGTGTCCACCGGGCCCATGAGGTTCACAAGCTCGTCATAGACGATCTTGACCATCACCTGCCCGGGCTGCAGGGCCTTGATGACTTCCTCGCCCAGTGCCTTCTCCTGGCAGCGGTCGCAGAAGTCCTTGACGACCTGGTAGTTGACATCCGCCTCCAGCAGGGCCGTGCGAACATCCCGCATCGCGTCGCGGACGTTCTCCTCAGAGATCTTGCCCCGGCCGGAAAGGGACCGGAAAACGCCGTTCAATTTGTCAGACAGTGCATCAAGCATAGTTACCTCAAAAGCGAGGGTGGATTATGGCGGGCCACCGCCCATTTGTCACCGCCCCCGCCAGACAAATCGCCACCAAGGCGGATACCCTTGGGCTCTGATGGCTCTGCCCACCCCCAAGTAGGCAGGCCGCCCCGGCCTGCTTCCTGCGGCATCGCACTCGAACCTGGAGACTTCGCGAGTCGCGTTCGTCTCGATCGCGGGGCGGATTCCGCTCCAGCTACTGGACCCACTACGCCACGCCGGAAACTGGCATCTCGCGGCCGTGCCACTCACTCTATGCGCTCGCTCGACTTCACCACTCAGGTCGCTGTGGTTGGGGGGCCTGCCCTACGGCAACAATGGCACAAACGTCGCGACTGCCGCCACTTTGGAGTGCGGTGGCATGCCACCGCTTTGACGAGGCGGCATGCCGCCGGGAGGACCACCCCCAACTCCCGATCCGCCAGACAACCAGAAACCACAGGCCCCGGCTCCGTCTGATATGTTTTGTCCGACAATGTTGCGTCTGATATGTCGTCCCTAGCTCCTCTTGCAACCCCGTTTGCTTAGAGTAGACTCTCCGCTCCCGTCGGCTAAGCGACGGAAGTTAGATTGCAGGACAGTTGGACATCGCATCCTAGGTGTAGCTCAGCTTGGTAGAGCGGTTCGCCCGGGCGACAGGTCGCGGTTCGCTGCCTGATGGGAATGACGACTGACCTGATGGAAATGACAACTGAATAGTCCGGGGTGTAGCTCAGCTTGGTAGAGCGCTTGGTTCGGGACCAAGAGGTCGCAGGTTCAAATCCTGTCACCCCGATTTGTGGAGCAGCAATTCCACGTCTACGTCCTGCGAAGCACCGTCACCGGCCGATTGTATGTCGGTTTCACCGGCAACCTTACTGACCGCCTTCAGCGACACAACGGCGGGGAATCCAAATCCACTCGCCATGGTGCGCCTTGGATACTGGTCCACTCCGAAGCGCATGCCAGTCGGAGTGATGCAGTGAGGCAGGAGATGTTTTTCAAGACCGGCAAGGGACGCGAGGAACTCAGGCGACTTGTGCTCGCAGACGCGAGACTCTCGTAGAGCGATCGCCGCCTCGAGGGGCGCATCATCTGGCGCGACCGGAACAAAGGCAACGCCAGCTTACCACAGGAGATACAGGATGGCAGACCAAACCGACGACAGATGGGATCCCAACACCGCCCACGCGCAGGCCTCCATCGAGACGCCGCAGCCGGGCCCGGATGTGCAGAGGTATTTGTTCCCACAGCAGCCACTTGATGAGGTAAAGAAGAGGTTCAGCGCGATCACGGATGCCTCCCAGAGACAAGGGCTTCTGGTCGTCGTGGAACGCCTGAAGTTCATCGACCATCTTGACACGATCAAGACCCAATTCCGCAACGAGCAGAAGACGACGAGTTCCATCCACACGCTGCGTGACGATACGGTGCCTGAAGCGCCCTCGCTTAATATGTGGGGGCATGACTTCGCCGGCGCGGATTGGGATATCGAGGCATGCCAAGTGCATCTGCTGCTCACGTGTATCGACACGATCATGGGACAGCCCGAATACCTGTCAGCATTTGCGTGGCTGCGCCAGCAACATCAGGCGGGGCGTATTGCATCGCTTGATGCCGTGTTTCGGGCAGAAGATGAGTACGCCGACACCTACGGGCCAAGTCGTCTGTTCGTGGCGGCCCTCGCCGAGCACCTGGACTCAGCCTTGAGGCAGCGTTGGACCCGCGGCTTTGCGGTCGTGGCGCTCGATGGCGAGGGAAGATGCATCAAGAGTGATAGTCGCGAGGCGTGGGAGGCAAGAACGCAAGAGACGAGAATGAAGGCCATCGCCGCCATGCTGTACTCTATGCGGTCACAATACACACAGCGCAGCGCCAGATCGTTCCTACCCTCGCAGCCCGTCAGCATTATTCTCAGGAGTCGGCCCAAGTCCCTCGTATCGTTGAACCCTGTGGGGGAGCCTCTGTACGGACTTCTTTGGGACACGGTAATACAGCTTGCTCAAAAGCGGTGCTGGTCCGCCGGCGAAGGCATGCGGTGACTTCCGCCACGCGGCAGGGAGTTCTGACCGTCCATCAGCCGTCACGGGAGCGACCTCAGTGTTCCCCGCCGATGCTGCCGATCTGGATGTCCAGGTCTTCACGGCGTTCGATCTTGTCCACCCGGCCGTCGCGGATCCAGATGATGCGGTCCGATACCGCCAGCATCTTGTGGTCGTGGGTGGCGCTGATGACCGTCACGCCGCGCTCTTTGTTCATGTCGTGCAGCAGGCCGATGATGTGCGTGCCGGTCGACAGGTCGAGGTTGCCGGTGGGTTCATCGGCCAGGATGATGGCCGGGTCGTTGGCGAATGCCCGGGCGATGGCCACCCGCTGCTGCTGACCGCCGGACATTTCGCTAGGCCGGTTGAGCATGCGATGGCCCAGTTCCACACGCTTGAGGATCTCGGCGGCCTTGTCCTGGGCGTCGGCGGTGTTCATGCCGGAGAAGATCATCGGGAGCATGACGTTCTCCAGGGCGGTCATCACCGGGATCAGGTTAAACGTCTGGAAGATGTAGCCGATCTTGCGGCAGCGCATCCAGGCCAGTTCGTACGCATCCAACTGGGCGATATCCACTTCGTCGATGTAGACCTTGCCCTCCGACGGCTTGTCCAGGCCGCCGATCATGTTGAACAGCGTGCTCTTGCCCGACCCCGACGGACCCATGATGGAGATGTACTCGCCGCGGTTGATCTGCACATCGACCCCGCGCAGGGCATGGACTTCCTCGTTGCCGATCTTGTACATCCGCTTCACGCCGATGGTGCGGACGGTGTATTCAGAAAGGGCTGCGGGGGAAGACGGGGCCGTTTCGCTCTGACTCATTTGAACTCTCCCATTATCATTTTTCCGATCGGCCGAGGCCGGGTCTTTCGATCGCAAGCCGCAGATCCAGACTTATCTCACATGTCCGCCCGCATCGCTTCGATCGGGTGCATCCGGGCGGCCTGCCACGCGGGATAGACCGCGCCGCCGACCGTCAGCACGATGCCGACCACAAAGCAGATGCTGGCATTCACCGAAACTTCCTTAACCGGGAACATCTTCCATGCAAACTGCCCATAGGAAGAGCTGGCCCCGGCCAGGCTCAGCAGCAGCCCCAGCAGGATGCCCATGAAGGTGCCGGCCGCCCCCTGGAAGGAGCTTTCGACCAGGAACAGCTTCACGATGAAGCTGTCCAAGGCACCCAGGCACTTCATCGTGCCGATTTCACGGAACCGCTCGGTCACGCTCATCAGCATGGCGTTGAGGATGCCCGCGAACGCCACCAGCAGCGCCAAGCCCGCCAACCAGCGGGTCTGGACCTTGCTGGCCTTGATCTCCCGCGCCGCAGTCGGCACACCGTTCTGCTTCATCAGCGAAGCCAGTTGTTGCGGGCCGCTAAGCGTCTGCTTGATCGCGCGAGACTCCCGCGTCAGCGCCATCCAGTTCTTCATGACATCCAGCAGGTCGGCCTGCGCTGTCAGCAGCTTGGTCAGATCATCGGGGGGCAGCGGCATTGCGCCCAGTTCCCGCTGAAGTGTGGCAAAGTCGTTGCCCAGTACCGCCTTGGCGTCAAAAGGAGGCTTACCGTCGCCCGACGGCTTCGAGCGCTGGGCGTCAAACAGTTTGGTGGTAATGGCCTGAATCTGCCCCTGAAGCTCCTTCTGCTGCTTCTCGAGGGCGATAAACTGCGGCGAAGCCGGCGCTGTCTCCATCCAGTGGCGCATCCCGTCGACCATGACGTCGCCGGAGAGGATGAACATCAGGAACGCCAGGGCCAGCACGATGCCGCTGGTGACCACCAAACTGCGCGACATGCGCATGCGGATATTTTTCCAGGCGATCTCGACGGCCTTGCTCAGAGGCAGCGTGATTTGGCGCTGGATCTCTTTGCCGGATGATGAAGGGTTCTTCTGCGTCATGACGTTGCTCGCTCTACCTGGCGACCTTTCCCTGCTTGACCTGCACTCCGATCAGCCCTTTGCGAATCAGTGTCTGCAAAAACTGCAGCGTCGCCACCTCCACCTCCCGGATCGTCACTTTCCGCTCGCGGGAAAGCTGCCGGATCATCTGCTGCACGCTCGTCTTGCCGTCGCAGCTATTCCAGATGAACAGCCCCAGTTCGTCCAGCTCAAACGTCTTGGCAGCGCCCTGCGGCAGGCGGAAGATCATTCCCGTCCAGCGCGTGGCCTGCATCGGAACGGTCAGCTTCGCCCCACCGTCCTCCGTGAGCAGAACCTTCGCCTTGACCAGTTGCGTGGGCTTGGCGCCCAGGGCATCCTGGCGGGTGAGTTCCTCTTTCTTTTTTTTCGACCCAAACAGCATCCGTCAGTCCTCTTCACTCGCTTCGTCCGGCCCGCCGCAGGCCGCATCTCCGGCCCACGCGACGCTCTTGAGCATCTGCGTCGCCAGTTCCCGGCTCGTGGCATCCACGATCACCAGCCGATCCCGCTGCAGGTCGTGCGTCGCCAGCGTCATAAAGGACGGGGCAATCCACCACCTCCAGCACCATCGCCAGCGACGCCGTGAGCCCTGGCTCAGCAGGTCCTGATCCTTTTCCTTCGCCGCGATGCCAATCGCCCGGTAATACTTCCGCCGGGCCACGATCTGCTGCGCCAGCCACTTCTCCAGCGGCTGCCGCTTCAGAGCCAGGCTGGCCACCGCGATCTGCCGCACCGTCACATGCGTCTTCTTCTGGTCGCCAAAGCTCAGCGACAGATCGCCGGCATTGAGCCGCTGATCGATCAGCATCAGACCCGCCGGCGACCGGCAACTCAGGTCAAACACCGACCAGTCCATGTCCTGCCCCACCGGCGTGTCGCTCAGCGTCGGCAGCAGCCGCTGGCTGAGAATCCGATCGCGCCGATGCGCATGATACACAAACTCAACCGTCCGCCCGCTGACCGTGGACAGCGCGATCCACACATCCCGACCCGGCGGCTTGGGCTCGATATACAGCCTGCCGCCGGCCCAGTCGGCCGCACTGCCACAGGCGAAATCGGTCGCCTCGTCACTGGCCAGCCGGCCGACCTCGGCGTTCATCGTCTTGCGCGTCCAGGTGGCGGCATTCAGCCGCTTGCCCGCCCGCTTCCAACGCAGGGCAAACCGCGGCCGATGCAGATCCGCCACCATGGCCGATCCCTCATCGTAATTGCCTTCGAGCCGTAGCGGGCTCCAGTGCCTGGGCATCTCCAGCCGCCAGCCTTGCCATGCGAAGACCATCGTCGCACACCTTCTCCGGGCCGCCGCATCACCGCGTGACGGCGAGGACCCATGAAACTTCGCACCAGACTGACAATCCGCCAGAACCTCGTATCCCGCCATCAAATCGTAGACTGGAAGACACTCTTGCTCATGAACACCAGTCCGAGACTGAACATCATCACCAGCCCCACGCCGCAGCCGTAACCCGCGAAGAAGACCACGCGGTACTGTGGCCAGTCCTTGCCGAACCGCTTGGCGAAATAATACCGCCCCAGCAGAGCGCCCATGAACTGCGGAAGGATCACATCAGGCGTGCTCTGGTCCAGGCCCCGGATCAGCCCATAGACCAGCAGCACCGGCAGGCCGAAGAAACTCAGCACCGCATAGGCGCAAAGCGCCAGCCCCAATCCGACACTGATATAGATGACGTTGAACGCCTCAAAGAACGGACCGTGCTGGCCACCGGGCAGCGTACTGCTGTAGATCAGGGCCTGCTGGAACGCGTTGAGTTCCCAGAACGTGTCGGCATAGGGAAACGCGCTGGACGGCACCGGCGCGATGCGCCAGATGAACTGGCTGAACACCAGCGTCGCCACCAGCACAATCGGGAAGATGAACGCCTCGGCCTTGATCATGGAAGTGATCTTGGTGCCGGTCAGTTCGGTCTGGCGGAAGTAGGAAGCCTGCCAGCCATAGTTGACGGCGGGGAATGGGGCAAACCAAATGGCCGCCCCTTTATAGCCTGTGAGAATGAACGTCGCTTCACGGACAAATGGCACCTGGACGCTCATGCCCACGATGCCTTCCATTCGAGCCGACACGTAGCTCAGGATCGGCGTGTAGATAAAACCGTAGAAGACCAGGACGCCCATCAGTGGCCACGTCACCGCACTGCCGCCCAGATGCAGGTGGGCATATTGAAGCAGAATATAGGCCAGCGAGATGGAGCAGACGGTCGAGAAGACGTAGATCGCCATGCCGATCCAGATCGAAAAATCCCCTCGCCCGGCCGGCGGATGAAATAGCGCCCCCCAGTTCATTCGCGTCGTCGCGACGCCGTCGAGCGTCTTTTTCTTCTGCCACAGACTGCTGAACCCGTGATAGAACCCGATGACCGCGATCGCCGCCATCAGACCCAATCCGAACGAGAAGTAGAAATCCAGGCGATTGGAGTTGATCGTGGTGATCGCCCCGACGCCTGGGCTCCAGTGGTGGAGGATGCCGCTCTTGTATAGGAGCGGGTTGGCGATGAAGCAGACGAGCAGTCCGATGAACCCGCCCACCACCGCCCAGAACGGCAACACCATGCCGCTGATCATGATGCCCAGGTTGAAGCTGATGATCATCGGCACGGCCGGCAGGAACGACTCGGTGTTGCTCGTCAGATCCTTGAACGGCAGCGGAAAAATGCTGATCGGCTCAGGCAGGAACGCGCCCGAGACGGCCGGCAATGCCAGGTAGATCGCGGCGAACACCATGCCCAGCATCGCGCCGAAGCTGAACACCCGCCAGCGCCAGGTTTCCTTACCGCCGGAGGCATCCGCCAGCGCCGTCACGCCTTGGGCCGCCACCGGCGCCATCGGGAACGGCAGTTTCTCAACGTCGCTGGTCAGGCGATACATGACGTAGCCCAGGCCAAACTGGTCGATTCTCTGCAGCGCCATGCCCAGGGCGGTCAGCCCGATGGGCGCAAGCCACTCGATCTGGAAAAAACTGCGCCGCCCGAGAACGTCCAGGTTGCTCGGCGCAACCCAAGGCGGGATCTTGTCGGCCAGGCCGAGTTGCCTGAAGGATTCGCTCTGCACCAGAAACTGGTTCCAAAGCAGGCCCGAGCCGCTAATCAGCGAAGCCCCGGCCATGTAGTAAAGAACGTAAATCTCAGGACGCCGAAGAACCGTGAAACTGCGCCGCGCCACCTCGATGAACAGGATGACCGTCACCCACTGCGCCGCCGACCCGACGTCGGCGCCCACGACCAGGCTCATGTACATGCTGGCCGGGGTCATGATCATGCCAACGAAGATGGCACCGATCATGGCCTTGAGACCAAACCCCTCCTCCCATTCCTTGGGCGGAGGCATCAGGTCGCGAAATTCTTTCAGTTCTGCGTCTTCTCGCATTACCATTCCCTATTCGTGTCTCAGCCCAACCGCACGCTTTCAGTGTGCAGCGTCGTCACCACTTCGGGGCTGGTCTTCTCGAACAGCCGATGGCTCTCCTCAACGTACTCCAGCATGCGCTGCGGCGTGAGCGAGCGCCACTGCAGGAACTGCTTCCGCAGTTCGGTCAGAAAACTGCGGTTCATCCGATACCAGCTACTGTCGTCGCCGCTCAGGCGTGCCAGCACCACCTGCACCTCATAGATATCCTGGTACTGTCCGGGATGGATCAGCAGCATCAGATGCTGCCGCACGCCCAGATCGAACGGCGTCAGCCAGATCACCGTCTGCAGGCCACGGCTCTGTCGCTTGGCCTCGTCCTCGAAAATGAATGTCTCGATCTTGCCGCTTGAAAACTTGCCGATGCTGCCTTCCTGGTGAGCCTCGAAGAACTCGGCCAGGTAGCCCAGAGCGCCTTCGGCGGCCGTCTTATTAATCGTGAACGGAAGCTGCGCGATGATCCGGCCGTCCTTGGGCAGAGGCACGCGCCAGGTCCGGTCGATGCTCGGAGCGGCGATCCGGCTGGCCAGCCGGGCCGGCACCAGGGCACTCAGCAGCACGATCAGCAGGATCAGGCCCAGGGTAACCATGGCGCTGCTGCCCGAATAGTTCAGTGTGACGTCGCCCAGCCAGCCCAGGTGCATCATGAGCGTCCCGACGCCCTGCCCGATCACATAGCCAAACACCGCGCCAATCAGCCCATAGGTCATCGCTTCGGCGACAAACAGCGCTCCCACATGCACCGGCGCCAGGCCCAGCGACGTATAGACGTGAATCTCGCGACGACGCTCGGCGATCGACCCCATCATCGTGTTGAAGATGATCAAACCCGCGATCGCCAGCGGAATGGCCACCTGCCCGGCGCCCGAGACGCTGGAAAGATTGCTGGCCGCCACCATTTTCACGCCGTCAGGAAATCCCGCAAAGATCGCAATGGCGAACCGGCGGCTCAGTTCATCGCTGACATCCTTCACCAGGGCCTCTCGCAAGGCGGCCGGTTCCTTCAACCGGCTCTTGTCGGCGCTCTGCCCGGCAAGAAGCGACAACTCCCTGGCGAGCGACTGCTTGTCCTTGGAACTCCCGTCGGCGATCTCTTCCTTCTCCGCCAGGTCGCGAAGCGTCCCAAGACGCATCATCCCCAGATCGGACTCGGTCGGGTCAAGACGAAATGCCACGCTCCGAAGCGATGCATTGGGCAACTGCTGCGATATCGCTTCGGGCACGATCGCAAACTGCGTCGCCGAGAGATGCTCGTAGCTGCTCTGCAGTTCCGAAGCCGAACTGTCGCCGTTGAGATCCAGCGATTCCACGGCCTGGTCGTCGAGCTTGCGGCCACTGGCGTCCATCAGGCCCGTCGAGTACTTCAGCGGAGCCAGCGACTCGCCGCTGAGAAGGTTCACGCCACGGTCAAAAGCGATGGCATCGAACACACCAGCCACCTGCAGTCGCAGGCCGCCCACCAGGATGTCGTCGCCCTTCTTGACCCCCAGTTGGTCGGCGTTGCCCTGGCTGAGATAGATGATGTTGCGCTCGCCGTTCTCCAGCCGGGCGAATTCGTCCTTGCCCAGCACATCGGCGATCGGCGACAGCGCCGACTCGCCCGGCGACAATCCCAGGATCGCCTGCATCGGCACCACCTTGGGAGCGGCCCCACCAACGCCCGGGACGACCAGGTTCACCTGGTCTCGCGGCTCGCTGGCATTGGCGTTCCACCATCGGCGAACCAGTTGCTTCTGCCCCAGCACCGAACTCAGGTTGGCCAGAGCGTTGGTGGGGATTCCTCGCCAGCCTCGCTGACGCAGCATGATCCCCGTATGGGTCGGCATCACGCCGGTCGGGAGCGTCACCGTGTCCAGGTAAACCGAAGCACTTGTGAAACACAGCACCGCGAACGTGATCAGCACGATGGTGATGCTGGTCAGGGCCGTGCGGAACTTGCGCCGGCGCATGTTGGCGATGCCCAGCAGCACCGCGCTCATCAGGACGCTGGCGCGGGCGAAGCTGGTCGTTTCCGTCGAGCCGCGCCCGCTGCGGAGGCGCTTCAATTCCGTGTCAAACTTCCCATAGACCACAGAGATCACGACCACCGACATGAAGATGATCGCGAACGACAGGATGATGATCAGCGGGCTGGACGAGATCTTGAATGCCGGATGGAACGTCCACATGGCCCCGGTCATGATCGCGAAGATCACCGCCGTGCCCGTGATCTGCTTGTAGATGTTGGCCGTCCCGATCAGCAGCCGCTCCATGCAGAACGAGAACGGCACGCACAGCAGCAGCAGGAAGATCGCCGCCCGGATCACGTCGTTGGCCATGTCCTGCGTTGCCGAGTAGACGCGGGCTTCGTTGGCCCATGCGCCGTTAGCCTCGCGGACGATGCCCGTGCCCGAATCAGCGGCATACGCAACCTTGGCACGCTCCAGTTGCCCCAGCGCATCAGCGTGCATGGAGTCGATCAACTGGCTGCTCACACCCGCCTTGCGGTACTTCGCCAGACGAATGGCATCCAGGTTGTAAAAGTCCGTCGCCGTTCGCGGAGCCAGCGCGCCGATGTCATTGAGTTCCGCAACCCGGTAGCCGTCGCCGGGAATCTCATCGTTGCCTCGCGACTTCAGCGACTCGCCCGGCGCCCCGGTGTTCAGCAAGATCAGCCGATTGCCCACCCGCCCATACCGGAACACCAGGTAGGCCTTCATGTCAGGCTCAAAGAACCCGGCCATCAACTGCCGCATCGCCGTGACGTTATATCGCTGCGGCTCGGCGTTGCGCCGCGCATCCAGCGGAAGCACGTCCGAAAGATCCTGCAGATATCGCGGATCGGTCAGCCCCGCCAGCGACGCCTCGCGGCAGTTGAACACCAGGCTGCGCATCGGGTCCAGGTCGGCCTGCAGATCGGCCGTCTGCTGAATGCCCGCCGTCTGCCGGCCCAGGTCCGTGCAGGCGACAATCTGCCCGGTGCCCGGCTCGATCTTGAAGGCCTGAATATTGGCAAATCGCGTCTCCCACGCACCCAGCCGCGGAAGACCCTCAAACCGGTAGTTGCCCGCAGGCCCGCAGGCTGCCACCTCATCATGCCGCAGACCCATCGTATACGGCACCGCGCGGAGATTAGGGATCTTGCTCTGGCCCCACGAATAGCGCCACGACGTCAGGAAGCCCTCGCGTGGCAGGTCCGGGACCGGCCGGCCCGGCGCCGGACTGACCACCTGGCCCACGATCGAAGTGTGAGCCCATTTTATCTCAGCAGGATCGCGGAACGTCGGATCGTTCCATGCCTTGCGCAGCAGCACCGCCAGCGCATCGGCCTGTTTCTCAATCACCGGCAGATTCAGCGCCGCCACGGTGTCGGCCGGCGTATCGCGGCGAGACCGCAGATCGTCCAGAGTCAGCATCGTAAAGCCCGGCACGCCCCACGCCGGGCACAGTTCTGTGCCGATCGCCATCGATGCGCACAGCCAGCTCTGCGGAGCACGCGACCCGCTGATCGGCTCAACGTCAAATAAACCTGTCACGCCGGTATACCAGTGGTTCTTGTCCAGCGCCGCCTCATCGCGCACGCGGTTGAACCAGTCGCGATAGTTCAGCAGGCTGCTGATGTTACTGTTCTGTTGATGCCAGCCCCAGTACATCGGGCCAAACCGCACCCCACCGTCCGACAGATCCACGGCGATCACCATGCCTAGCACGCGAGAGTTGTTCGTCCGTCCATCCGGATCAGGCTTCCGCCCCGTGGCAGCCGCCATCCACTGGTACAACTCCACACGCTTGTGCAACTGGTCGATCCGCTGCTGCGTGGTCTGGATCAGCCCCGGCTTGGCCTGCGAACCGTTCAGCCGCACCACCGTCTTGGTCAGGTAGTCCTGGGCCAGTTCGCTAAACTGCGGCCGCGCCAACTCCGCCGGCATGCTCACAAACGCATATCGCAGTTCGCTGAACAGCGATACGCCTTCCTCCAGTCGCTTTGCCTCAGCGCGAGTCTGGTCGGTCTGCTCGCTCTGCGGCAACATGCGGAAGCGGAACAGCACGTCCTGGTCCACCGAAGCCTGCGTCTCGATGATCTTCACGACCCGATCCAGCGGCCGGCGATCCACACGAACGTTGATGACCTGCGGATCCTTCTGAATCTGATGCAGACGGTCCAGGTCGGCCTGCATTTCCTGCAACTGCGTGTTCAGGTCGGCGATCTCCCGAGTCCACTGTGCCGGAACATCCGCCATCGCCATCATCATCTGGCGTGTGCCCAGGAACTGAACGCTATCGCCGCCCCCGAAAAACACCAGCACCGGCCGGCTGATCGGCTGCTCGGCAAACCCGCGAGCCATCGCCAGCCCGAACGCAGTCTGGACGGCCTGGCCCGCGCCCGTCGCCAGGTCAGGCACCAGCGCCATGCTGTCAAACGGAACGCTCAGCACCACCGCCGGATTCGGCTTGTCGGACTTCTGGGCCGCCGGAATCAGCGCGTAGATATTCAGGGCCCGCTGCGTCGTCCAGTTCACCGATGCCTTGAGCGTAGCGGTCACGCCAAGTTTTCCGTCGCGAATCTGGTCGGCCAGCGGCCCCGCCGGCAGGTAGAAGCGGGGAATGTTGATCGGTATCAGCAGCTCATGCGCCCGCAGGTCCGAATTGCTCAGATCCTTCTCGCTCAGCACCACCGCCGGATTCGGCTTGTCGGACTTCTGGGCCGCCGGAATCAGCGCGTAGATATTCAGGGCCCGCTGCGTCGTCCAGTTC
>JBBQTU010000052.1:0-19665 GCA_038213005.1 Tepidisphaerales bacterium | reverse complement strand
CGCCGGCAACCTCCGTCACCCACCACCGCGGCCGGCCGGCCGGGCGCCGGGCCGGGCCCCCGCCGGGGGGCCCGTGGCGGGGTTTTTTGGGGGGGGGGGGGGGGGGGGCTATCATTGGCGCTTGTGGCATAATGACTTGCGCATCTGACCCCCTCAACGGCGCATAAGTCCTTGTCCCACAAGGCCCCACGGAAACCCGCGCTTCTGCCTCGTTCCCGCGTGCCCTCGTCCGCGTGGCTCGCCATCCCGCCCTCTCCTGCCCGCCGCGGCGGGTCGCCACCTCGCTCGCCCCCCACCCCACTCCGTCGAACGCGCTTGCCGTGTGGATTGCCGAATCCGTCACTTTTTCAATTGTTCCCGGCCGGGAGACGTGCCATACTCGCGTTCATACGATGCCACTTCAAGCGAGCGATATCTCTTGGGCACTGTTGCACCGCATTGTGGCCGACTGGCTGGGCAATGCGGTGCAGTTGACCGGTGTCCGGCCGCTTGAAGGCGGCAGCATGAGCACGACACTCTGCCTGACCCTCGAAGATCGGCGCAAGGTCGTCCTGAAGATCGCCCCCCATCGCGTGGTCATGGAATACGAGCAGGAAGCCTATCAGCTCAACTATCTGCGCGACCTGGGCCTGCCGACGCCTGAAGTGCACGTGTGTCAGGTTGCCAGCCTGGATTTCCCTCACAGCTACATCCTGATGGAACACATGGACGGCATCCCGCTATCCCAGGCGAAACAGGACTGCACCGAAGATGAAATCGACCACATTCAGATGCATCTGGCCGACCTGGTCCTGGCAATGCACGCCCGCACCAGCCCAACCTATGCACGCGTGGAGGATGGTCAGACCGATGGCACACGGTCGTTCATCGACTTCTTTCACCAGATCTACGACCCAATCTGGGAACAGGTCGCCACTGAGAAAATCGTCCCGCCGGGCCTGCGCCGGCGCATCGCGTCGATCCACGCCCACGTCGACACGCTGGTCGCCCACGACGACCGCCCACGGCTTATCCACGGCGATCTGTGGGCCGCCAATCTCCTGGTCAATAAGGACCAGCGCGGCAAGTGGTGGGTGTCGGCCGTGCTCGACCCCAACTGCCGCTACTCGCATTACGAGATGGAGATGGCCTATCTGGACCTGTTCCGCACCGTCACCCCAGCCTTCCTGCGAGCCTACGAACAGACCCATCGCCTGGGGAGCGACTACCACCAGCGTCGCAAGCTCGTCTACCAGCTCTATCCCCTGCTCAATCACGTCCACCTGTTCGGCGCCAAATACGTCCGCCCCCTGGCGACCATGGCCGAGCGAGTGGCCGCCCTCATCCGCCACCGCAAAGCCGGATGACGTTCAGAGGCTCATCGCTCGGCCAGCGGTTCGGACAGAACGCTGGCGTTGCAATGCGTTGGGTGTCCCTTACAATCGGCCGCTCGCTGAAAATAGGAGTTGGCATGTATCGCACCTGGGTCATCTTAAGGCACACGTTTCTGGACACGGTGGTCCAGCCAATCTACACCCTGCTGCTGGGGCTGGGCGCGGCGATCATCATCATCTTCGCCCTGCTGCCGTTTTTCACGCTGGGCGAAGACACGGTGATGTTCAAGAGCGTCTGCCTGGACGTGGTGTTGGTGATCACGCTGATCGCCACGCTGTTCATGACCAGCAAGGCGATCTATGAAGAGGTCGAGGATCGGACGATGCTCAACCTGATGAGCAAGCCCGTGAAACGTCGCGAAGTGCTCATCGGGAAATACCTCGGAATCATCCTGTCCGCCCTGCTGGCGATCGGGGTGATGGGCGCGATCCTGATGGTGTGCACCTACTGGCGAATTCCCGGCGACTATCAGCTTCGCGTGGACACGCTGGATGACACCGAGCGGACCCGCATCTTCGACATGCGCCTGATGCACCTGACGGGGCTGGCGATGAGCCTGCTGCTGGCGTGGATGCAGGTGAGCGTCCTGGCGGCGATCGGGGTGGCACTTTCAACGCGATTCAGTCTGGTGGTGAACCTCCCTGCGGTGATCCTGCTCTATGTGGCCGGGAATCTGACGCGGTTTTTACAGCCGATCTGGGGCAATGTCCCGGGAAGTGCTCTGGAAGGGCGCTCGTTCATTACAAAGGGCATCGCACAAGTCGTCAGTGTCTGTCTGCCTTATCTGGCGAGCTTTGACCTGCGTGAGGCAACGATCACGGGCCAGATCGCAATCCCCGGGACCGGGTTCGCCAGCAATCCGCAGGCGATCTCGCTGTCCACGCTGTTTGGACAGATGTCGATGGCCAGCGTCTATGCCCTGTGCTATGTGACGCTGGCGCTGGCGATGGGCATGTTCCTGTTCCACAACCGCGAACTGGGTGGCGCCGAGAGCTGAGCCTTCGAGTCGCCACCTGCCAGCGGCGAGAAACGCGGATGGTGTGCCCCGCTGTCCGTGCGCATCGTTGCCCTGTATTGGCACCGCCTTTACAATCCGCTGGTTGGACAATATCGCCAAGACGTAGATGGAGCGGTCACCGGAGCCACAGGAGATTGAGATGGCAGAGCAAGCATCGTCGCAGCGTGTCGAGGAACTGGCGGAAGAGAATCGTCAGATGCGCGCGGCGCTCGACGAGATCAGCACGGCCATCGAGCCGTTCATCGAGCGACGCGGGCCCGTGCCGTCGCGTTCGCCTGAACGGCAACTGGTACACGATGTGCGCAACATTCTGAATGAACTGGGGCTCCTGCGAGCGCTGGTCCCCGGCGAAGATGAACAAGGTTGAAATAGAGAAAGCTGTTACCCGAAATGTCGCAGAACCAAGTGATTGTCGAGTCCGGTAAGCAAGTCCTTATCCAGAATTACGGTCGGCTTCCAGTGGCGATGGTTCGCGGCGTCGGCGTCCATCTCTGGGACGCTGACGGCAAGCAGTACATCGACCTGTTCGCCGGATTCGGCGGTGCAATTCTCGGCCACTGCCATCCTGCCCTGGTCGCCGCAGTAGCCGAGCAGGCGCAGAAACTCTGGCACGTGGGTAACATGTTCTACACCACGCCGCAGATTGAGTTTGCCGACCGCCTCAAGCGGGCTTCGTTTGACGGACGGGCCTTCTTCTGCCACAGCGGGGCCGAGGCCAACGAGGCCGCCTGCAAGCTCGCGCGGCTGCGGGGGCACCAGAACGGCCAGACCCGCGGCAAGATCATCACGCTGCAGAAGAGTTTCCACGGCCGAACGCTGGCGATGCTGGCCGCCACCGGCAGCACCAAGTACCGCGAGGGATTTGGCCCGGCGGTCCCCGGGTTCGTCCAAGTGGACGGGGGCGATTTTGATGCCCTGCGCAACGCGGTCGACGACGACACGTGCGGCATTCTCCTGGAGCCGATCCAGGGCGAAGGCGGCATCAACTTCTATCCGGCCGACTATCCGCTGAAGGTACGGGAACTGTGCGACCAGCGCGGCCTGACGCTGATCTACGACGAAGTTTGGACCGGCTGCGGCCGAACGGGCAAGTGGTTCGGGCACCAGC
This sequence comes from Tepidisphaerales bacterium, assembly GCA_038213005.1. Lineage (GTDB taxonomy): Bacteria > Planctomycetota > Phycisphaerae > Tepidisphaerales > Tepidisphaeraceae > JBBQTU01. The sequence goes on along the minus strand of JBBQTU010000052.1, from coordinate 16,165 downwards.
ATTACACCCGCGCCGATGGGCGGGTGATCGAGCCAGACATCATGTCGATGGGCAAGGCCATCGGCGGTGGGCTCCCGGCCGGAGCGATCTTCGCCAAGCCGGAACTCGCCGCCCTGCTGACCCCCGGCAAACACGGCTGCACGCTGGGCGGCAACCCGATCTGCATGGCGGTTGCCCGGACAATCTTTGACGTCATCGAGCAGGAGCGGCTGCTCGGTCATGCCACGTTGATGGGTCAGCACGCGGCCTCGCGGCTGCGCAGTGAGCTCGGCTCCAAGGCGAAGGACGTGCGCGGCAAGGGGTTGTTCCTTGGCGTTGAACTCGCGGCCAAGCCGGACAAACTGGTCGAGAAGGGTCTGGATCGTGGGGTGCTGCTGAACCTGACGGCCGACACCGTCGTGCGACTGGCACCGCCGATCAACATTACGCGGGCCGAACTGGACGCCGGGCTGGACCGCGCGATCGACGCCATCAAGGCGGCCTGACGACGGCAGAGGAACTGAGTAAACATGGGCAGAAGCCAGAGGATCATACTGACGGCCCTGGCCACAGTGTTGCTGGGCCTTGCCGGCTGCACATCGCGGTCATCGACAACCCAGCCGTTCAGTTCCAAACCCATTACGATCCTGACGTCCGACGCCCGCACGCTGGTCTATCGACCGGTGACGCCGGACGATTGCCCGACCGATCTTGATACATCGATCATGGTTCATATGGATGTGTATGACATCCAGGTGCCCAGCGGCGCCATCAGCGGCTCGGGCGCATTCGCTGCCCTGGTGGATCAGCAGGCCATTCCCGCCGTGGCCCATGACACGCTGGCCCGCAACGGCATCCGCGCCGGTATGGGCAACCGCAACCAATGGGACGAATTCCGAAAGATCCTGGACAATTCCCCCGCGACGACGACACCGACGAAAGTGATGGGCACCACCGGCCGGGCCGAATTGATGATTCGCCGCGAGATCACGGATCAGACGCTGTTCTTCACCGACGCGCAAGGTGAACTGGTCGGCCGATCCTATGACATTTCGGAGAATTTCTGGGCCTTGAAATTCAGCCCGGCACCGCGTCGGCCGGGCTGGACTGACCTGGGCCTCTGCCCGGTCGTGCGGGCATCGCGACGACGAATGGAGTACACGCGCAGCAACGGCGAAACGCAGATCACCTACACGCAGCCCGAAGCACTCTACGACGTCAGCCTGAGCACCCACCTGCCGGTCGACAAGTTCCTGGTGATCTGGCCGGCCGCCGACGTACGCAGGCAAGCCATGCTGCTGGGTAACGCCTTCCTCCTGTCCGGCGACTACCCCAAACCGATGGAACATGTGCTGATCTTCACGCCCCAGGTGTTCCAGTTTGACAAGAAAGCCACGCAGAAGCTGCGGACTCCCAAGTGAAACGTGCTCAGCACTTCGCGCCTCGCCGGCCATCGCCTATAGATTGATCATCCGCATCCGTCCTGTGCCCAGGAGCGCGGCGGTATCGGTGCCATCTCCGCCATCGAGGATCGCGCCACGATGGGTATAGGTGTTGAGCGTGTTGTCGGCGCTCAGCGTCAGGTCCAGCGTATCATCGCCAGCCCCCCCGCCGCCAAGGATGTCGATGCGCCCACCAGTGCTGGCCGGGTGAACGGTCGCGCTGATGGAGACGGTATCGTTGCCATCGCCGCCGTCGGCATTCAGGGCGAGCGTGCCGCCATTGAGGCTCAGGGTTTCCATGGCCATTGTGATTGCGTCACTGCCAGAGCCTCCAAGGAAGTTGTTGCTGAAGACTCCTTCAAAGGTAGCGGACCGAGTTCCATTGGCCGACCGCTGCGTGATTGTGTCGTTGCCGTTGCCGCCATTGACGGTGGTCTGCCAACTGGACGACGTGCCGTAGAGCCTGAACCCTTCAAGGTCAATGAGCTCCTGGTAGGTGTCACTGCCGCCGCCAAGATTGGTCGTGAGGGCAACACTGGAGTTGCGGATGGCGGTGTAGCCGGAGACCTGCACGCTGTCATTGCCACCGTTTGTGGTGATGGTGCCGGTGATGCTGGATGACTTGGCGATGTCCTGAAGCGAGAGACTCACCTGGTCATTGCCGCTTCCGGTGCTGACGTCCAGCGTGACGTGCGAACGGCGCAGGCCCTGGCCGGGCGCGGTGGTGAAGTTGAACTGGTCGCTGCCGTCGCCCATGCGTACCACGAAGCTCTTGTCCACGGCGATGTAGTTGTCGGCCAGGCGGATATCCAAGGCGCTGCCTGCACCGCTGAGGTCGATGTTGAAGTCTGTGATGCCGGTGAAGCTGCGATGCCTGTCGCCGGTGCTGAAGAATGAGCCGTCGTGGTCCGTGTCGACGTTGACTGAGGTTGTCACGTTGAGTCCTGCATGTTCATCCAGGATCTGGACGCTGTCGCCGGCCGTGTTACCGGTGATGAAGAGCGTGGAACCTGACTGGATCATGCTGATGCTGAGCAGTTGCCTGCCCTCAAGTTGCTCCAGCCCCGCGAAGCTGCCACTAGTCCGCCGTACCGTCATGATGCACTCCCCGCGTCCGGTCGTACTTCGTCGCGATGCCCCATTGCCCCGCGCTTGAGATCAGACGAGGAATTACACTAGGCAAAGCCAATGCCGCTGGAGCAATCACCGTAAGCTGGCAGACATAGCGGAGGGCCGATTCATCAAAGGCTGACACGGAAAAGGTCGCGGATCACATCATTCCCAACTGAAGTTTGGCTGCTTCGCTCATGCGATCACGGTCCCAGGGCGGATCCCAGACCAGGAGCACGTGGGCGAAGGTGCAGTCGGGAATCGCCTGGATTTGCGCCTCGATCTCCGGCGGCATCGAGTCCGCCACCGGGCAGGCAGGGGCCGTGAGCGTCATTTTGACCAGTACTTTGCCGGCGTCGGTCACGTCAATGTCGTACACGAGGCCCAGGTCGTAGATGTTGACCGGGATCTCGGGGTCGAAAATGCTCTTGAGCACGCCGATCACTTTGGCATGCAGGGCCTTCTGCGGTTCCGACCAGTCGGCCGGGGCGGTGAGCACATGCGGTCCTTCGTCGACCATATCGTCCTCCGGCTGCGACGGTTGTGATTCGGTTCGCAATTTCTGATTCGCCTCAGCGCGAGCGAGGATGCCTGACAATTTGTCCCGGTCCGGCAGGACATTCAGGCTCAGCTTCCGCGGTTTGTCGTTGGTCTGCTCCATCTGCGGCCAATCATAGCACGCCACCGCGCCGAGTTCGCGGCTGACACTAAAACTCACGCGGGATCGAAGCGGCAGACGACGTCATAGAGTTTTCCGCCCAGCCAGGCGGCGACGTAGTCCTCTTTGATCATCGCCAATTTCAGTGCGTCGCAGTCGAACTGTGCGTCGAAGTTGCTCTCCAAGGCGCGACCCATGCCTTCGAGGATCACCAGGTCGGCGTCGGCCGCCTCGGCGTTGAGCTGGTCCGAGACGGTCAGCAGGTCGATGAGAGGTTCGCCGGTGCCGGTGCTGACCACGCGGATCGGCAGTGAGGCGAGGCTCGGTTCGGCCGACAGGAGTTGCGGCCAGAGTGCTTGAATGTCGCAGCAGGCCATGTCGTTGAGAGTGGGCAGTTCGTTGCCGGCGACGATGACCTGCGTCCCGCGCTGGGCGAGGTAGCGGCACAGCGGGATCATACCGAGCACGAAGTCGCTGCCGGCATTGTCGACGAAGACGATCGCCTTGCGATGCGGCGGGCCGGCGAGCACGCGATTGGCAAGGGCGTCCAGGCCATCAACCCGCCAGGGGCGCGGCGGGAGAGAGTTGCGCGTGGCGAGGAAATCCAGGTCACGGCTGAGCATGAGCTGGGCGGTTGCGGCGACGCCCATGTCGAAGATGTTGCCGGCCATGGCGCCTCGGATGGCGGCCTCAAGTTGGTCGCGGCCGGTGAGATAATCCAGGTCGCGGCAGACGGAGGCGAGAAACGGAAGAGCGTGGGCGTTCTGCTGGTGCTTCTGGTGCAGATAAGGATCCCGAAACCCGGCCGCGCGCGGGAGGCTGTCGCGGATATGGTCGATGGTGAGGATGGTCACCCGGCCGAACTGGGTCGGGTCTTGCTCGAGCTGGTCAAGGAAGGTGAAGAAGCGGAGCTGGCAGTCATCGGCACGGCGCTGGGCCTCGGCGCGATCCTGGCCGTCGAGCGTGGCCTGATCGACGGCCAGACGCATGGTCTGAATGTATTGCTGGCGGAAGAAGGCGATGAAGTGGATACGCGCGGCGGCGTCCTGGCTGAAATCCCAGGGGGACGCCACGTAGGTGGATGGATCTTTGAGGCGACAGAATGGGTTCATAGCTGCCAGGAGTTTGTCCATGTAATGGCCGGGTCGCGACTCGCCCCAAGCGGGCTAGGCACCGAGGCCGCCATCGACGTGAATGGACTGGCCGGTGATGTAGGAGCCGGCTTCGCTACACAGCAGTAAAGCGATGCCTTCGTGGTCCTCGGGTTCGGCGATTCGGCCGAGGGGAATCTGCGTGCCCTTTTCCTTCAGATCTTCAGGGGAGGTGAAGGACTCGCGGTTGCGGTAGGTGTTGACCCAGCCGGGGGCGATGAGGTTGACGGTGATCTGGTCCTTGGCAACCTCGCGGGCGATGCCGACGGTGAACTTCTCCAGTGCGGCCTTGGACAGCGAATAGGCCAGCATCCAGGTATTGCCTTTCTTCTGCTGGATCGAACCGATGTTGATGATCCGGCCGAAGTGCTGGGCCTTGAAGATTGGCACGGCGAGCTGGCAGAGACGGATGGGGGCGATGAGGTCGGCGCGGAACTGGTGTTCCATCTCTTCCGGGGGGGATTGGAGCCAGTGACGATGCATCTGGATGGCGGCATTGTTGATGAGGATGTGCAGCCCGCCGAGGGACGCGAGGGTCTGTTGGATCAGACGCTCGGGGGTTGCAGGGTCGCCGATGTCGCCGCCGAGGGCGATGGCCTTGCCGCCGGAGGCGTTGATGGCGTCGGCCTCTTTCTGGGCGACGGCGAGGTCGATGTCCTGGATCGCGACTAAGGCTCCGCCGGCGGCAAGGGCCCTGGCCATGGCGAGTCCGATTCCACGTCCGGCGCCGGTGATCAGCGCGACTTTTCCGTCCACTCTAAAATTGGTGCTCATGAGAGGTAGGTATCCTGAAAAGCCGCCTCAGGGAGTCGAACCCTGAACCCCCGCTTTACAAAAGCGGTGCTCTGCCATTGAGCTAAGGCGGCAAGCGTCGCCACGGCGCCCGGTGGGCGAATCGTCGGTTAGACGATCTCCAGAATCTTGAATTCCATGGTGCCCCGGGGGGCCTTTACCTTGATAGTATCACCAACGTGGGCTTTGAGAAGGGCATCGCCCATCGGACTGGTCGCCGAGACGGGCAGGACGTCGGAATCGCCGGAGGGGGGCTGGGCTTCGCCAACGAGGCGGACGAGTTGTTCGGTCTCGTCGGAGAGGTCGAGCAGCTTGACGGTGTGGCCGAGGAATACGACGTCATCGGGGACGTCGTCGTTGGTGACGACGGCGAGGCTCCTGAGTTTGTTTTCGAGGTCGACGATCTGGCGTTCGACAGCGCGGTTCTCTTCCTTGGCGAAGTGGTATTCGGCGTTCTCGGAGAGGTCGCCGAGTGAGGCGGCCTTGCGGATACGATCCTGGACGTCCACCTTGAGTTTGTACAGCTCCTCGCGTTTGAGCTGCAAGGCTGCTTTCTCTTCTGCACTAACTAACTGCATGACGGACTCCTATGACGCCCACGCGGCCGCTGAAAAAAAACAGGAGCCACCGCATCGGGTGGCGGTGGCTGAGCAAGCATCATAACCAGAGCCGTGGCAATGGCAACGGATTTAATGCTGGCCGGGGTGGAGGCGGAATGCCAGATGCCAAATGCCAAATGCTGAATGCTGAATGCTGAAACACATCCCTCTACCATTCAGGGGTTTGTTGCGTTTTTCCCGCGTTAAAAACGCAACGTCGGTGTGAGGCTATTGGCGGAAATGATGGATTGGCAGTGGGTTATGGTTTCCCCAAGAAATCCAAATAATTCTTTGCGGAATTTTTGCGGCAAGATACTGCATCAACTACGAATTATGAGTTGGGCAATTGAACTGGCGCCGGTTTCCGGTGGCGGCCGCAAGGCAGAGCCGGAAATCGACCGATTAAGCAATATCCTCAAGACGTTCAACGAACATTTCGGCACGACCTTCGCCGACACGGATCGAGTCATGAAACGTCTGACCCAGGACATCGCCCCCAAGGTCGCCGCGAGCCAGGAGATGCCGGAGGGTTTGACAGGAACGGTGGAATCGAGGCCGCGGGTGACGGCGCGGTGGATGATGGTGTGCTTCTGCTCGTTCAGTAGCGCCATCAGCTTCTTCTTCGCCCGAATCGCCCGCTCAATCCGCCCGTTCGCATGGTCGAGCAAACGCACGATGGCGGCTTGTTCGTCGAAACACCGAAAAACAGGACGCTATTCAATAGGCCGTATCCCTTGGCCTCATTCTCACGGTATAATCTTCATAGTCGGATCGCTCCATGGGCCTTGGCCCGCCGCGCCAATCGCCGCCACGCGGAACCAAACGCGTTGGTCGCTGGTCAAAAGATTCACCGTCGCGGTGCTCTTGGTGACCACGCGGCTGTTGGCTCAGGGGCCGGTGCCGCTGGTGGTGGAGAGATCGACGCTGTAACTCTTGTTACCTTTCGCCATAGCCTCTTCTCCCTGTGCAAGTGATTTCCAAAACTGTGTGGGAAGCATCACACACCAGATGGTCCGAGTCAAGGGGCAGGAGGGCAGGGCAAGCGCGAGTGGTGGAAGTCGGATGTCTTCGCACCGCGACTACAAAGTCGCGGCTACGTAGAAGCGACTTTGTAGTCGCTTTTGGGCATGCAACCAGACCACGAGGGCTACTCGCGATTGCCCTGGGGCAGCAGGGAGTCCCAGCGCAACCGCTCCTTCTTGCTCGTCACCGCATCCACCCGATCGACCCAATCCGCCGGGCGGGGCGTCAGCCCGAAAAACGGCACATGCCTCAGATTGGACTTGACCCGTCCATCCCCCTATCTTATACTTCCATCCATTAGCCGCGGCGGCCAGCGTGCGCGCCGACCGTGGTGCTCTTTGACATGTGAATATCCGCCACTAACCGCCAATAACCGCACCGCCCATGTCCGAAATGGCCCGTCGCTCAAAATGCCTAACACGTGTGACCTTGTCGTTGGTTCGATCACGCTCCACGTATCACGTATCACGTGCCGCTCCCATGCGACTTACATTCAATCAGCTCAGCCACACGAAACCTGCGCGTCTTCCCCCCTGAATCGCACGTAACTCCTTATCAGCACTGCTCTCCCGACCCCCTCCCCCCCACCCCTGCAAAATGTGCGCTTCTGGCCCCTCGGGTCGCACGTAAGTCTATCGAAGGCGGGAGCGAGAGAGGACCGAAACCCGGGACGGAATTGGCTGACTGCCCCAGTGGGGGGAGAATGGAAGTGGCTTCGCCGACGGCGGGTTGCTACGGCCGGGCCAGCACGTGCCACGGGGGGATGAACCCAAATAGACCGCTTCACCTCGAGACTACAGAAGGGCCTTCGCCACCCTAGAACTTTCTCCATTGCTTGCAGGAATTGCATTTGCGGTTTTTGATACCTCAACAGATATGACAAGTGCGGTTATCAGCCGGGCGGCCGCCAGAACTCCAGAATCGCCTGGAGATTGGCATCGGCCGGGCGATCGCCCGGCAGCCAGTGGACATTGGGGAAGCGGCGGAACCATTTCATCTGTCGGCGGGCGAGCTGGCGCGTGGCGATCTTGATCTGCTCGGCCGCCTCGTCCAGGGAGCAGCGGCCCTGGAGATGGGCGATGAGTTCGGCGTAGCCGGTGGCTTCGGCGGCGGTGCGGGACAGTTGTGGATACTGCTCGAGCAGTCCGCGTACCTCATCGAGCCAGCCGGCGTCAAGCATGGCGCGGACACGGGCGTTGATGCGGCGGCTGAGGACTTCGCGGTCCCAGTCGAGGCCAACCCAGAGGGCCTGATGGCGCGCGGCCGGGCGATTCCACTGCTGCTGGAAGAATGAGATGGGCTTGCCGGTGATCTCATAGACCTCCAGGGCGCGGATGAGTCGGCGGGTATCGTTGGGATGAAGACGCTGGGCGGTGGAGGGATCGACGAGCTTGAGCTGTTCGTGGAGCTGCTGCCCGGAGAGCTCTCGCAGACGATCGCGGATGGTTTCGTCGGCGCCCGGGCCGTCGAAGATGCCCTCAAAGAGAGACTTGTAGTAGAGGGGCGTGCCTCCGGTAGCGACCAGCGGCACGCCGCGGGCGGCGGCATCGGTGATCACGGTGTCGGCGAGCTCAACGAATTGGGCGACGGCGAAGGTCTGGTCGGGCTCAACGAGGTCGATGAGGTGGTGAGGGACGGACTGGCGATCGGCGGGCGAGGGCTTGGCAGTGCCGATATCCATGTGCCGGTAGACCGCCATGGAGTCCACCGAGAGTATCTCGCCCCCCGCTGCTCGAGCGGCCGCGAGAGCCAAGTCGCTCTTGCCCGAGGCGGTGGCCCCGAGGATTACAAGCAGGCCGGGTTTGACTATCGTGCTGGCTGCCAAGGTCGTCATTGGCTGTCATTCTTGCAGCCGCGGCAGGAAGTGCAAATGTCGGCTCCCGCGACACTGAGGCGATCTGAGATCCGATGACAGTGCGCTTGCGTATTGGCCCGTGAAGCGGCAAAGTGCCCGTGTTCATCATGATACGGGCGAGGCAGATCATTTTCGGCATGCTCCTGGCGGCGATCTTCATCGCCGCAGCGAAGGCCCAAGGGGCGCCGGTCCGAACGTTCCGTTCGAAGTATTACGTGATCCACACGGATCTGGACGGCGGTCTGGCGCAGGACCTGGCGCGGCGGATGGACGCGATGCACGCGGTCTACGGCGGGCGGCCCGGCGGGGAGCATGCGGCAGCGCCGTTACAGGTTTTCCTGCTCGCCAAGCGTGCCGACTATCTGAACCTGGCCGGCTCGCAACTGCGGAGTACCGGCGGCGTGTTCCTGCCGGGGAAGAACGTGCTGGCGGCGTTTCTGGAGACGCAGGGACGGGATGCGTTGCGCCGCACCTTGCAGCACGAGGCGTTTCACCAGTTTGCCTACCTGTCCATCAGCGACCGGCTTCCGATCTGGCTCAACGAGGGGATGGCCCAGTATTACGAAGAGGGACTCTGGATCGGCGACGGGTTTCGCCTGGGGCAGGTGCCGCCCCGCCGCCTCAGGCAGTTGCAGGCTGATATCAGAGCCGGCCGGCTCGTGCCCTTCGGCGACTTCATGGCGATGAGTCCAGACGACTGGGCTCGGACGCTTAACTCGCACGGCGAGACGCGCGGCGCGACGCAATACAACCAGGCGTGGGCGATGGTGCACTTCCTGGTGGCCGCCACCGACGGCGCGGGCAAGCCGCTCTATCGGGCGCGGCTGATTCAGATGCTCGAGCTGATCCGCGGGGGAGTCGACAGCAGGACCGCATTCGAAACGGCGTTCTCGGGCAACTATGAGGGATTCCAAGCCAGGTTCCTGGAGTTCGTCCGCAGGCTGCGGCCAAGCCCCGAAGCCACGTACATCGAGCGGCAGGAAGTGCTGGGCGACATGCTCATCGCCCTGCACGAACACGGCAAGCTGGTGAAGGACGTTGCATCGTTCCGCCAGACGGTGCGCCAGGCAAATGTCCACATCCAATACTCCAGGGGCCAGATCAAGTGGGCCACGGAGAAGGACACCAGCGTCTATTTTTCGGATCTGGGCGGCAGGCCGCTGGAGGCCAGCGAGTTGTATTTTGCACCCCGCCGCTCTGGCCCGCTGCCGGAGATCGTGTGCCGCATCGGGCCCAGGAGCCAGCTCCGCACACGCTTTCATGCCGCGGGGAAAGAGATCGAGCACGAGACCAGCATCGAGCTAATCCCGGGCAGCGCCACGCAACCCGCGGGATACAGGTGAAACAAGGAAGCGCTTTGGCGTGAGTAAAGGCTGTCGGAACGCCAATGGTGGCGTCGCAGGTACGAAATGGGCGGCCGAGGCGGCCGGCCCCACTGGTGGGTGGCATGGCCAGATCGGTACTCCGAGATGGCCATGTGATCCGATCCCCATGCTCATGCCAGAGCACCGACCTGAGCATGCCACCCCACGGGCGCAGCCGACGCACTGGCCGTGATCTGCGGGGGATGCGTGGGATGGTGCTGTGCGGGCGCGGACGCCGCGCACGACTACTTTCGCGAGCGCGCCCGTTTCAGGTGTCCGCATGATTCACTTGCGGTCGTTCTGATCGGCGACAACGTATCTGGCGGACTTCAATCGTCGCCCGGCCGTCTCCTGCAGATAGCTCAGCAGCAGCGCGTTGATCGGGTCGCTCTGGGCTCGGGACAGCCTGGGCAGGCGCTGGGGGCGACCGTCGACCTGTGGCAACTTCAAAATCAGTTGCATCATGCGCAGCACCCGCCGGTCCAGCGCCACCCGCTGATTGGGGACTGCCCCGCACTGTGCGCAGGCGACGCTTCCCTCATGCGGGATGAACCAGGCATCGCCCTGAGCAGTGATTTCCTGCCCGCAAGACCGGCAGAAATCCAGCGACGGCAGATAGCCAAGCTGGCGGAGCAGTTCGAGTTCGAACGCGACCAGCGACTCCTCGACACGCTGGCCGGATAGCTCGCCGATCAGCCAGACCAGCAGGTCAAAGACTTCGGGGTGCGGATCATTTTCCTGCAAGAGCAGGCCAACCAGTTCGGCTGCATAGACGGCGACATGGAGGCTGCGCAGTTTTCGGCGCAGGGGGAGATTGCCATCGCGGAGTTTCCACTCGGTGAGGGTGGCCAGTTCGCGGTCGGCGGGGTCGGTCATCGCGGCATCGCCGACGTCCAGGAGATCGATACCGCCATCGAATTTGCTCGCCCCGGCCTTGGTGCGGCGATGGGCGCCTTTGGCGATCACGCGAAACAGTCCGCGCGAGCGCCCGAGCAGGCTCAGGATTTGCGATGTCTCGCTATACTCATGCCTGCGCAGGCAGATGCAACGGTCGTTCACCAGCGCCATGAGGCCGATTATACGGAAGTGCCATGATCATCGACATCCACACGCACATCTCGGCGATGACGGCCCCGCGCGGGTCCACGTCGCGGAAGCTCCTGAACAGCATCCCCTTCCGCTTTATGCGGTGGCGACTGGGCATGGTGGGCGAGGATCGCCAGACCGAAGACGCCCTGGTCGAACTGCTGCTGACCACGATGACCCACGCGAAGACGGATGCGGCCGTCGCCCTGGCGTTTGACGCCGTATACGACGAATCGGGGCAGCGATCGGATGAGCGCACGCATCTGTACGTGTCCAATGACTATGTCATCGAGCTGGCTCAGAAGCATCCCCGCATCTTGTTTGGCGCTTCGGTCCATCCCTATCGCCCGGATGCCGCCCGGGAGCTTGAACGCTGTATCGCGGCCGGCTGCGTGCTGATGAAGTGGCTGCCGCTGACGCAGGATTTCGACCCGGCCGACCCGAGGTGCATTCCGCTGTATGAGATACTGGCCCACCATGGCGTGCCGCTGCTGAGCCACTGCGGCGGGGAGGCGGCATTGCCACTGCTGCGCCCTGTCACGCAGGATCCGGCCCGGCTTGAGGAGGCGCTTCGCCGCGGGGTGAAGGTGATCGTGGCTCACTGCGGCAGCAAAGGCGTTGGATCAGACCCGGATTACGTGCCGACGTTCGTGCGGCTGGTCCGCGAGTATGAGAACTGTTACGGTGACACGGCGGCGTTCTGCCTGCCCAACCGCTGGTATGCGATGTACCAGCTCCTGGACGACCCGTTTCTGCGCACGCGTCTTGTCCATGGGAGCGACTGGCCGATCATCGCCATACCGCCGCTCAAACGCATTGGGCTGGCGGGCATGCTCCGGCTCTGGGGTGAGCGCAACTGGATGCGCCGCGATACGCTGGTCAAACAGGCGCTGGGATTCGATCATGACTACTGGCATCGGGCGGAGAGGATTCTGCGAATCACCGATGCCAAGCGGAGTGAGCTGAGATGACGGCCAAGACGTTTCCTTTTTGTTGCTTTGCTTCGTTCTCACTCAGATATCTGTATGCTATGGTTGTTTGACGGAGGCTTTAGTTAGCATGATCACACAGACGGCAAAATACACCCTGCGGACACTGGCCTATCTCGCCCAGCAGGAGGGCGACACATTTCTGCAGACGCGGGAAATCGCCGAGGCTCTAAACATCCCGCTCAACTACCTGGGCAAGATACTCCAGAAGATCTCGCGTGCGCGACTGGTGGACTCGCAGAAGGGACTGCGCGGCGGGTTCAGAGCCATCCGCCCGGCCAACCAGATCAGCCTGTTTGAGGTGCTGATGGCACTGGACTGCATCCCCAGCGACATGGTGCTGACGAAATCCGATCCTCCCGACAAGCATCTGCCGCCGACGTTCTTTGATCGCTTTGAGAGTATTGCCCGGCTTTACACTGATTTCCTTCGCAAAACCACGCTGGCTGACATGCTGGCGGCGCCGGACGCCGGGGAGGCGGCCAAAGCCGAAGCCACCGCACTGGCCGCCAAAACTGCCGGCGTGGCATAGGCCCATGCCCGCCTAAGGCCGTCACCAGCCAATTGGCAATTTCCGCGCTGCCTCTATAGAGTTGCCCATGGATACGGGGGTTTGGACACCCTGGCATTCCGAGGCAATCAACGTGACGACGGTACCTGACTACAACTGCACGCAACTCGATTTTCACCAGCCCATGCCGCGTCGGCGCGTGCGCGGCAAGATTATCGACTTTCACTGCCATATCGTCGCCGCACGACATGCCAGGACCTGGTTCGAGACGGCCGACCAGTTTGGCATCGACACCTTCGTCAACATGATGCCGCTGGAGGAGGCCCTGACGCTGCAGCGCGAGTGGGGCCACCGGATGCTCCTGATCGCCGTGCCAAGCTGGCAGCAGCAGGTGGACGATCCGATGGGCGACTGGCTCCGGCGGATCGAGGCGTTTTACAACCTCGGCTCGCGGATCGTGAAGTTCCATTTCGCGCCCGAGAGCATGCGACGGCGGGGCTGGCGGTTTGACTCGCCGGAGGTGGATACCATTATCCGCCAGGCCGTCAGCCAAGGCATGGGAATCATGACCCACATCGGTGATCCCGATTCCTGGTACGCCGGCAAGTACGCCGACGCGTCGGTCTACGGCACGCGGCAGGACCATTATCAGCAGTGGGAGACGGTCATGTCGCGCTGGCCGGCCGTGCCCTGGGTCGGCGCCCACATGGGCGGCCATCCCGAGGACCTGGCCCATCTCCAGCACCTGCTGGACACACACCCGAGCCTGCGCCTGGACTGCAGCGCCACGAAATGGGTGGCCCGCTCGATGTCCGATCGCCACGCTGAGGCCCGGGCGTTCTTCCTGCGCAACCAGGACCGCATCCTCTTCGGCAGCGACCAGGTGAGTTCCGACGATCGAGGCTTTGATTTCCTGGCCAGCCGGTTCTGGGTACAGCGGAAAATGTGGGAGACGGATTATGTGGGCCCCAGCCCGATCCGGGATGCCGACGCCCCGGGCGGGGTGGCAACGCTTCGCGGACTGGCGTTGCCCGACGAGGTGCTTCAGAAGCTTTACCACGACAATGCGGTGAACTACCTGCGCGAGGTAGGTGTCAAGACGGATTGGCTGGAGTAGGGCAAGCGGTCTGCTATAATCCGCTTATGGACACGGAACTACTGTCGCGGATCACCGTCGAGTCCGGCAAGTGCGGCGGCAAGCCCTGCATTCGCGGCAAGCGCATGCGCGTGACCGACGTTCTGGAATTACTCGGCGCAGGAGCATCGTACGACGAGATTCTGCGCGACTACTCCTTCCTGGAGCGGGATGACATCCTTGCCGCCATCACCTACGCCGCCCGCCAGACCGATCACGTCGTCTTGAGCACGCAGAGCCCAATAGAGCCAGCGTCCGCGGGTCTTGCCGAGTAGCGTCGCGCTCAGCGCCGTCAGGAGAAGCAGCATGAGTACCGTCTCAAACGTCAGCAGCCAGATATCCATAGTGCTTCTCTCGCTGAGCCAGAAAGCAGATCCATTAACCCTTTCATCATCTTGCCAAAGCGCGCGGGAAGCAAGCGAGATGACAGTTGATTGCCATGGCCGACTTCCCCTACTCTCCGACAGATGCGTGTCATCCTCATCCCCATCGGCTCATCTGGCGATGTGTTCCCTTATCTGGGACTGGGCCAGCGTCTGGCCGCGCGCGGGCACGAGATCGTGGTCATCACCAACGGCCATTTTCGGGGCCTGGTGGAGTCACTCGGCTTCACGTACGACGAGTTCGGCAGCGACGAGCAGTATCGAAAGGCATTGCACAACCCCGACCTGTGGCATCCGCTCAAGGGGTTCAAAACAGTCATGGCAATGCTGGCCGATCAGGCCGGCCTGATGCGGACCCTCCGCGCCCACCTGACGCCGGACACCATTGTCGTGGCCCACTCGCTGGCATTCGCGGCGATCATCCTGCAAGAGAAGGAGCAGGTGCCGGTCGTCTCGCTCACGCTGCAACCGGCCATTCTCCGCAGCGTCCACGACGGCCCGGTGATGATGGGCAACCACGGAATCACCCGCTGGCCCCAGCCAGTGCAGCGGGCCTACTGGTGGCTTGCGGATCGGCTGGTTGTAGACCCGATCATGGCGAAGATCGTCGACCCGCTACGGGATCAGTATGGCCTGCCGCGCGTACGTCGATTCTTCAAGCAGTGGGTCTTCTCGCCGCGGCTTAACATCGCGATGTTCCCCGACTGGTACGCGCCAGCGCAGCCGGAATGGCCGGGCAATACGCACCTGGTGGGCTTTCCCTTGTGCGACGTCTTTGACGTGGCCATCCCAGCGGAACTTGAGCAAGTGCTGACCCGCGGGGAGCGGCCGATCGTCTTCACGGCCGGGACCGCCAACATCCACGCCCACGAGTTCTTCGCCGCGGCCGCCGATGCCTGCCAGCGGCTTGGCCGGCCGGGCATCCTGCTGACACGTCATCCGGCGCAGATCCCAACTGCTCTGCCCAGTGGCGTGCGACATTTCGACTTCGCCCCGCTCAGCCGGATTCTGCCGCGTTGTGGGGCGCTCGTGCATCACGGCGGAATCGGCACGACGGCCGCGGGGTTTGCCGCTGGCGTGCCGCAGGTGGTCATGCCGCTGAGCCACGACCAGCCGGACAACGCCGCCCGCGTGGTGCGCCTGGGGGCAGGCGACCGGCTCTGGCCCAAACGATTTACCGGCCCCAATCTGGCCGCCTGCCTCAAGCCGCTGCTGGTCTCCAGCGAGGTCGCTGCACGATGCGCCGATTATGCCAGACGCTGCGCGAACGTGGATGCGCTGGGCGAGGCTGCGTCGCTTGTCGAGCAGGCGGCATCGGCATGATCAACGTCGCGACTCCCGCATGCACCGGCGAATGGCATCGTTCATCGCCCCAACTGAAACCGCCTTCGCGCCGGGCCGGTGTAGCATGCCACAGGCATGGTCAACCGAGTTGGACGCTGGTTTGAGCGTGGCGTAGTTGCTGCCGAATTCGAATGTCACTCGACTCCCTGCTGCCAGGCCAAGCGCCTGGCGCAGTGCCCTGGGCAGCGTGACCTGCCCGTTACTGTTCAATATGGCTGACCACATGCTGTCACCTCTTAGCGCGACAATTCAACGCCTTGCTATGCTTGGCCGGGTCCCGTCATGATGATATGCGGCAGCCGAGTAGCCCTGCTACTTCTTCTCAATGCGCTCCGCCCCACCCATGTACGGACGCAGGGCCTTGGGGATGGTGATCGAGCCGTCGGCGTTTTGGTAATACTCCATGATCGGGATCAGCGCCCGCGGGCTGGCGATGACGGTATTGTTCAGCGTGTGGCAGAGCTTCACCTTGCCGTCTTCATCGCGGTAGCGCAGGTTCAGGCGACGGGCCTGGAAGTCGTAGAACCGGCTGGAGGAATGCGTCTCGCTATAGCCCTTGCGTGAGGGCATCCAAGTCTCGATGTCATACTTGGCCACCTGGCCCTGGCCGAGATCGCCGGTGCAGACGGCCACCACGCGATAGGGAAGCTCAAGCTTCTGCAGCACGGCTTCGGCGTTGGCGGTGATCTGCTCGTGCCACTTCTTGCTCTCGGCAATATCGTTGCGGCAGATCACCACCTGCTC
>JBBQTU010000051.1:0-20237 GCA_038213005.1 Tepidisphaerales bacterium | reverse complement strand
CACGCACGGTACAGATATTCCCGCTGGAACTATGAAGAAGGTCGCTGGATTTCTTCGGTCGCCCAAGTGGTCGCGTCAGGAGCGATGGCGGGGGGCGGTCTGGCGCGCGATGGGGCGCACGGGACTGACCGGCCTGCACTTGTTGCCGATGCACCCGAGCTGGGTTGAACTGGCGGCGTGTCCGATGCCGCTATGTCACCTCGATCCGCTCTTGAGCGGGATGAAGATCGTGCAGATCTCGGACCTGCATTACAGCCCCTTTGTCTGGCGCAGCTACCTGCAGCAGCATGTTGAGCGGATCAACGAGCTTTCGCCGGGCGTGGTGACGGTGACGGGGGACCTGTTCATGGGCGGGTATCGGTACGCCGACCGGGTGGCCGAACTGCTGGGGCGGATCAAGGCCAAGTGGGGCGTGGTGTGCATCATGGGGAACCATGACTATGGGCTGACTGGCGCCGATGAGTCGTTGCGGGGGCAGCGGCGGGCAGCGCACCTGGAGGAGCGCCTGGAGAGCCACGGGCTGATTGTGCTGCGAAATGAGATCTGGACGCTCAAGCCGCCGGGCGCGGTGAGGCCGCTGCATTTTGTGGGGCTGGACGACGATTTTTCCGGGCGGATGGATCCGCAGGCGGCATTCAAGGGAATGGCGGCGGACCAGGCGACGATCTGCCTTCTGCACAATCCAGCGCACGTGATGGCGATGATGGACTATCCGTGGCAGTGGATGCTGTCGGGGCACACGCATGGTCGGCAGTTGGCCAGCGGCAGGGTGGGGCGGGCGTTTTTCCCGGGGAAGTATCGGCACTACACGCACGGGCTGTATACGGTCAACGGGCGGCATCTGTATGTGAACCGTGGGCTGTCGTATGGGCAGCGGGCGCGAGAGTGGTGCCGGCCGGAGATTACGGTGTTCGAGACGAAGGCGCTAACCGGGGCAAAGGCGGCGAAGTCGGCGTGAGGGTTCGGCTGAACCATGCGACGCCGGGATCAGTCGCCGACGGCCAGTGGAATCCAGACGAGCGACGAGGTGCCCATGGCGAGGTAGAAGATCCAATCGCGGTTGGTTTCCCTGTGTAGTCTGGCGATCAGGACGCGAACCAGGATGAGTGCATGGACGACAAACGCGAGGATCATCTTCGCTGTTCCCCTGTCGCAGAGGCATGGCAGGAAGATGGACTGAAGGAGGAAAATGAGCATCAGGAGGGACAGGATCATGCCAAGAGGCCATCGGGGCGCGGTGGCCGAGCGTCTTTCGTAGTCGAGGATGGGAGCACTTGGCGTGGGACAATCATAGCTTGCAGCGGAATGCTGCGGAAGCTGCGAAGAACTCCTGCGAAGAGCTCTTTTGCGCTGCGGACTGATTTCCTGGGGCGATGCCCTGGTTGTTCTACACATCTTGTGTGGAACGGGAAGTAATGGCGCATCTACAAGTTGGTGTGCAAACCCCACCGGCAAGCATCGCAGTACCTCCCCGAAGGCTCCGGCCGGGGCGGCCGGGCCACCTGTGGCACGCCCGCCCCCGGGCGCTGCCCTCGTGGCGTTGCGAGGCGTGTCCACTATGCGAGAGGCATAACCTGGGGTTCCGGGTCCAGCACAGCCAAGACTTGTGTGGAACAACGAGGGCGATGCCCAATGCCTATGAACTACGCCCCGTTGGGGCTGACTCAGTGGGCAGCGGGCGGCCGCGGCACAGTGCCAGTCCGTTCCTTTCACTGGTCAAGATTGTGGCATGGACCGATGACGACACCCTGTCAGGGGGCGTGATGGCAACCTCTGACGGCGCAGCTCGCGGACGTAGCCAGTGGTGACGGCCGCAGCGCCTTGGGATTGGCGGGAGGCGGTCCATGGGGATGCTTCAGGCAGGTCGTTGGCCCAGCAGACTTCGGTCCAGCGGCGGCGCCAGAGGCGGCGGGTGCTGGGCAGGCTGATCGTGCGGCTGCGGGTGATGGAGATGCGCAGGTCGCGCAGGGTGGCGGCGATGCACCATTGCCAGGCGCGCTCCATGGGGAGGTGCACGGGGACGGTCGTCCGCGGGCCTTCGGGGCGGACGAGATATCGCTGACCTGGCCGCTGCGTGCTGTTCATTGCCGTCCCTGGCGAGGAAGGTTCCGTTACGGCTTGCGATAGCGCTGCAGTGTCTGCTCGGAGAGTTGGCAGACGCGGGCAACCAGTTCCTTTGGCTGCACCACGGTGCAGTGCGGCCCCATCGACAGCACCCACCAGACGATTTCATCCAAACCATCCACCTTGCAGCGGAAGGTGATGGAGCCATCATCATGCCAGTCCACCTCCTGGGTCTTGTGCCAGTGGGTGGCGGCGATGTTGTCGGCGAACTCCTGGTCAAAACGCAGCTCGACCCGGTAGCGGATGTCCCCGCGGATCATCCACCAGGCGTTGCCAAGGTACTTGCTCAGCGAGAAGGCTTTGGGCGGGGTGAACTGCTTGTCTGTCACCCTGGCGCCGAGGAAACGGGAGACCTTGAGGCAGCGCACTTCATCGTAGCGGCCGTGGTGGCCGATGACGTACCAGGCCCGCCGGGAGAAGAGCAGCGTGTAGGGTTGCAGTATGAACTTGCCCTTGGCTTCGCCGCCGGAAACCGAGTCGTAGAGGCACTCCACGCAGCGGTGTTCGGCGACGCCGCGCTGCAGGGTCAGGAAGACATCCTCGGCTTCATCCTCGATGGCGGTCTGGCCGATGCGGATCGCCAGGTGCTGGCTGAGCTTTTCCAGTTCCTTCTGCATGCGGTCAGGGAGCTGGCTGCGGATCTTGGCAACCGCCCGGGCGGCCGGCTGAAGGAAGGACACCTGGTGCGTGGGGCCAGCGATATGCTCGCCGAGCGCGACGATGGCGAGAGCCTCCTCGATCGTCAGCTCAATCGGGCGCATGAAGAAGTCGCCGCGGATCCGATAGCCGCCGTGCTCTTCATCAAAGAAGTAGGGGATGCCGGCACCTTCGAGCATCTCCATATCGCGGAAGATGGTGCGCTGCCCGACGTGGCATTCCCGCGCCAGGGCCTTGGCATCCCAGCCGTTTTGGCTCTGGATCAATGTCATGATCCTCAGCAGGCGGTGAACGCGAACGTATTCGCCCTCAACCGGCATACAGGTTGTCTTCAGTGAGGCGGGGTCAGTGGTCGGCGGCTTCATGCGGCTCTCCGGCGTTGTTTGGGTCATGACAATCCATCCCAACGCTCATTATCCTCGTCTGAAGTGCAGGGCGAATCCACCCTCACGGCTTGCCAATCCGTGAAGATCACGCCAGTGGGAACTCCCACAATCTCCGTTGCCGACTCGCTGCTATTCAGTACTGCCTGCATATCGTCTCCTTTGCCATCAGTTGATGATGGCTTGGTAAAAGTCCACGACCTCACCGCTGCGGACGATGGCAAAGCCAGCTCGCCCGCAGAGCCTTTTCCATGTGTCTGGATTGCTGCAATAGACCCACAGCTCGTCGCCGGGATCCCTTCTGTCGAGAAAAGCCTGGCCGACGGTGCAGCGAAAGCCGCGGCCCAAGGCATAGTTAATCCGGCTGGCAGGCGCATCGATGCGACGGACGAGCGTCTGCTTGACCAGAACCCGCTGGGCCTGGTCGTCGGCCACTGCGTCCCAGAGTTCGGATGAATCATCTGCCATGCTCCTGTCTCCTTCTCCCCGGATTCTGCGTGAGGGCACTGACAACAGGCTGTCAGCGGGAAATCAAAATCGATCACGATTTTTGACTGACAGGGTGTTGTCAGTGGGGGTCGCGCCAGGCGCGGGAGCGCAAGAGCCGGGGGGGGCGGTTTTCAACTCAGCCGTATGTTCGGATGCACCAGGCGCGGGAGCGCAAGAGCCGGGGGACTTAAGTCCCCCGCTCGCTGGAGTTTTGTGGAGATTGAGCTTGACGAGGGCGGGGCTGGCGGTATTATTAGAGAAAAGTTTCTCGATAAAGAATTCCTTATTGGATCGAGAGGCTGGCCGGAGTGCTTTCGTTGTGAGGGCCTTATGGTCGTGGAACTCGAAAAACATGAGGCGGCGGGGCGGGCGGTTCCGGAGCCGAGCTTACGCCGGATGCCGCTGTATCATCGGATGCTCAAACAACTTATGGATGGGCAGCGGACGCAGGTGACGTGTACGGAGATCGGGCTGCAGTTGGGGTTCGATCCGACGCAGATTCGGAAGGATCTGGAGTATACGGGGATCGCGGGGCGGCCGAAGGTGGGGTATCCGCTGGGGGCGCTCATTGCCGCCATCGAGAGTTTCCTGGGGTGGAACAACGTCAACGACGCGTTTCTGGTGGGGGCGGGGAATCTGGGGGCGGCGCTATTGGGGTATCCGCACTTTGCGGACTATGGGCTGAACATCGTGGCGGCGTTTGACCGGGATGAGGCGAAGGTTGGCCGGGCGATCCATGGGAAGGAAGTTTTTCCGCTTTCGCGGCTGGTGGGTTTGGCGCAGCGGATGCACATCCTGATCGGGATCATCACAGTGCCGGAGCCGGCGGCCCAGGAAGTGGCGGACCTGATGGCGGCGGGGGGGATGCTGGCGATCTGGAATTTCGCACCGGCACATCTGAAGGTACCGCCGCAGGTGATTGTGCATAACGAGAATCTTTATTGCTCGCTGGCGTCGTTGTCGCAGAAGCTGGCCAAGAGCCTTGCGGCGAAGCCAGGGGACGCCGCCCCACCCTCACCCTAGCCCTCTGCCGGCGGGCGAGGCGATCACAGAGCTTACAGACATACACGGATTGAAAAGGAGCATGAACATGGCGGTAGTGAAGACGGCCCCGGCCGAAACGGGGCGGAAATTTGAGAAGGTGTGCCAGGTGCTGGATCGGCACGGGCGCAACCCGGCGCGGCTGATTCCCATTCTGCAGGCGGTGCAGGAAGAGTATCGGTATCTGCCGGAGGAAGTCCTGAACTATATAGCGACGGCGCTGGATGTCCCATCGGCGCGGGTGTTTGGGGTGGCGACATTTTATACCCACTTCACGCTGACGCCTAAGGGGAAGAACGTGGTGCGGGTGTGCGACGGGACGGCGTGCCATGTGAAGGGATCGATGCCGATCCTGGAAGGCGTGCGCAAGAGTATGAACCTGGGGCCGAAGCAGACGACGACCGAGGACATGCTGTTCACGGTGGAGACCGTGGCGTGCCTGGGGGCGTGCGGGCTGGCGCCGGTGATGGTGGTGAACGAGAGCGTGCACGGGCAGATGAGTCCGGCCGCCGCGGTGAAGATTGTGCAGGATGTGGCGGTGGGCGAAGTCGCCCAGGCCGAAGCGACGTAGCGACGGAGGGGCAGAAGAGATATAGGGGACGTAGCGACGAAGGGGCAGAGGAAAGGCGAGAAGAGATATGGCGCAGAGTAATCAATACCGATTTGAGCGGGCCGGGGCGAAACGGCGTGTGGTCGTTTGCGCGGGCACGGGGTGCGTGTCCAGCGGGTCGTTCAAGGTGTTTACCGCGTTCGTCGAGCAGCTCAAGGCGGCGGGCGTGGACGTGGCGACGGAGTTTCGTCGCGAGGAGCTCAAGGGCAAGACGCTGGTGAGCCATTCGGGCTGCCAGGGGTTTTGTCAGATGGGGCCCCTGGTCACGATCCTGCCTGAGAACACGATGTATGCGAAAGTGAAAGAGGCAGACGTCCCGGAAATCGTCGAGAAGACGATCAAGAACGGCCAGGTGGTCGAGCGGCTGCTGTATGTGGACCCCGCCAGCGGGAAGCGGTGTTTCGGGACGGATGACATTCCGTTCTATCTGCAACAGACGCGATTTGTGTTGCATGAATGCGGGATGATCGACCCGGAGAGTCTCGAGGAGTACGTCTTCAATGGCGGGTACGATGCGGCCCGCAAGGCGTACCTGGAGATGACGCAGGAGAAGATCATCGAGGAGGTGGGCAAGAGCGGCCTGCGCGGGCGCGGGGGCGGCGGCTTCCCGACGGCACGCAAATGGGAAGCGGCCCGGGTGCAGCCGGTTGAGAAGAAGTATGTCATCTGCAACGCCGATGAGGGCGACCCGGGCGCGTTCATGAACCGCTCGGTGATGGAGGGTAATCCCCACAGCATCATCGAAGGGATCATGATTGCAGCGAGGGCGATCGGGGCCGATGAGTGCCTGATGTATGTCAGGACGGAGTATCCCCTGGCCGTGAAACGCATGCGCAAGGCCGTGGAGGACGCCACCACGGCGGGGTACTTGGGCGACAATGTCTTCGGCTCGGGCAAAACCGTTCGCTGCGAGGTGATGGAAGGGGCCGGGGCGTTTGTCTGCGGCGAAGAGACCGCGATGATCGCGTCGATCGAAGGGCAACGCGGGATGCCGCGGCCCAAGCCGCCATTCCCGGCACAGAGCGGGTTGTGGGGCAAGCCCACGATCATCAATAACGTCGAGACGCTGGCGCACGTGGTGCGGATCATCCGCGAGGGTGGCGAGAATTTCCGGCTATTAGGGACCAAGGCCTCGCCGGGGACCAAGACGTTTGCCCTGACGGGGCACGTGGCCAATACCGGGCTGGTCGAGGTGCCGTTCGGGGCAACGCTGCGCGAGATCGTGTTCAAGATTGGCGGCGGCGTCACCGACGATGATGGCAAGGTGATGGACGATGGGTTCAAGGCCGTGCAGATCGGCGGACCTTCGGGCGGTTGCCTGACCAGGGAACACCTGGACCTGCCGATGGACTATGACTCGCTGCGGGCGGCCGGGGCGATGGTGGGTTCGGGCGGCCTGGTGGCGATGAACAAGCACACCTGCATGGTGTCGGTGGCGCGGTTCTTCATGGATTTCACGCAGCGTGAAAGCTGCGGGAAGTGCGTGCCGTGCCGCGAGGGCACGCGGCAGATGCTGGCGCTGCTCGATGACATTATCGAAGGCCGGGCCGATGCAACCACGCTGCCGCTGCTGGAGAAGCTGGCAACCACGGTGCAGAAGAGTTCGCTGTGCGGACTGGGCAAGACGGCCCCGAATCCGGTGCTGTCGACGCTGCGGTATTTCCGGGCGGAGTATGACGCTCATGTGCAACACAAGCATTGTCCCACCGGGCAGTGCAAGGCCCTGGCTAAGCCGTGGATCGACGCGGCCAAGTGCAAGGGGTGTACGGCGTGTGCCCGCAAGTGTGCGGTCGGCGCGATCAAGGGCGAGAAGAAGCAGCCCCACACGATCGACCAGGAACTATGTATCAAGTGCGGCGTGTGCGCTGAAATATGCAAGTTCGACGCGGTATGCGGGATCTAGAAGAGAAGAACAGGAAGAAGGGAACACAGATGAACGCAGATGAACACAGATAGCCTCGCGTATCACGAGATGATCTGCGTTTATCTGCGTTCATCGGTGTTCCATTAAGAGGATACCATGCAAGCGACTGCCACAAAGACACTGACGATTGACGGGATCGACGTAGCGATCGAGGGCGAGCGCAATCTGCTCGAACTGATACGCAAGGCGAAAATTGATCTGCCCACGTTCTGTTACCACTCGGACCTGAGCGTGTACGGGGCATGCCGCCTGTGCATTGTGGATATCGAGGGACGCGGGATCCAGGGGGCGTGCTCGACGCCGCCGGAGGCCGGGCTGAAGATCAGGACCCAGACGCAGGAATTGCGCGAATTGCGCAAGGTGACGATCGAACTGCTGCTGGCCAATCACGACCAGGAATGCACGACCTGCCCCAAGAGCGGCGGCTGCACGCTGCAGGATCTGGCGCGCCGCCTGGGCGTGACCAAGGTGCGATTCAAGCGGGTACACGAACCCGAGGTGATCGACCAGTCCAGCCGGTCGGTGGTGCGCAATCCCAACAAGTGCGTGCTGTGCGGCGACTGCGTGCGATTCTGCTCGGAGATCCAGGGGATCGGCGCGATCGATTTTGCCTATCGCGGACATCAGGCGGCGGTGGTGCCGGCGTTCGGCAAGGGCATGGGCGAGGGTGAGTGCGTCAACTGCGGGCAGTGCGCTGCGGTGTGCCCGGTGGGGGCGCTGTCGGTGCGAAGCGAAGTCGATGAGGTGTGGCAGGCGATTGGCGACAAGAAGAAGAAAGTGGTCGCCCAGATCGCGCCGGCGGTTCGCGTGGCGATCGGCGAGATGTTTGGCATCTCGGCCGGCATGGAACTCACGGGCAAGATCGTGGGCGCGATGAAGCGCATGGGATTCGACTATATTTACGACACGAGCTTCTCTGCCGACCTCACGGTTGTGGAGGAGGCAGAGGAGTTCATCAAGCGCAAGCTCAAGGGCGAGAATCTGCCTCAATTCACAAGCTGCTGCCCGGGGTGGGTGAAGTTTGCCGAGCAGGCGATGCCCGACATGCTGCAAAACCTCTCAAGCTGCAAGAGCCCGCAGCAGATGCTGGGCTCTTTGATCAAGGATGTGATGCCGGCGCAACTGGAGATGAAGCGCGAGGATCTGGTCTGCGTGTCGGTGATGCCGTGCACAGCCAAGAAGTTTGAGGCAAAGCGGCCGGAGATGAGCAAGGACGGGAATCCGGACGTCGACCACGTGATCACCACGCAGGAGCTTGGGCGGATGATCGAGGAGTCGGGCCTGAGCCTGGCGGACATGGCGCCGGAGAGTTTTGACATGCCGATGGGCTTCAAGACCGGCGCGGGGGTGATCTTCGGCAATACCGGCGGCGTGACTGAAGCGGCGCTTCGTTATGCGGTTGAGAAGATCACGGGCGAGCCGCTCAAGAGCGTGGATTTCCTCCAGGTGCGCGGCGAAGAGGGCATCCGCACGGCCGAGTTCAAGGTGAAAGACATCGACGTGAAGGTCGCGATTGTGCACGGGCTGAAGAATGCCCGCACTGTGATTGACCGGATTCGTAAAGGTGAGATGCAGGTTGATCTGGTTGAGGTGATGGCGTGTCCGGGCGGGTGCATCGGCGGCGCCGGGCAGCCCGTGGCGAAAAATGCCGGGGCGGCCCGCAAGACGCGGACGCGCGGGCTCTACGATGCCGACAAGGGTCTGGAACTGCACAAGAGCCAGGACAACCCGTTCATCAAGGCCTGCTACGAGAAGCATCTGGGCGAGCCCAACGGGCACAAGGCGCACGAACTGCTGCATACTCATTATCAGGCGCGCCGCCGGGTGGATGGTGAGTCGATGCCGATCAGCGGCACGCCGGCCGCCGACAAGACGCAGGTGCGAGTGTGCGTCGGCACCAACTGCTTCCTGAAGGGATCGCAGAAGGTGCTGCAGGGGCTGATGGCCCACGTCGAAGAGAAGAATCTCTTTGACAAGGTTGCCATCAGCGGGTCGTTCTGTTTCGAGAAGTGTGAGCATGGTCCGAACGTCGCGATTGGCTCGCAGGCGCCGTGCGCCTGCACTGTCGACGAGGCCAAACGACGCTTGGACCAGGAGATCAAATAGCATGAACACCGGCATCAAGGCGTCGTTCATCGACGAGTCGCTGATCCAGCAGACCCTGGAGCGGAATCGCGGGTGCGATGCCGCTGCCGCCCGGGAGGTGCTGGCCAAGGCTCGCGAGATGCGCGGGCTGGATGCCGTGGATGTCGCGCTGCTGATGCAGGTGCAGGATCAGGGCGTGATCGCCGAGATGTTTGCCGCGGCGCGGCAGGTGAAAGAGACGATCTACGGCAAGCGGATCGTGCTGTTTGCTCCGCTGTATGTTTCGAACATCTGCAGGAACGAGTGCGTGTACTGCGCGTTCCGAGCCAAGAATACGCAGCTCAAGCGTAAGGCGTTGTCGCAGGCGGAAGTGGCAGAGGAAGTCAGGGCGCTGATTCGCCAGGGACACAAGCGTTTACTGCTGGTCGCCGGCGAAGGTTACCCGGCCGAGGGGTTCAACTACATCCTGAACTGCATCGACACGGTCTATGCGACGAAGGTCGATCACGGCGAGATTCGCCGGGTGAATGTGAATGTCGCGCCGCTGGAAGTTGAGCAGTTCAAGCAGCTCAAGGCTCGCGGGATCGGCACGTACCAGCTCTTCCAGGAGACCTATCATCGGGAGACCTATGCCCAGGTGCATCTGGGCGGGCAGAAGCGGAATTATGATTATCGGGTGACGGCATTCGACCGAGCGATGACGGCCGGGATCGATGATGTGGGCCTCGGACTATTGTTCGGGCTCTATGACTGGAAGTTTGAGGTGCTGGCGCTGATGCAGCACATCAAGCATTTGGAGACTGAGTTTGTGGGGCCGCACACGATCAGCGTGCCGCGGATTGAGCCGGCATGGGGGTCGGACGTTGCATCGCGTCCGCCGCATGCGGTCAGCGATGACGATTTCCGGCGGCTGGTGGCGATTCTCCGTCTGGCGGTGCCGTATACCGGCATCATCATGAGCACTCGGGAGAACGCCCAGACCCGGCGGGACACGCTCGCTTTGGGCGTGTCGCAGATCTCCGGTGGCAGCCGCACCAATCCCGGCGGATACACCGCTGATGGCGAGACGAACAAGGCCGAGCAGTTTCAGCTCGGCGACCACCGCAGCCTGGATGAGGTGGTGCGAGACCTGACGGACATGGGCTATGTGCCATCGTTCTGCACGGCGTGCTATCGGATGGGCCGCACCGGGCGCGATTTTATGGATCTGGCCAAGCCGGGCCTGATCAAGCAGCACTGCAGTCCCAATGCGTTGTCGAGTTTCCAGGAATATCTGAATGACTACGCCTCGCCGGACACGCGGACGGCCGGCGAGAAACTGATCGAAGCCGAACTGCGTCCGATGACGCCGGCGGAGTTCAAGCTATCCAGCGCCCTGCTGACCAGAGTGCGGGCGAAGGAGCGGGATGTGTGCGTGTGATGGGCGTGTTGATTGGTGATTGACCGGGACGATCGGCGGGAGCGACAGCGAACATGAGCATGCGGGTTGAACATGATCTGCTGGGCGAGCGTGAAGTGCCACAAGACGCACTGTGGGGGATCCACACGCTTCGCGCGGTGGAGAATTTCCCGCTGTCGTGCGGGCGGACGCCCGCGGAGTTGATCCATGCCTACGGCGTGGTGAAGCTCGCGTGCACGCGGATCAACCATGCGGTCGGCGCGTGGCAGGCCGATATGCCAAAGGCCATGGCGATCGAGCAGGCATGTCAGGAAATGGCCGACGGGAAGCTGGACGCTCACATTCTGGTCGACGTCCTTGCCGGCGGCGCGGGCACGAGTCTGAACATGAACGTCAACGAGGTGATCGCCAATCGCGCCCTGCAAGTGCTGGGTGGCCAGATCGGCGATCATGCCCGCGTCAGTCCACTGGATGATGTGAATCTGCATCAGTCGACCAACGATACCTATCCGACCGCATTGCGGGTGGCGGCCATTCGTTTGCTGCAGCAGTTGGACGGCCGGGTGGTGGCGTTGCAGGAAGCGTTCCAGGCCAAGGAACAGGAATTCGTCCATGTGGTGAAGGTCGGGCGCACGGAACTCCAGGATGCGGTGTTGACGACCCTGGGCCGGGAGATGGGCGCCTATGCCGAGGCCGTCAATCGCGACCGCTGGCGCATCTACAAGTGTCAGGAGCGGCTGCGCGTGGTTAATCTCGGCGGCACTGCGATCGGAACCGGAATCGCCGCGCCGCGCGAATATGTCTTCCGCGTGACCGAGGAACTGCGCCGTCTGTCGGGGCTGAATCTCACTCGCGCTGAAAACCTCGTCGAGGCCACCCAGAACGCCGATGTGCTGGTCGAGGTCAGCGGGATTCTCAAGGCTCAGGCGACGACGCTGATCAAGATATGCAATGACCTTCGCCTGATGAGTTCGGGCCCCGAGGCGGGGCTTGGCGAGATCCGCCTGCCCCCGCGTCAGGCTGGCTCGTCGATCATGCCGGGGAAGGTGAACCCAGTCATCCCTGAAGCCGTGATCCAGGCGGCGATGAGGGTGATTGGCAATGACATGGCCGTGACGATCGCTTGTGCCAGCGGCAGCCTGGAACTCAATCCGTTCCTGCCTGTGGTGGCCGATGCCCTGCTGGACAGTCTGCGCCTCCTATCCAACGCCTGCCGCATCCTCACGGACCAATGCGTGGTCGGCATCGAGGCGGATGAGGCCCGGTGCCGTGCCCACGTGGAGGCGTCCACGGCGATCGCGACGTCACTTCTGCCGGTGCTGGGATACGAGCGGATGTCCGATGTCCTGCGGCTGGCGCAGCAGACTCACCGGACCATTCGGCAGGTTATCATTGGCGACGGTCTGCTTACCGAACAGATTTTCAACGAGTTGACCAGTCCCGAGGCCGTGTGCCGTCTTGGTACTCTTTTTTCACCACGAAGCGACGAAGCAACGAAGTAAAACGAAGAGGACCGGTCCAATGTATCGAAATATGAAGACTAACCGCGAAGGCGCGAAGAACGCGAAGAAAGACGCGAAGGAGAACGTCCGCGATCTCTCTTCTTCGCGTTCCCTTCGCGTTCTTCGCGACTTCGCCGTTCTGAGTTTATCGCTCTCCTTCATTGCCATGTCGCTTCGTGGTGAAGAAGTTGGTGCTGCGTGACCCCATCAACCCCAAAATCTCTCCGTTTGCACATCGCCTTCTTCGGAAGACGAAATGTCGGCAAATCCAGCCTGCTCAATGCGCTGACGCGGCAGCAGGTGTCGATCGTGTCGGACGTGGCCGGCACGACGACCGATCCGGTTGAGAAGCCGATGGAGTTGCTGCCGCTTGGGCCGGTCCAGTTCATCGACACCGCTGGCATTGATGATGAAGGCGCACTGGGCGAGATGCGGGTTGCCCGCACGCGTCAGGTGCTGGATCGCACCGACCTGGCGATTGTGGTTCTCGACGGCAGCGGGGTGGGGGCGTTTGAACGATCACTGCTGGCAGAGTTGGCAACGCGGAAGACGCCGACCGTCGCGGTGTTCAACAAGGCCGATCTTCATCGCCCTTCGGAAGCGGCGCTGGCGGGCCTGCGCGCTGCCAAGACGCCGACCGTCATTGTCTCTGCGACCACCGGACAGGGCATGGGCGACCTGCGCGAGGCGATTGTCGCCGCCGCGCCGGCCGACTTCCTGGATGACACTGCCTTGGTGAGCGACCTGGTTGGCCCGGGTGACCTGGCGATCCTGGTGGTTCCCATCGACAAGGAAGCCCCGCGCGGGCGGCTCATCATGCCGCAGGTCCAGGCGATCCGTGATCTGCTGGATGGCGATGCGATGTGCATGGTCGTCAAAGAGCGGGAACTGCGCGCGGCCTTTGATCGCCTGACGATTCCGCCTCGCCTGGTTGTCACCGACTCCCAGGCCTTCCTGAAGGTCGCGGCCGACACGCCCGATGACATTCCCATGACCAGCTTCTCGGTGCTGATGTCGCGCTTCAAAGGCGACCTGGCCGTGCAGGTGGCCGGGGCGCGGGCGATTGATTCCCTCAAGACCGGGGACCGCGTGCTGATCGCCGAAGCGTGCACCCATCACCCGATTGGCGAAGACATCGGCCGGGTGAAGATCCCCCGATGGCTCACCCAGTACGTAGGCGGCAAGCTGGAGATCCAGCACGTCCAGGGGCATGACTTTCCGTCCGACCTGGCGGACTACAAACTGGTGATCCACTGCGGTGCCTGCATGCTCAATCGCCGCGAGGTGCTCACCCGCATCGTCAAGTGCCAGGCGGCCGGGGTGCCCATCACCAACTATGGTCTGGCGATTGCCCAAAGCCTGGGCATCCTGAAGCGGGCTCTCTCTCCGTTTCCCTCGGTACTTGGCGAGGCCCTCTTACCACGAAGCAACGAAGCAACGAAGGAAGTTGAAGGGGACATACCACATGAGTCGAGAAATGCGAATTAACCGCGAAGGCGCGAAGGACGGCGCGAAGGGCTACCTCCCTCATCTATTCTCTTCGCGTTTGCTTCGCGATCTTCGCGCCTTCGCGGTGTTGCATTTGCGTTTCTTCTTAGTTGCTTCGTTGCTTCGTGGTGAGGACGAGTACCAGAAATGCTGACTAGCGAACAAATCCTCGCCTGGCTCCGATGCGACGATCCGGCCGCACTGGAAGATCTCTGGCAACTGGCTGACACCGTTCGCCACTGCTGTGTGGGCGATGCGGTGCACCTGCGCGGGCTGGTTGAGATCTCCAACACCTGCGTTCGCCAGTGCGCCTACTGCGGCTTGCGGGCCGGCCACACGCAGCTCCAACGCTATCGCATGTCGGCCGACGAAATTCTCGACTGTGCGGCGCTGGCCACCCGACTGGGTTACGGCACCGTCGTCCTGCAGGCCGGGGAAGATCCGCTGCTCTCGCCGGCCGACATCGCCGACATCGTCCGCGGCATCAAGTCGACCACACCCCTGGCGGTGACGCTCAGCCTTGGTGAGCAGGAGGATGAGAATCTCTCACTCTGGAAGTCGGCCGGGGCCGACCGGTATCTGCTGCGATTTGAGACATCCGATACAGAGCTCTACCAGACGATTCATCCGCCTTACCGCAACCGCACCGGCGACCGCTTTTCTCGTCTGCGGAAACTGCGACAACTCGGCTATGAGGTTGGCAGCGGGGTGATGGCCGGCATCCCCGGCCAGACCTGTCAAAGCCTCGCCCGTGACATCGAAGTGTTCGCCGAACTGGATCTGGACATGATCGGCATTGGCCCATTCATTCCGCATCCCGCCACGCCGCTGGGCGATCCTGCGCTGGTCGCGTCCCTGCACGCCCGGGCGGGCGCCGATCAGGCACCGGCCTCCGAGTTGATGGTCTACAAGATGGTTGCCCTGACGCGGATCATGTGCCCGCAGGCCAACCTTCCCAGCACCACCGCTCTAGCCACGATCAACAAAACCAACGGCCGGGAACTGGGCCTGCAGCGCGGGGCCAACGTCGTCATGCCCAACCTGACGCCGGTGAAGTATCGCGCCATGTACGAAATCTATCCCGCCAAGGCCTGCATCGGCGAGTCGGCCGAGGATTGCAGCGGCTGTCTGCGTTCCCGCATCGCCCGCATCGGCCGAAAGGTCGGCCAGGGCCAAGGTGGAAGGAAGAAGCAAGCATGACCCAGGAACTGAGCATCACAATCTGCATGGGAAGCTCGTGTTATTCCCGCGGCAACCGTCGCAACATCGAAGTCATCCAGAAATTCCTGGCCGACGAGAAGCAGGAGGCAACGGTGCAGGTGGTAGGGCACCTCTGCGAAGACCACTGCCTGCAAGGCCCCAACGTCCAGATCGCCGGCACCATCTACCACGCGGTGGACTCGGCGTCGGTAGCCAGCCTGCTGCACCATCATCTGAAGAGTCAGGATGGCCCAAAGCAGTGACCGGCCTGCGCCGCAGGCCAGCGGCCGACGATGGCCGCGCCTCTATTTGGATCATCCGCCCGCAAGCGGGTACAACATCCGTCATCGTTCCATGGCAGATGCATTGCCCCATCCTCCGCCCGCCACACAACCGGCCGGTGTCGGTGCGCCGATTGAGGATCTCGCGGGCGTGGGGGCCGGGCGGGGCAAGGCCTTGCGCGAACTCGGTGTCGGCACGCTGGGCGACCTGCTGGAGTATTTCCCGCGCACCTACCAGGTGGAGCGAAGCGAGCGCCCGATCGCTCAACTGGTGCCGCATCAGATTCAGATCGCCCGCGGCGAGGTGACGGCCGTCGATTACATCCCGTACCCCCGGCCGCGGTTTGAGGCCACCCTGCGCGACCCTACCGGGATTCTCTCCCTGGCATGGTTCAACGGCGCGTTTCTCCGCACGCGCATCCATCCCGGGCAGATCCTTCGCGTGCAGGGCAAGGTGGGCTACTTCCGCGGACTGGCACAGATGGTCCAGGCGAAATGGGAAGTGATCCAGCCCGATGCCCCCCTGGTGGGCGAGGACCTGGTGCGAGCCATCTACCCCGCTTCGGGCAAGCTCAAGTCGCTGGCGATCTGGAAGATTGTCGATGCCAACATCGAAGCCGCACTGGCGGGCGTTCAGGAGTGGTTCCCGCCCGAGCTGCTGAAATCGCGTGGCCTGCCCGGCCGGCGCGAGGCCTATCGCGCGATCCATCAGCCAACGACTCTCACCGAGGCCGCCAGCGCCCGCCGCCGACTGGTCTACGACGAACTGATGCTGATGCAACTGGCGCTGTGCCTCAGCCGCAAGCTGCGAGACATCGACACCCAGGCGCCGGCGCTGAAGTTCGATCGCACGCTGGATCAGCGGATTCTCGCCCGCTTCCCCTTCCATCTCACCGAGGCGCAGCAGATGGCCGCCTGGCAGATCCTGCGCGACATGCAGCAGTCCCACCCGATGAACCGCCTGCTGCAGGGCGATGTCGGCTGCGGCAAGACGGTGGTCGCTCTGTATGCGATGCTGGCGGCCGTCGCCAACCGGTATCAGGCGGTTGTCCTGGCTCCGACCGAGACGCTCGCTGAGCAGCATTACCTGACGATCTCCAATTTCCTGGCCGGCAGTTCCGTCAGCATCGAGCTGTTTACCCAGCGCACCAAGAAAGAGGGACGCGGCGGCCTGCAGCGGCATCTGGCGGCCGGAGACATCCACATCGCCATCGGCACGCAGGCTCTGATCCAGGAAGACATGCAGTTCGCCAACCTCGGCCTGGTGGTGGTTGACGAGCAGCACAAACTGGGCGTGGGCCAGCGCGGCATCCTCAAGAACAAAGGCCTCTCGCCGCATTACCTGGTGATGACCGCCACCCCCATCCCGCGAACGCTGGCCTTGTCCTATTTCGCCCACTTCGACATCACCACCATCACGCAGCTCCCTTCCGGCCGCCAGCCGATCAAGACCACCTGGTTCCGCGAAACCCAGCGGGCCGAGGCCGTCATGCTGCTCAAGCGTGAACTGCAGGCCGGGCGGCAGGCGTATATCGTCGTGCCCCAGGTCGACGAGGACATCGCGGACCAAGGCGTGAAATCCGTCTCGGCCGAGTGTGACCGGCTCAAGCGAGGCGTCCTGGCCGACTGGCGGGTCGGCATGATCCACGGACAGATGAAGACGCAGGAGAAGCAGGCGGCCATGCTGGCCTTCCGCCGGCACGAGGTCGACGTCCTGGTCGCGACCACCGTTATCGAGGTGGGCATCGACGTGCCCAACGCCACCGTCATGCTGATCGAGAACGCCGACCGTTTTGGGCTCTCGCAACTGCACCAGCTTCGCGGCCGGGTCGGCCGGGGTGAGCACGCATCACTCTGCCTGCTGCTGAGTGACCCGACCAGCGAAGACGCAACCGAGCGCCTCACCGTCATGACCCAGACCGCCAGCGGTTTTGACATCGCCGAAGCCGACCTGAAACTTCGCGGCCCCGGCGAATTCTTCGGCATGCGTCAGCACGGCCTGCCCGAGTTCAAACTCGCCGACATCACCGGTGAACTGGAACTGTTGAAACTGACCCGGCAGGATGCCGAAGCGATGCTGCAGAACGACCCGCAACTGCGGCGACTCTCCCTCATGGCCCTGCGGCGGGAACTGCTCGCCCAATTCGGCGAGTCTCTGGCGCTGCCGCAGATCGGCTGACTACCTCATCATGGCAGTCGTCGCCTCATATCGCCTCATATCGCCCTTGTCCGCTTCGGAAGCGGCGGGTAAACTCCCACACCGTTGCGGGCGTAACTCAATGGTAGAGTGCAGGCTTTCCAAGCCTGACGTTGAGGGTTCGACTCCCTTCGCCCGCTTTCTTCTGCGTTCCCGCCACCATGGCCGGATTGTCTCGCTTGCTCTGCGTCCCCGATATCCGAACCGGCTACGACAACCGTCGCCCATCGCGACCGCCGGCCGGCCGCGCAGGGCTCCAATCATCATGTCGCATCGCCGATCCCCGGGCCTTGGACAGCGGACCACTCTTTTTCTATGATTCTGCCCGACCAACACGGGAGCGGAGCGATGGTTCGATTTGGCATCTGCGGCGGCATGGAAACAGCGGCCCAGGCGAAGGCCCAGGGGTGGGACTACGTCGAGGGAAATGCACAGAGCCTCTTCGTCGGCCTCACGCCCGAATACCATGGCCTGCAGCAGATCAGCGCGAGCGTCCTGCCGGTTGCCGCGGCCAATTGCCTGGTTCCCGGCGCTCTGAAGATCGTCGGCCCGGCCGTCGATCGCCCCCGCCTGTCGCAGTATCTGCGCAATGCCCTCTGCCGGGCCGGCCAGGCCGGCGCGACAGTCATCGTCCTGGGCAGCGGCGATGCCCGGCGCGTACCCGATGGCTTTGACCGTCAGACCGCCTGCACCCAGCTAACCGAATTCGCAAGCGAGGCCGCGAAAGTCGCCGCCGAATACGGCGTCACGATCACGCTGGAGCCGCTGAATCAGAAGGAATGCAACATCGTCAACAGCGTCGCCGAGGCGATGGAATACGTGAATGCGGTGAATCATCCGGCCTTCCAATGCCTAGTGGACAGTTACCACCTTTGGATGGAAAATGAGCCCGTTGCCCACGTCGCTGCCGCCGGAAAATCGATCCGGCACGTGCATGTGGCCGACCTCGATGGTCGCCTGGCTCCCGGCCGCACCGGCAAATCCGATTACCGCCCCCTGTTTTCATCGCTGAAGTCCGCCGGGTATGATGGCATGATCAGCGTTGAGGCGCCCGGCTTTGATCTGACAACCCAGGGCGCGGCCGCCCTGGCGTTCTTGAAGAAACAGTGGACCGAAGCAGTTTAGAAGAATCACTTTACGCACCGCCGCTGGCGGCGCAGGAGAAGGAACTATGTTGATGAAGTATCGTCTGTACACCCCCGGCCCGACCAGCGTCCCCGAGGCGACTCTGCTCGAACTGGCCAAGCCCGTGCACCATCACCGCACGGCCGATTTCCGCACCATGTTCGCCGAGGTGCAGACCCTTCTGCAGTACGTCTACCAGACCAAACAGATGGTCCTGACCATCACCGGTTCGGGCACCGCCGCCGCCGAAGCCGGCATCGTCAACACCCTCGCCCCCGGCCAGAAGGCCCTGTGCGTCAGCAACGGCAAATTCGCCGAGCGCTGGACCAAGGTCTGCTCGCAGTTCGGCATCGAACACAAGGACCTCAAACTCGAATACGGCCTGCCCGCCACCGGCGAAATGATCGCCGCCGAACTCGCCCAGGCCAAATATGACGCCGTCATCCTGGTCCATTCCGAAACCAGCACCGCCACCGTCTCGGACCTCGAAGGCATCTGCAAGGCCGTCCGCGCCAGCAGCAGCCCCGAAGCCCTGGTCATCGTCGACGGCATCACCTCCATCGGCGCCCTGCCCTTCAAGATGGACCAGTGGGGCGTTGACGTTGCCATCACCGGTAGCCAGAAGGCCCTGATGCTTCCCCCGGGCCTGGGCTTCGTCGCCCTGTCCGATCGCGCCTGGAAGGCCGTCGACGCCAATAAGAGCGTCCGCGAGTTCTACCTCGACCTCAAGGCCTACAAGAAGAGCATGGCCGACGGCGACACCCCCTACACTCCCGCCAACACGCTGATCGAAGCCCTCAAGGTCAGCCTGAACATGGTCAAGGAAGAGACCATCGAAGGCGTCTGCAAGCGCACCGCCACCATCGCCGAAGCCTTCCGCCAGGGCATGCTCGCCCTGGGCATGCAGCTATTCAGCAAGCAGCCAGCCGACTCCGTCAGCGCCATCGTTTATCCCGAAGGCATCAATGACAAGGACTTCCGCGGCACGCTGAAGAAGGCCCACAACATCCACATCGCCGGTGGCCAGGGCACCATGGAAGGCAAGATCTTCCGCCTGAACCACATGGGCTACACCGATGCCTACGACTGCCTCGCCGCCGTCGCCGCCATCGAGTTCACCCTGAAAAAGCTCGGCCAGCCCGTCAAGATCGGCGCCGGCGTCGCCGCCGCCCAGAACGTCCTGGCCAAGCTGTTCTAACGTGGTGCGTCCGTGCGATCTCAACGTAGCGGACGCCCGCCATCTCTCCTTCTCCCTTCCTCCTCCCCCTTTGGGGAGGCTGGGAGGGGGTGGAACTCCAGACATAGCGACGCGTGACGCAGCGCGACGACAACCCAAGCGGCCCGCGGCAACGCGGGCCTCTTCTTTTGACTGCGGCGACATGTCACCGCTTTCCCGAGGCGACATGTCGCCGGGAGGAAACCCCCACGCCGCCGAACTCGCAAGGAGTAGGCGGGCCGCCTGCGCAGCATCTCGCCGTGGTGGACCGGCCCGCTCGTTCGCCTCAGCAACCGACCTGTGATTTCGCCCGTAAACCGCGAAGGATCCGATGACGCGAATTAGAGTTGTGTCCGCCCGGCGGCTTGCCTGACCACGCCCTAACACTACAGCGCAATTCCACTGCGCGTCCTCAAAGTGGGGCAGGCCCCCCCGGCCCCCCCCGGGGGGGCCGACCCCACAATCAGGAGGGGTCCGGCCGCACCAGGCAAAGCCGTGGCGGGCAACAGGGGGAGA
>JBBQTU010000050.1:0-20239 GCA_038213005.1 Tepidisphaerales bacterium | reverse complement strand
CGATTGGCGCCGGTATCTACAACATCGGCGACATCAACGGCGATGGCCGGCACGACATCGCGGTGACAACCACCCAGGAAAACTCGACCCTGTCGCCGGCGAGTATCCTGATCATGACCGAGCTACCGGGCAACACGCCCTTGGCTTCTGTCGACGCAACGACGTGGATCCATCGCACAACGCCTGGCTCGCTTGCCAGCGACGTGCGTATGGAAGGCCCGATCAGCGTTGCCGCCGGCGATCTCGATGCGGACGGCCGTGTGGATCTTGTTATCTCTCAGTCCTCCCGCTACACGAAGCAGGGGTACACCGTTCTCTCAAGCGAACTGGGCGGCGTTGCGCACATCATCTGGTCGGTCGGCTTGTCTGCCGGTGACATTGTCCTGGCGGATGGGACTGCCGATCTGAACGGCGATGGCCGGATGGACCGCATGTCGATTCACAGCGTGACCAGCGCGGACCAGTTTGGCACGCTGAGTGCGGACGGGCGGCTGGTCAGCATCGACGGAGACCGCTATGCCGATGTGCTCATCGGCGCCGCGTATGCCGATGTAGCGGCTGCTTCGCTGTTGACCGACGCGGGTAAGATCTATGTGTTCAAGGGCGGCGCTCGCCGGGTGGACCTGTCCGCCATTGATCCTGATGTTATTAGCAATACCACGATTTCCGGCGTGGGCAATTTCCTTAAGGACGAGGGGACTGGCCGACCGCTTTCGCTGTACGACCACGACGAAAACGGCGATGGCATTCCTGATACCAGCAACTTCGTGATCCCCGCGTCCCAGCGGTCCCGTTGGTACACCTTTACGACGTTGGGCGATGGCTCGCCTGACGAGTGGCTGCGCCTCACCAACCCAGCGCACAGCGATGTCGTTCAGGTGCCCGTAATC
This sequence comes from Tepidisphaerales bacterium, assembly GCA_038213005.1. Taxonomy (GTDB): domain Bacteria; phylum Planctomycetota; class Phycisphaerae; order Tepidisphaerales; family Tepidisphaeraceae; genus JBBQTU01. Next base: position 19,349 of record JBBQTU010000050.1, on the reverse strand, counting down.
GCAGGTTCCACGGTCGGAGATGTTGCCACCGGGAGCGAATACGAGAGTAGCATCATCTTCGGCGGCGTCGCCAATCGTGATGGCATCCTTGAGCTGGATCTGACGGGGCTTGTCGAGCAGCGTCTGAATCCGGACCTGATCGACTACCTCACGGTGTCGCTCAACCTGCGCATTGCGGCTGACGTGCCGTTCTCGGAAGTCAGCGGATATGTCACCAACGGCAGCTATGCGTACTTTGTCGGCAACAGTATGGCCGATGGGGCCTACAAGATTGTTCGAACCGATGGCACCATCGTCGGCACGAAGATCGCGAACATGCCCTCCACGGCTTCATATTGGAATACCGCCGAGATGAAGGCGTTTGCCGATGGCGTGGTGTTTATCGCTTCCGACCTGTCCACGGGATCCGAACTCTGGTACTACAATGGCCTGACCGACCAGGCCACGCGGCTGACCGACATTGATGCGGGTGCAGCCAGTTCATCCATCTCGCAGGTGACAGTCGTCGGGAACGTGGTGTTCTTCCAGGCCACCTACGGCTCCATCACGCGCACGTATTCGGTCAAAAAGACCGGCACGTCTATCGGTACCCCGGTTAACGTCACGACTGCCTTGTTCGACCCTTACAGTATCGTGTCTTCCAGCACCTACACCTATGTTGTGCAGTACTACGCGACCGTCTCAAACAACTATGTCTGGCGTCTGCATCTTGTAACGCCCGGAAATGCAACGGCCGGAAGCTACATGGAGTGGTCAATGCCCACGTCGGCCGGGTCCTTTGACCCACTGTCCAATGCTGCAGTGTTCGCCGACGGCCGATTGCTCCTGGGAACGCCGCAGGGTGTCTATGTGTTGACCGGCGCCACCCCGCCGGTACTGCTCAGCGCCAGCTACACGGCTGCCAGTGATTTTCTCGCCGTCGGGAACACCATCTACTTCCGTAACGGGAAGAAGATGTACTCGACGACTGGATCCGTCGTGAGCTTCCTGGGCGATATCCAGCCGACGGCCGGAACAGTTACTCAGGCCATGGGCGTCTACGCAGGTTCGACTCCCTACTATGTGTTCACAGGCACGACCAACGGAACCACCCCCGAGGTCAAGCTCGTCAAGATCAGCAGCGGCGTGCTCACCACCGTCAATATCTGGAGCGATGCCGGACGGACGATCGATTCCGTGAAGGCCAAAGGCAGCGATATTGTCATGCTCTTTGACACCTCGGCGCAACCGGAAATCTGGACGTCCACGGGTGCCACCGGCCGCACCACGCGCCTGCTGGCGACACTGATCGGCGACGGTGCCCTCGGTGGTCAGTTCGGGATTCTGGGGACCCAGATTCTCTATCAGGATACTGACCCGAGCAGCAGTGAGGCCCTGACTCTCTGGAATCTTTCCAGCGGTTCCACGGCCAAGCCTCTCGCACAGACCAGCACGGTCTCGGGCACCATCCTCTGCGAAATGCTGAGTGAAGAGGGAGACGGCGCTGTCACGCTACGAGACGGCACTGCGCCCGCTACGACCGTTTCCAGCATTGCGGTTATCAGCTCGACGCTGACGAAGAAGTATACGTTCGACATTGCCTCACTCGCCAAGGCTGCACTTGCGCAGGGCCAGAAGCGGCTGACGCTGCGATTCAGCGCCGCCACTGCCATTGCCACCAAGCTCCGCATCACCGCCGAAGAGTTCAGTACCACGGCCGGCACCGGTCCGGTGGCAGAGGCTTCTGGCGTCCTGATGAACATCTACAACAGCGAGGGCGGCATGGTCGCCGAAGCGGTTGGCGCAACCGATATGCGCTGGCTGTCGGCGGGCAAGTATTACCTGGAGGTCTACAACCCGGGTCTTGTGTCGGGCAGCGATCTGTACTTCGGGTTGGACGCGTTCACTCCCAAGCAGGGTGCGGCGGGCAAGCCGTCGGACATGGATCAGATTTATGGCGGCGAAGGCGAGGATACGATCATCGGCGGCTCGCAGTTGGATACGCTGGTGGGCGAAAGCGGACAGGATGCGTTCCGTGGCGAGCAGGTAGAGCTCCGCGACAAAGCCAGTAGTGAGCCGCGGTCAAACCCTGACTCGGCCGACTGGATCGCTTCTAGCACGCCTCGTGTTATTGACCCCATTCTGAGCAATATCTTCGGTGCTAACGAGGTGCTGATCCGCGCCATCGCAACTGAACTGGGAATCGGCGTTTCCGGGACCGGCAGCGCAACGCGATTTGCCGTGCCCGTTACGGCCAGCATGCTCAACACGATCACGCGGCTGGACCTCTCCGGCAGAGAGATCACCTCGATTGCCGGTCTGTCTTATGTCCGCAATCTGCTGTCTCTGAACCTCTCTGGCTTGTCTCTCCATGGCCAACTCGGCGAACTTACACCGCGAATGGTGATGCCCGTTGAGGGCGATGTCGTTGCCCGGCCTGACCTGGGTTACCAGATTGGTCTGCAGCGTCTACGCTATCTGAATGTCGATGGCGCAGGGTTGGACAGCAGTGACCTTACCGCCATCCAATCGATGACCAATCTCTGGGGGCTCAGCGCAGCGCGCAACAGCATTCAGAGCATGGACGCCCTCAGGCAGATGCGGTGGCTGCGATTGCTCGACCTCAGCGATAATAAGCTCAAGGCGGTCCCGGCGATTGCCTACATGTCCGACCTGACAAAACTCGATCTGCGCAACAACTATATTGCCGACGCAGGCGATATTCTGGGCGTGAAGATCATTGATGACGGCGATTACAGCGCTGGTTATAGCGAATCAGGGAACTGGTCTGCCAGCAGCAGTACCTCTGGCGTCTGGCGCAGCGACTACCATTACATCGGTGCCGGCAACACATCAAGCTGGGCGAAGTGGGCCTATACCGACCTGCCCAACGGCCAGTTGGATGCGTACGATGTTTACGTAAGCTGGCACAGCGACCCGCTGCAGGCGACCAATGCCCAGTTCCTAGTCTACAATGCCAATGCAACAGCAGCATACGTCTACGTCGACCAGACCGCTGCGCCAACCACCACCATCGGCGGCCAGTCGCTCCGCCTTCTGGGCACCTTCCGTCCAGACAGCGCCGGAAGCATCCGGGTCTATCTATATGGCGCTTCGTCCGGCACTGTCACGGCCGATGCCGTGCTGCTGCAGCGGCGCAATACGCCCGAGATCGGCATCGTGGACCTGCGCGGAAACGCACTGAGCACGAACTCGGTCGTGATAGCGCTGCCGCTGGCGCCAGCGGGTTCGACCGTACGAACCGATCCGACGACCAGCGCGCCCTACTGGGCGGGCACTCCGTCTTTCACCAATATCAGTGGCAACACATGGCAGGCGCTGTACGCCGCCTGGAGCTACTCCACCGACGCGTTGAGCAGCGCTATGTACGTCGGCTATGCCGGCTCAAACGAGGTGCTCCGGTACATCCGGCAGGGCACGTCTGCGGCGACGTATGACCGCCGCATTTCCGCCCCCTCACTGGGCTCGGCCAGTTCGACGTTGCGAACAGCCGGGGTGTTCGACAAGCTTGGCCGTCTTATTACCCTGGACGGCGACAACCAGCTTTTGAGCCTGCACGATGCCTATTCCGGCGTCGTCGTTGCCACTCAATCTCTGGGCGGAATGTCAACGGCTGACATCTCCGACATGATCTACTACAACAACTCCATTTACACCGCCGGTGACTACTATTCTTCCGGCGTCCACAGCATTCGCATCCTGCAAAGCGGCTGGGATCTTACGGGCACCCCGACCATCTATGCCACGATTCCCACCGGGACCAACGGTGCCGAGATTCGCCTGTGCAACAGCAATTCCACCTTCTTTGCCACGCGCGTGGGCCCGTCCGGAGTGGTGTACAAGGTAACCGGACCCTCCACGTATTCCGTGCTTGTCAGCAGTGCCAACGTCAGTGGGCGATATATCCTCGACGCAGCGGCATACTCGTCTGAGTTGTATGTGCTGACCGCTGCACCTGTGACCGGCAGTACGTACAACTTCTACCTCGATGTCTTCAACTTCAGCGGCTCACTGCTGCGATCCACCGGCATCGGTTCGCGTACCATGAGCGAGAACGCCATCGCAACCCTGACCTTGGGCTCTGACCAGAAGCTCTACATCGCCAATCCCGCTACCGGCGAAGTACTCAGCCGCGATCGCATCAGCACGCTCTCAGCCAATCAGGTCGTGCTCAATGCCGATCCGAACTGTGTTGCCCCCACATGGCTGGCGTTCCCACCGATCTCTAATGTTCCGAGCCTGTCATCCAATCCGGCCGTCCTATCTGGTGGGGCGATGCTCGACGCCAGCCAGTACTGGAAGTACGAAATCACCTACCCGTCCGCCGCGGGCTGGAAGGACCTGACCCTGACCGTCAGCGATTCTCCGCGTGCCTGGGATGCCCAGACGCTGCTGCCGGGCGGCCGGGATGCCGACCGCAATGTGGATATCAACCAGGGCACTGGCGCTATCTATGGCACCAAATTCCACGACCTGGATTCCGATGGTGTGTTCGATGCCTGGGATCCGCGCCTGGAGAACTGGAAGATCTACGCCGATGCCAACAGCAACATGCAGTGGGACATCGGCGAGGTGTCCGCCTGGACCGATGCGCTGGGCAACTATTGCCTCTCTGGATTGGCCTATGGCACCTATACTATTCGTGAAGTTCCTCAGGCCGCGTACGGCCAGGTCACCCCGGTCCTCAGTGGTTCGCGCAGTATCACGGTTGATGCCACCACCCGTGAGGTCCGCAGCGTCAACTTTGGCAATCGCAAGCGGCAGGATCTTAGTCCCACCAATACGATCGTGAATGAAAATGACACGGTCACCATCACCTCCACCCCGCACCTGCCGCCACGAATCAGTCTTGTGAAGGATTTGGTCGTCGGCAGTGGCTCTTCCGATGCGCACGACTTCGTACTGTTCAACAATCAGGTTTACTTCGGCTCTGGCGGCCGCATTTACCGTTACGACGATCGCGCGGTGACGCAGGTCGCCAGCGGCGTTGGAGCCGTAACCTTCACCCACATCTACTGGATGGTTGCTGCCACCTCGGATCTGTATTTCATGGCCAGCGGAGGATCAAACCTCTATTTCTGCCGGATGACTGCTGCTGGATCAGTCACTCAGATCACCTCGCCTTCGCCCGATCCCGAGACGCCGCCCATCGTGTGGAACGACACCCTGTACTACGGCGTGGGCACTGGGGCCGACTATGGCAAGTTGGCACGCTATAACCCCACGGATGGATACTCGACTATCCTCGTCACCGGTGCGGCCAGTCCGGAAGTCGGCCCGGACATGGCGGTTTACGGCGGGAAACTGTTCTTCACCGCGACCCATCCTGTCTACGGAGCTGAGATGTTCTTCTGGTCCGGTACGGTGGGAGCCTCGGCGTACCTCGCCTTCGATTTCCAGATCGGGGGGAGTTCCTATCCCTCCGACTACGTGGCCTGGGACGGCCAGTTGTGGTTTACGGCAACCACGACGACCTACGGCCAGGAACTCTACAGGTATCTTGACGGCGGGTCGCCCCAGCGGATTGACCTCGTTGCCGGCACGGGTAGCGCTTCTCCTTCCCAACTGACTGCAACAGCCAACCGCCTCTACTTCGCCGGTTCGGTCGGCACTGCGGGCCGCGAACTCCAGTTCATGCGGATATTCTCACCCGGTGTCTACACGGTGGGCACAACCTACGACCTCGCCTTTGGCACGCCCTCATCCTTCCCGTACGGCTTGACTGCGATGGGCGCTGATCTGTACTTCAGCGCCACTATGGATCAAGCGAGCTATACGCTGCTGAGGATCGCCGGCGCTGATGGACAAGTCCGTGCCGTCGGTCAGGACCAGCTTGGCCAGGCCCTCTACAGCCCCCAAAGCATCACCACCGTTGGTGATCGTCTCATGTTCACCATGGATTACGACAGCTATGGCAGAGAGCCATATGTCTTCTTCACCAATCAGCGGGATTATGACTGGACATGGACCGTCACCGGCGGCAATTTCTATGCCTCCGGCGGACAAGTCGGCAATACCTATACCTTCAACCCCGCGCCACTTACCACAGGTACGCAGACGACCTACAACGTCTCAGCCAACCTGTATGTGGATGGCTACACCAGCCCATTTGTGGAAATGACCAAGGTCTTGGTGAACGATGTGTCGCCCACGTTTGCCATCGGAAGCCCCGCGTCGATCAACCAGAACTCGACGTTCACACGGACGTTGACGATCGTTGATCCGAACCCAGGTGAGACCTGGCGGACGACCATTGACTACGGAGACAGCGGCGGCGCGGTCACCAGCGTTTATTCCGCCGGCAAGTCGCGCAGCTTGAGTCATGTGTACTCAACTCCGGGCGTCTATACGGTCACAGTGACGATCCAGAGCAATGATCCCGATGAAATACCGGTTACGCATTCGGCAACCGTTATCGTTAACAACGTGTCGCCAGGGATCACGGCCGTGACGTCCGGCACAGTTGTTGAGAATCAGAATGCCCACTTTGTTGCCACCATCACGAATCCTGCAAGCGAAGCCCTGGTCTACCAGTGGACCTTTGGCGATGGCACGATGGTCACAGGCACAAGCACCGGAACGGCGAATATCGTCGCCGATCATGTGTACGCCATGCCCGGCACCTATTCCGTCGTACTTTTCGTTGATGATCCGGATGGCTCCAGCCTGTTCTTTACGAAGACGTTCATCGTCACCGATTTCGTTCCTTCGTTCTTCTCTCTGCCGACGACGGCAATCAATGAAGGCGACACGGAAACGCTGACTGGATTCTTCTGGAACAGCGGCACCGAGTTGCTCAGCTATACATGGGACTTCGGCGATGGTTCCAGCCCCGAGGGCGGCACGACCAGCGGCACATCAGTGACCGCGACGCACCTGTATGCCAAGCCGGGCACCTACGCCGGCCGCCTGACGCTCTCCGATGACAATGGCAATCATCCAACGCGAGATTTCACCATCAGTGTTAACAATGTCGCGCCGACCGTTTCGGCCATCACCACGGTGAATTCGGTGATGGAAGGTTCGATCAGTTCTTTCTCTGCCACGGTTGCCAATGCCCGCCTGGAACCGCTGAACTATCAGTGGACCTTCAGCGATGGCACGACCGGATCGACCGGCCAATTCAGTTCGAGCAGCCAGGTCCTCACGATCGATCACGCCAACCTGTCGCCCGGCAGCTACACCGCCACGCTGACAATCTCCGACGATGATGGCACCGTGATCATTCGGTCCGCATCCGTCAGCGTGACGGACGGCGTTCCGGTCGTGGGTGCCATCGCGGGTACATCGGGCGCGTTGCAGGATATTCAGGTCCTCTTCTCGTCGGCGGTGACGAACCCGGCCAACGAACTGTTGACTTACACGTGGAATCTCGGGAGCGATCTCCCGCTCATCACGGGCAGCATCAACTCCGCGATGTCGCTGCTGGCCAGCGCCACCTACAGCCGGCCGCAGAACCGTACCGTCGTACTGACCGTGACGGATAACGACGGCAACACGGCAAGCAACTCGGTGGCTTTCTCGGTCCTGCCGCCCTCGCCTACCCACGTCACCACCCAGCAGACCCGCAACGGCATCCGCGTCTTCTGGAATGCCGATACATCATGGGAGACGGAATTCCGCATTGAACGGTCACTCAATGGCGGTGCGTTTACATTCCAGCAGTCGGTGTCGCCCAATGTCCGCAGTGTCACCGATCTCTCGGTCATTACAGGGAATACCTACTCCTACCGTGTGGTGGCCGGGAGCGGGACCTATCGGTCGTTGCCTTCAGTCCAGAGTTCCGGATTGCTGGTGATACAGGTCGCCGCGCCGGTGATCACCGCCGTCAGCGATGATACCGGCGTTCCGGGCGATCGCCGAACCGCGGATCGAACCCTCGTGGTTTCCGGGACGTCCGGAGCGGGGCGGTCCATTTCCGTCAGGCGTGACGGGACGCCGGTCGGCGCCGCCATTGCCGACGCCGTCGGCAACTGGGCGTTCGACTACACATGGACGACTCTTACCGACGGTTTGTACTCCTTTACGGCCACCGCGCGCGACACGCTGGACAACGTGAGCCCTCTGTCCAGCGCATACAGCGTGGAGGTCTCCGGGAATCAGGCTCCGACGGATATCGCCCTCTCGGCCAGCAGCATCGCTGAGCATCAGGCCGCTGGCGCGGTAGTCGGCAGTTTCACCACCACGGATCCCGACGCGGGTGGCACGTTCACCTATACGCTGGAGGACGGCCCGGGCTCGACCGACAACGCTTCGTTCGCAATCGTTGGTAATACGCTGCGCACAGCGGCCAGCTTCGACTACGAAACGAAGAACATGTACTCGATCCGCGTTCGGACCACCGATCAGGGCGGGCTGTTGGTCGAGAAGGCATTCGCGATAACGGTGACCGGCATCCCGGCGGCACCCAGCAGCCTCACCGCCAAGGCCTTTTCCTCCAGCCAAATCAACCTGACGTGGGCGGACAACTCGAGCAACGAGACCGGTTTCCAGATAAACCGGGCCACGGATTCGGGCTTTACGCAGAACGTGGTCAACGCCACCGCTCCGGCCAATGCGACCGGCTATGCCGTGACTGGCTTGAACTCCAACACGACCTACTACTTCCGCGTGGCGGCCTTGGGGTCGGGCAATAGCCCGTTCTCGACTGCGGTGCATGGCATGTTGCGAGCCGGCGATGCAAACCTGGATGGCCAGGTGGATCTGACCGACCTGACTGTGCTGGCCAGCAATTGGCAGGGCACGGGCAAGAGATTTGCCGACGGCGATTTCAACGGCGACGGCATCGTGGATCTGACGGATCTGACAATCCTGGCGGGGCAATGGCAGACGCCGGCGCCTGCCGCGGCCAGCGCTGTGATGGCCGAGGCCCCAGTGCTGATGGCTCCAGCCGAAGTCCCGCAAGCTGCCGCGGCCACCGCTGCAGAACCGGCCGATACGGCGGTCCTGCCCGCCGCGTCCGAGTCCGCTGAGTCCGTGGTCGCCGCTGCGCCTGCATCGGCTCAGACTATTCCGGCTGCGGTTCCGATTTCTGTCGCATCCGATCCGGCCGCGCCCGTGATCGAGCCTGTGGTTGAGGCTGTGCCCGCGCCGGTTCAGCGTGTAGCCGTTGCGGTTTCGCTCGCTGTTGCCTCCGAACCGACCGTGCCAGTGGTCGGGGCCGTGCCTGCGTTGGCAGAGAGTATTCCCGTTGCGGTTCCGCTTCCGGTCGGCCGGCGAAACCCCAGACCGGCGTCTGCAGAGTTGCACCCGATCGCAACGAGCGTGTTGGGCGTTTCGGCACCCAGTGGCTATCCCATCCTCCATCATGCCCTGACTGTGAGCTCTGATGCTCCCGATCGTGGGCCGGTCCGGCGGCCGTCTGCCTCGCTCTGGAGTGACGTGCGGCTGGACGTGATGGAGTTGGAGGACTCGGCTGACCTTCTCCACGCTCCTGCGGCAGCACGATCGCATGTGCGGGCGTGAGTGGCGGGGCGGTGACAGGCTGGATACCGGTATCTGTGGAAGAAGCAGACAAAGGGTGATGCCCTGCGAGCATGGGTCGCAGGGGTTATGATCGTCAAAGCTGAACAGGCCGAGCAGATCATCGCCGGCAGTTGGGCCGACGTGGTGCTATTGGCGGAGGAGATGCTGCGCCTCGGCCCGGCGGGCTCAGCGCGTGTTGGCGCCCATGGGGCTGATGACGTTGCTGGTGCGTCCGGCGATGGTCAGCGGGACGACATCTTTCCTGCTGCAGCGCGCGGCGAATTCACTATAGAACTTGTTGATGAAGGTGCGGCTGGCCCAGGCGGTGCCGTCCGCCAGGCCGCAGATGGTCGTGCCGGGCATGATGCCCTGGGTCTTCTCCAGTTCCATCAGCATGTCCAGGTCCCTCTCACGCCCTCCGCCATCAACGATGCGGTCCAGTATCTTGCGCATCCAGGCCGATCCTTCGCGGCAAGGCGTGCACTGGCCGCATGATTCATGAGCATAGAACCGCACGCAGTTGCGAAGGGCCTCCACCATGTCGGTGTGCTCGTTCATCACGATCATTCCCGCCGTGCCCAGACCCAGGCAGCCGCCGCGGAAGCGCACATCGTCAAAGTCCAGCTTGATGTCCAGTTGATCGGTACCCAGCACGCCCATCGAGATGCCGCCGCAGATGGCCGCCTTGTACTTGCCGCCCTTCATCCCGCCCGACAGCTTGTTGATGGCGTAGTCCAGCGTGATGCCCAGTTCGTCCTCGTAGACGCCGGGCTTGTTCAGATGGCCGGACATGCCAAACAGCTTGGGGCCCGGCGAACTGGGCGTGCCCATGGTCTTAAACCACGCCGGCCCACGCTGGATGATGTGCGGGACGCAGCAGAGGGTCTCGACATTGTTGATGACCGTCGGCCGGGCGAAGGCGCCGGCGATCGCGGGGAACGGAGGCTTGTTTCGCGGCCAGCCGCGCTTGCCTTCCAGTGCCTCCAGCAGCCCGGTCTCCTCGCCGCAGATGTAAGCGCCAGCGCCACGGTGGACATAGCACTGGAGTTTCGTACTGGAGCCCAGGATTCCCTGTGGTCCGAAGATCCCGTGGGCGTACGCCTCGGCGATAGCCTGCTCCAGCACCTTGGCCTGGCGGTGGTATTCGCCGCGGATGAAGATGTACGCCACATCGCACTGTGTGGCGATCGCGGCGATGGCGATGCCTTCGAGCATCTGATGCGGGTCGTAGTCGATCAGGTAACGGTCCTTGAACGTGCCCGGCTCGGACTCATCGGCGTTGACCGTCAGATAGTGCAAGCCGGTCTTCTGCTTGGGGATGAACGACCATTTCTGCCCGGCCGAAAATCCCGCGCCGCCGCGCCCGCGCAGGCCCGACTCCGTCACCGTCTTGATGATGTCCTGGGCCTTCATATCCAGCGCCTTCTTCAGCGATTCATAGCCGCCGGTGGCGACATAGTCGTCGTACCAGACGAGCTTTCGCTTCGCGGGATCGAGCGGGATGCGCTTTGTGAGGACCGGTTCAATAAAGGCCATGGCTTATTCCTTACTCAGCGGCAGTTGCCGGGTAACCTTCTGCGACGCCGGCTCATACACTTCCAGAAAACGACCCACATCCTCAATGCCGGGCGCATCGCCGAATAACTCACGCATACGCTTCATCGCAGCGGGCTTGTCGTACTTCAATACCGACGTCAGATACGCCGCCACCACCATACCCGGCCGACGCACGCCATCGGCACTGGCGATCAGTACCGGCCGGCGCGATGCCTTGGCGATCACCTGCAGCGCCACGTCGATGTTGTCCGACGTCGGCCAGGCGCCGGGGCCAACCCGAAAATCCTCAACCCGCAGCTTGCTGTGAAACGCATACGTCTGCGACGCCGACAGCAGCGGCGTTTCCAGTTCCACCGTGTCTGAGCAGAGCAGGATGCACCTGGCCCTTGACGACAGCGCGGCGTTGTTCAGTTCCTCCACGCTGCGCAGGCCAGTGCTGTAGACCACGCCCTTCTCGATCTCAACCAGCCGATACGTGCCGAACAGATGCTGCCAAAGCAGCACGCCGACCACGACAACCACGGCCACTATTACCGCCAGCTTGATCAGCCCACCGGGCCCCTTGATCTGCATTGCCATGAACCACCTCGCCAGCGATCTAGTGCGCCTCGTGCCACGTCACCGAAGGGTCGCGATAGTCGGCCGGGTTCTCCGGCAGACCATCCAGCACCCGGTCGATGCTCTCAGCCGTCAGATCCTCGTACAGAACTTCGTTGACCAGCACCGCCGGCGCGGTTCCACACGAGCCCAGGCATTCAACCTCAATCAGCGTGAATTTGCCGTCCGGGGTGGTCTGTCCCACCCCGATGCCCAGTTTGTTCTGAATGTGATCGGTCAGCCGCCGGGACCCGCAGATCTCGCATGCCAGCGACCGGCACACCTGGATCAGGTATTTACCCTTGGGCTTGAGCCAGTATTCCTCGTAGAAACTCGCTGTATCCAAAGCCTCGGCCGGCGAGATCTCCAGAAACTCGGCCACCTCCGCCAGCGCCTGCGCCGGGATGTAGCCCAGCGTGTGCTGGATATGATGTAGCGCCGGCAGCAGCACCGCCCGTCTGGTGGGGTAGCGGGGGATGTACTTCTCCGCCAGATGCCTCTTGAGTTCATCGGTGAGCAGGGGCCCGCCCTCTTTCGGCGGCGCCTCGCGTCGATCTTTGGCGATCCAGGCCATAACACCTCAAGCTTAGGTAAAACCCCGGCTAGCGGCCAATCCGCAGCGGTCAATGATTGCAATAGAGAGTGCCCGCGTCAATCGCCGCAGGACTCTGCGCAAGGGTCAAACAGAGACCGACTGGCGCCGCAAAGCGCCAGTCGGCTTCTATTCGTCATGCCACCGGCAAGTTACTTCTTGGCGCCGGGCTGCATCGGAAGTTCGCCGAACTGCTGCTCGTAACGCTTCACGAGCTGAGTCAGCGACATCGCAAGCCGCTTGGCGTTGCCGTAGCTCATGATCACGCGGTCGGTGACCTTGAACAGCAGCCGCTGCTGGCCGTTCTGGGGGTTGGGATCGGGCATGTTAAAGCCCAGATCAACCACCACCTCTTCGGGGGCCGTGTGGATGCGATAGGCGTTGGCGTACAGCGTGCGCATGTCACGCTCGTCCAACATCACCTGAACCTGCTGATCGGCCGGGGGGACCACTTGTTCATCTGCCATGGAGTCGCTCCTTTTCTGCTAGAACTAAGAAAGAACACTCCCAATATTGTGACCAAATGCCCGCCGATGTCCACACGCGGCGCACGGCTCTGCGGTTCAACCACAGGCCGGGATGGGGAAACCCGCGAAAAATTGTCTTTGCGTTTGGAAATCATGCGGTACACTGGTCTCGTCTCGTGCATCTCGCTGGAAGCTCCGAGGGTCGCAGGATGTCGACCTGGCGGAGGTCCAGCCACGATTCGGCCGACGGACTGGCCGGAAAGGCGTGCGGTTATGGATTATGTGCCAAACATCTATGATGCGTTGGCGGCCGAACTGCAGACGGTCGATCCGCGCAGGCGCTATGGCCGCTCTGGCGAGCCCGTCGCCGCGACGGAGACCTACCGCCGCGTCATCAGCACATTCCGCCGTGACGGCATTCGCGTGGAGCGGTGGATCCTGGTCAACGAGCGCGACCAGACCGTCACCTACGCCTTTACCTACGACGGACTGGTGGGCGCTCACTACGATGCCCAGCAGAACACCGAGTTGCTGTGCTGGAAAGACCTTCGCCCCAAGCTCGATCAGTACAAGTATGTTTCGCCTGACGAGTGCCCGATCGCCCGCCCTGTGAGCGGTCGGCCAATGACTGTCGGCGGGCACGCCCACGCCGCCTGGCAAGAGCAGTCGTATGCAGGACGCTAGGAGCGTCCTGCGGACAAACCGATGGATCGCGTCTTAATTGCCTGATGAGGGAAGAGGACGCCGTGGAGAACCTGATCTTTCTGGTCCGGTCGCAACTGGTTGCGCGACTGGGGACTGCGGTTGCATCCTGGTTCACGATCGTTCCCTCACGATGCGAAGCCGATGAAGGTCCCGTGTTCGCACTGCTGCTGGAGAGCCACCTGCCGATCCTGGTCCGCATGGCGCGGGGCGGCGCCGATCTGCTGTGCTTCTCGGTAGCGGCATACGACTCGCTGGGGCGTCGTCTCGACGCCGGCCGCGGGATGGGAACGCCCCGGCCGGCCGACTCCTTTGCCGTCGTGGTGGCCGAGGCCGGCAGCGGCTTCCAACAACTCAAGCAGCGGGTCGACAGCTCCGCAGGCCGGCAACCTCACCAGGTCAGCGCCATCGCTCTTCCAGAGGAAGTCTGGCTGCACAATGCCCTGCATCACCCCGGCGCGATCCCGCAGATGTCCGCCGGGGTTGCGGAAGCAGTCGCCGCACGCGACGCTTGAGCGGCGGCTCATGCCGACCCTTATTTGGCACAGGTGCGTCAACTCAGCGGATGAACAGTCCCGGAGCGACGCGGAAGTGCGCCGCCAAGGCGAGGATGTGGGCCTTGCTCAGCTCACGTTTTGCGTTGAGTACCTGACTGGCGAGGCTTCGGCTGCCGAGTACTGCGCCCAGGTCCACGGGCCGCATCGCGTTCTGACGCATCAGATATGTCAGTGTCTCCAGCGGGCTCAGGCCGGCGGTGTCGATGCGATGGCGGTCTCGTTCATAGTCCTCGACGAACTGGCTGAGCGCGGCGAGATAAGCCTTTTCGCCTGAGTCCAGGCGGTTCTCGGCGCGAACGGCAAGCGGCGTCAGGAAGGCAAGGGCAGCGTCGTACTGCTTCTCGGTTTGCACTGGAACCAGCGGGAACTGTCGCACCAGGTCGAAGTAGCTGTCGCGCATGGGTTGGATTGCTGTCTTCATAGCTGCACCTTCCATGTTTCCCGATCGTATTCCCGATGTGTCATGACCCGAAGCACGTAGAGCCGGCCCGCGTTGTAGTGGATCGCTGCCACGACCCTGTACTTGTTGCCGCCGACATCAAAAACCACCACCGTATTCCCGCTGGCCACGCGAACCGGGTCGGCCGAGCGGAAGGTCTGTCTCAGATCAGCAAGGCTGCTCCAGTCGGCTCCCTCGACGATCTTGAACCAGTGTCGGAGCGGCGGCTCTGCGTCGGGATATCGCTGCCAGAACGCCTTGATCGTCTTGAGCGATATAACCCGCATTGGCCTCCCTTTCCCATGTTTACATTTTGTGCGCACATGGCCTACCAGTCAAGTGGCTGATGGTGGAGATTATTTGAACACGGTCGGGTTCTTCCGGTTGGTGACTCGTCTCTCCCACATGACTGTCAGTCGCCGCCGCCATCGGCGCAGGTTCCGGTTCGTTCAACAGGCGGCTCATGCCGCCTGGGGGCTGGGCAGCGGCCGCATTTGGACGCGAAGAGCGTAGCCCAAACCCCGGGCCACGCGTTCCAGCGTCTGCATCGTCACGTTGGTCTGCCGGCCGCTTTCCAGGCGGCTCATGGCGGTCACGTCCATCCCGATTTTCGCGGCCAGTTGCTTTTGCGTGAGGCCAGAAGCCGCGCGCAGTCGTTTGATCTGCGACAGGAGCTGGTCTATCGGCCAGGCATCTTCGGCTGCGACAGGTCCTTCGTAGTCGCCGCTTGCCAGAAGCTCCTGCAGCGTAGGGGTGGTCCGTTGGAACTTGTCTCGCAGTGCAGCCAGACGCTTTCGCTCATGGCTTGCCTCACTCCGTCGGGGTTGGCTTTTCGTCTTCATCACTTCCTCCGCTGGCGGGGTTCGGGCACATCGTACGCGGTAATGGGGCGGACGATCAGCGGATCGTCGTCGACCCGTTCCCAGACGACCGCCAGATATCGACCCTCAGGCGTGTGGGCAAAGCTCACCACATGTCCGCTACGACGGCTGGTCGCCCGCACGCCTCGCAAGATCACGTACTCGGCTTCAGCCTGGTCGACGCCGTGTTCGGCCAGATGTTGAACATTGCCGTCTGGGTCATCAATCAGGTCCCAGGCAAACATGACATCCCACACGGCAACTCCCTATAGCAGAAGTATTGCGGTGGTTGACACAAATGTCAACTCATTCCCACTCGATCGTTGCCGGCGGCTTGGTGCTGATGTCGTAGACGACGCGGCTGATGCCTTTGACTTCGTTGACGATGCGGCTGCTCATGGTCGCCAGGACGTCGTAGGGGATGCGGGACCAGTCGGCGGTCATGAAGTCGCTGGTCTCCACGGCGCGGATGGCGATGACGCTGTCGTAGGTGCGGGCGTCGCCCATGACGCCCACCGTGCCGATGGGGAGCAGGACGGCGAAGACCTGGCTGGTCTTGCGATAGAGTTTGGCGGCGGTGAGTTCTTCCAGCACGATCTCGTCTGCGTCGCGGAGCAGGCGCAGACGCTCGGGGGTGATGTCGCCGATGATACGGACGGCCAGGCCCGGGCCGGGGAAGGGGTGACGCCAGACAATGTTCTCGGGCAGGCCGAGGACTTCACCGACTTTGCGGCCTTCGTCCTTGAAGAGCTCGCGGAGGGGCTCGACCAGTTCGAAGCCCAGTTCGGCCGGGAGCCCGCCGACGTTGTGGTGGAGCTTGATGTTGGCGGACGTCCCGGCGTAGCCGTGGCCGGACTCGATCACGTCGGGGTAGAGCGTCCCCTGGGCGAGGAACCGGGCGCCGGGGATCTGCTTGGCTTCGCGCTTGAAGGCTTCGATGAACTCCTTGCCGATGATCTTGCGCTTTTGCTGCGGGTCGGTCACGCCTTTGAGGGCGGTGAGGAACTGCTCGCTGGCGTCGCTGGTGCGCAGGTCGATCTTGAAGTGGTCGCAGAAGGTCTGCTCGACCAGGGCCCGCTCCTTCTTACGCAGCAGGCCGTTGTCCACGAAGATGCAGGTGAGCTGGTTGCCGATGGCCTTGTGCAGCAGGGCCGCGACGACCGAGGAGTCGACGCCGCCGGAGAGGCCGCAGATCACCTTGCTGTCGCCGACCTGCTCGCGGACGCGTCCGATGGCGTATTCGACGAAGTTGCCCATGGTCCAGTCGCCAGCACACTTGCAGATTTCGTAAAGGAAGTTCTGGATCAGGACTTCGCCGCGCGGGGTGTGGGTGACTTCGGGGTGGAACTGCACGCCCCAGAACGGCTTGGTGCGATGGCGGGCGGCGGCGTAGGGGCAGGTCGGGGTGGCCGCCAGGGGCTGGAAGTCGCAGGAGAGTTCCTGGACCTGGTCGCCGTGGCTCATCCAGACACTGGTCTCTTCGGGCAGGCCCTTGACCAGCGGGTCGGTGCTGGTGACGGTGAGCTTGGTGCGGCCATACTCGCGGGCCTTGGCGGACTTCACTTCAGCGCCGAGGATCTGGGCACCGATCTGCATCCCGTAGCAGATGCCCAGGACCGGCACGCCGAGCTCGAAGATGGCCGGGTCGCAGCGGGGGGCGTTGGGCTCATAGACGCTGCTTGGGCCGCCCGAGAGGATCAGGCCCTTGGGGTTCATCTCACGGAGTTTGGCAGCGGAGATGTCGGGGCGAACCAGTTCGCTGTAAACACCTTTCTCGCGCACGCGGCGCGCGATGAGCTGGGCGTATTGGGAACCAAAATCGAGGATCGGGATGACTTCTTTGTGCTGCATGGGTTGTTTCTACTCAAAACGGGGCGAAGTTTCAAAAGTGTACGATGCGGGGTGATGGACGGGTGGCGGTGGGCCGGGCCGACGGGACCGGGTGAGTTGCATCCCGCTCTGAACGGTCCGACCGACGGAAAGTGGCGTGACGTGCTTAATGACAACCGCCGGTCGGCACGGTGAAGCCTCGGGCGGTTGTCGTTACAATCCGCTGGGGTTGAGAGACGGGAAAGCAGAAAGGGCATGGCTTGCCAAACAGACATCTCATAGTCGGTCTTCAGGTCAAACTGCGATCCCGTACAGACGAGACCTGCCACGCAGCCGTGACCGCAGCCAAGGCGTTTGTCCACGGTTTTAACCATCGCGACGGTGCCGCAACCAAAGAGGACTTTAACCGCGGATTGCGCGGATTGACGCGGATGAATACTCTTCCTATCCGCGTGAATCTGCGTCATCCGCGGTTAGATTCTTTCCTGGATGATGTGAGCGGGAATCCGTTGCATGACCTGCTGGATGCAGGGCGTTAGGCATCGCGACAAAATAGGGTGACTGAGATTACGCCGACATTGAGGTCGTGATCGAGGCGTGAGTGAGGGGCATATCAATGATCTGTAACGAGCGAGCAACGAAGAGCACGCCCTCAAGGTCAAGCAAGATCGGTCAACCTATTTTGTCGCGGTGCCTTAGCATCCCATAGCATCTTGCGGCAGCGACCGATATTGTAAAGGCTCACTCAACCAAAGGCACCCATGACACAAGCTGATCGAACCATTCTGCGGGAACTGGCGACCAAGGTTGCAGAGATTGCCCACCTGCCGATTCAGGCGCAGCGCATCAAGCGATGGAAACGGCACAACAGTCTTAAGAGCACCGAGCCGATGCTGCTGGTGTTTCCTGAAGGGGCGTGGCGCGAGCTGTTGCCCGAGCGCGAGCTGCAGTGCCAGGATTCGGCGGTCCGGGACATCGAACGGCACCTTCGCAGCCGCATCTATCAGCACGAGCACTTCCCGGATGATGCGGTCATTGAGGACTCCTTTGGCGTCAACAAGGCGATCGATGCCGGCAACTGGGGGCTTCAGGCTCGCCGGACAGCCAGTTCTGAATCGCTGGGAGCGTGGACGTTTGACCCGGTGATTGAGGCACCGGCCGACCTGGCCAGGCTTCGCTATCCAGTGGTCACGCATGACCAGGCCGCGAGTCAGCAGCGACTGCAGATGACGCAGGAACTCTTTGGCGACATCCTGAAGGTCCGCCTGCATGGGGTCACCCACCATGGATTCCACCTGATGAGCGAATACACGGCCCTGCGGGGGCTGGAGCAGGTGATGGTCGACATGATCGAGAACCCGGAGATGCTGCATGAGGCGATGACGTTTTTCCAGGAAGGCAACCGCCGCCGCGTGCAGCAGTTTGTCGATCAGAACCTGCTGGATCTGAATAACGATAACACCTATCACAGCAGCGGTGGCAACGGATATACCGATGAACTGCCGGCCGCGGGATACACGCCCGGCCGCGTGCGCACATGCGACATGTGGTCGTCCGCCGAGTCGCAGGAACTGGCGGATGTCAGTCCCGAGATGCACGAGGAATTTGCCACGCGCTACGAGCGGCCGCTGCTGGCGATGTTCGCCCTGAACGGCTACGGATGCTGCGAGGATCTGACGAATAAGCTCGATGGTGTGCTGCGGATTCCCGGGATTCGGCGGATCAGCGTGAGCCCCTGGGCGAATGTCGCCCGGTGTGCCCAGCGGCTTGGTGATAAATACATCCTCTCATGGAAGCCGATGCCGGCGATGCTCTGCGGCAAATGGGATGAGCAGAGGAACCGCACGTACATCCGGGCGGCGCTGGAGGCGTCGCGCGGCTGCGTGATGGAAATCATCCTGAAAGACACGCACACGGTGGACAACGAGCCGTATCGCATAGACCGGTGGATGCAGATTGCCCGCGAAGAAATTGAGCGGGTTGGGTGAGAGGCCGCCCCTGCTGCAGAGGTTCCGGAGGCCGTAGCGCGGTGACGTGGCCAGATTACCCGGCGGCTTTTGCGTGCGGCGGCCGCATCAAAGGAATCAGACACCGCAACGCCTGGTTGACCGCGCTGGAGTTCTTAAACACGGCGCGAACATCCGGCTCAAGCAGCACCGCGCCGTCTTCGAGCGTGAAGTGCTGGACGGTTACTGAACCATCCGCCCGCTGAATCCGCACCTCGTGGCCCTGCTCATATCGGCGCGCGTGATCGGTGCGCTTTCCCTTGCTGAAGTCGTATTG
>JBBQTU010000049.1:0-20560 GCA_038213005.1 Tepidisphaerales bacterium | reverse complement strand
AAGTACGAACCGGAAACCACGGACCGCCTGGCGACTTTGTTCCTTGCGGGGCGGCATTCGGTACTGCTCTCGTGGGGAGGGCCCGCCGGCGTGCTACCGGCGGAGGTCGGGGATCGGAAGTCGGAGGTCGGAGGTCGGAAGTCGGAAGTCGCTGCCCCGAAACCCGGCTCTCTGGCCGCCCAGTGGCAGGAACTGGAGCGCAAGGGACTCAAAGCCCAGACCATCGGCGCCCGCGTGGCGGCCGTCGTCGTCAACGCCAAGACTGGCAAGACCTCGCTCAGCCCCAATGAACTGCGGATGATCCTGGCCGGGCAGGTCCGGGACTGGCGCGCCCTCGGCGTCCCGGATGGCCAGCTTGAAGATAACACCATCCAACTCTTCATGCCGGCACTGAAGAATCCCATCTCGCAACTGGTCTACACCCGCCTTGGCGTCACCTCTGTCGGCCCGGTTGAGCGGTTGGACGAAGATGCCGAGATCCTGTCGGCCATCTCCATGAACCCCAATGCTATCGGGATCGTCAGCGCCACCAGCATGGCGGCTTACGGAAGCACGAAATCCGAAGCACGAAATCCGAAACAAGAAGACGAATCGAAAGCAGATAACCCTGACAAGCCGGATGTCCGCAATCCGCCCTCTGACCTCCGCCCTCCGACATCCGATATCCGCAATCCGATATCCTCTATTCCTCTCCTCACCCCCGACGCCAAGCCCATCCTCCCCACCTCGCCCGCCGTCTTCGCCGGCGAGTACCCGCTCACCGAACCCCTGATCGCCTATATCGCCCCCAGCGCCCCCAAGACCGCGTCCGAAGTCTTCCTGCAGTCCCTCCACAGCCCATCCGCCCAGGCCGCCATGAGATCCCAAGGCATCACGCCCATCCCGTAGCTAAGCCCCCCTCAAGGAACCTGGAAAGATTTCCCATAAAACGAGGACTTCCGGAAAAGGGGCACGCCCAGCCTGGACAGCTTGTCGCGCGGATGGCTCTTTTATATTGCGCCGACCAACTTTACTATTGCGGCGAAGCTTGGCACTCAAACAAATGCTCGAATCGCCCACGGCCGACTAACCAAGGACCGCACATGAACTGGCACCTCAAGAACATCGCCCTCTATCCTGCTAACGCGTCGGTTGAGTCGCTCTTCCCCAATCCCCCGGCGATCTACCGTGGAGCGCCCTTCTGGTCGTGGAACAACAAGCTCGAATCGCAGACACTGCTGCGGCAGATCGATTCGCTGCACGAGATGGGCATGGGCGGCTTTCACATGCATCCGCGCACGGGCCTGGCGACCCCCTACCTCGGCGATGAGTTTCTTGGGCTGATCCGCGAGTGTGCCGAGAAGGCAAAACGCCAGAACATGATCGCCTGGCTCTACGATGAAGACCGCTGGCCCAGCGGCTTCGCCGGCGGGCTGGTGACCAGGGACCCTGCGCTCCGCGACCGGCACATCCTCTGGACTTGCAAAGCGCCCGCTGCTGGCGAGCCCGCAAAGGAAGGCGCGCCCGCCCCCAGGCTGCTCGCCCGCTACGAAGTCGTCCTGCGCGACGACTGCCTCGCATCCTATCGGCTGCTCAAGGACGGCGAGGCCGCGACCGCCGGCGCCACCTGGTATGCCCGCCTGGTCGTCAACGGCAACT
Source organism: Tepidisphaerales bacterium (assembly GCA_038213005.1). Taxonomy (GTDB): domain Bacteria; phylum Planctomycetota; class Phycisphaerae; order Tepidisphaerales; family Tepidisphaeraceae; genus JBBQTU01. The sequence continues at coordinate 18,922 of JBBQTU010000049.1, read as the reverse complement.
CCAGTTGGTTCAACAACCAGGCGTACGTTGACACGCTCAACCCCAAGGCCATCGCGAAATTCATCGAGATCACGCATGAGGCCTATGCCCGCAAGGTCGGCGACCTGTTTGGCTCGGTCATCCCTGCCATCTTCACGGACGAGCCGCAGTTCGCCCACAAGCAGCAGTTCGGCCGGGCCGACTCCACAGCCGATGTCATGATTCCGTTCACCGACGACCTGTTTGACACCTTCGCCGCCGCCTATGGCCAGCGGCTTGAGGAGTCTCTCCCCGAGCTCTTCTGGGAACTGCCCGGCCACCAGCCGTCGCTGGCACGATATCGCTACCATGACCATGTCGCCGAACGTTTTGCATCGGCGTTTGCCGACCAGGTCGGAAAGTGGTGCCTGGACCATGGCATCGCGCTCACTGGCCACCTGATGGAAGAGCCGACCCTGCAGTCGCAGACGGCCGCCCTCGGTGAGGCCATGCGATCCTACCGCGGGTTCCAGCTCCCCGGCATCGACATGCTGTGCAACTGGAACGAATACACCACCGCCAAGCAGGCCCAGAGCGCTGCCCACCAGTACGGCCGGCCCGGCGTTGTCAGTGAGCTCTACGGCGTCACCAATTGGGACTTCGACTTCGCCGGCCACAAGGCCCAGGGCGACTGGCAGGCGGCCCTGGGCGTGACGGTCCGCGTCCCGCATCTGGCGTGGGTGTCGATGGCCGGTGAAGCCAAGCGCGACTACCCCGCCGCGATCGACTACCACTCGCCCTGGTACAAGGAATATCCGCTGATCGAAGACCACTTCGCTCGCGTCAGCGTGGCCCTCACGCGCGGCAAGGCCCGCGTCCGTATCGGCGTCATTCATCCGGTGGAATCCTACTGGCTCGCCTTCGGCCCGCTCCAGCAGACCAAGGCCGAGCGTGAGCAGCGTGAGACCGAGTTCCGCTCCATCACCGAATGGCTGCTCTTCGGCTTGCTCGATTTCAACTTCATCTGCGAATCCACCTTGCCCGAGCTCTGTCGCCGGCAACAGGGCGACAAGTTCACCGTCGGGCAGATGGCGTATGACGTCATCGTTGTCCCTCCCATGCGCACCATGCGAGCTTCAACCCTCAAGCGTCTCAAGGCATTCGCCAAAGCGGGCGGCCGGGTCGTCTTTGCCGGCGAAGTACCTGAACTGATCGACGCCCAGCCGGATGCCGGCGCCCAGCGTCTGGCCAAGCGCTGCGCCCGCGTCGACTTCAGCCGCTCCCGCGTGCTTGAGGCGCTCCAAGGCGTGCGCGAGATTGAGGCCTATTACACCGACGGCAATCCGGCCGCCGGCATGCTCCACCAGTTTCGCCAGGATGGTGACGAGCGTTACCTCTTCCTCTGTTACACGCACACACCTGCGGATTCCCACAAGCTCGATTTCACGCTGCAGGGCGAGTGGAAGCTCAGCATGATGGACACGATCGCCGGCACGATCCAGCCTTTCGGCTGCACCTGTGAGAATGGCCGCACTCGCTTCCAATATGACTTCGAAGCGCAGGGTTCGCTCCTGCTGCATCTGGTGCCCGGCCGCGCCGATACCGTCGCCGTGAAGACCATCGCCAACTGGAAAGAGCAGACCCGTCTGGAAGATCCCGTCTCCGTGACGCTCTCCGAGCCCAACGTCCTGGTGCTCGACCAGGCCCGCTGGCGCATCAACGATGAGCCCTGGCAACCGCAAGAGGAAATCCTGCGCCTGGACAACCTCGCCCGCAATCGCCTGAAACTCCCACGCCGAGAAGGAGCCCTCGCGCAGCCCTGGGTCGATACCCAGCCCGAGCAGAACGTCGCGAAGCTGTCGCTCTCGTTCGCCATCCAGAGCGACGTCGAAGTGACCGGCGCCGCCCTGGCCATGGAATCGGCCGACCGTGCCCGCCTCTTCCTCGACGGCAACCCGGTCGAGATGGCCCCGCAGGGCTGGTGGGTCGATGAGGCGACGGTGAAGATTCCGCTGCCGGCCATCTCCGCCGGCTCGCACGAACTGGTCATCGAGTACGACTACGGCCGACGCTGCAACGTCGAGTGGAGCTACCTCCTGGGCGACTTCGGCGTAAGCGTCGCCGGCCGCCACGCCCGCCTCACCGCACCCGTCAGGCAGCTCGCCTGGGGCGACTGGACGCACCAGGGCCTGCCCTTCTATGCCGGCAACGTCACCTATCACGCGCAGTTCGAGTCGGCCGGCGGGCCAACGCAACTGGCCACCCCGCACATGGCCGGCCCGCTGCTCAAGGTGCAACTCGACGGCAACCTCGCCGGCCGAATCGCCTTCGGCGCCCGCACGCTGGACCTGGGCAACCTCACACCCGGCCGGCACACGCTGGACCTCTGCATCTTCGGCAACCGCATCAACTCCTTCGGCCAGCTCCACAACGCCGCCGGCCCCGACTACCGCTGGTGGGGCCCCGACTCCTGGCGCACCACCGGCCACCAGTGGCAATACGAATACCGCCTCTGGAAAATGGGACTCCTCAGCGCCCCGGCGCTGAAGGTCCCCGAAACCAAGTGACGCCCCAGCGGCAAAGCTGGCAAGAGGAATCTGGGTGGTAGCAGTCGATGCCAAGCCTGACGCTCGCCTGATGGCCAAACCATGGTGCGCCACGCCGGAGTTGTCGGTAAGCATCTTGTGCAACCCTCTTTGCGCGGCTTCCGACGAATCCGTGAAATAGCGTTGCGGTAACTGATACTTGATTTTATTTCGACAGGCGGTTAGCCTCACACTCTGGATATGCCACAATCGTGCCCTTGGCTACGGAGAGGCAGTGGAGAAAAATGAAGAAGATCTGAGCGCCGGCCGGGGTCTACGATCCACTGCCTTGACGTACGTCGATAAAAATGGACGCGCCCTTTGCCAGGGACTCTATGTCAACGCTGCCCCGGGATCGATGACCGCGATCATGGGGCTTGCAGGATGCGGCAAGAGCGTGCTCCTCCAACTTCTCGCGGGATATCTGCGCCCAACCACAGGCAGCGTGTACCTGGAAGGTCTCGATCTTCATCGCCAGTATAGTCAGGCCCGCCATCTGATCGGCTACGTATCTCAGGCGGAAATCATGCTTCCGCAGTTGACGGTTGGCGCGTCACTCCTGTATCGCATGGGGTTCTGCCGGACGAGAGTAACCCAAGGCGATGCACGTGAGTTGTGCAGAGACGTCTGTGTGAGAATAGGCTTGCGCGACGTCGATGACCTGCTTGAGAAGCAGGTCGGCGCGCCGGAGTGGCGGGGAAACTATCCCAGTGGCGGCGAACGCAGGCGGGTGAACATCGCCCACGAACTGCTTTCAACACCGAAGGTTCTGCTGATGGATGAGCCTACATCCGGTCTGTCGTCGGCCGACGCAGACACGCTGGTTCGGCAGATGAGAGAATACTCCAATCAAATGCCGATTCTGATGACCATCCACCAGCCCGGTCGCGAGACATTCGGCAGGTTTACCCATCTGCTGGTGATCGCGCGAGGGGGCAGTCCGGTGTACTATGGCGAGAGTGGGAAGGCGGCTGCGCATTTCCGGAAAACAAACCCCAACCTGCCGATGGCTCACAACGAAAACCCCGCCGACTACATTCTGCGATCGATTCGCTACGAGGGAAGCACGGCGGCAATGGTGCGCCGCTTTCAGCGAGACGCCCTTGATCACGAGGCCTACCCGCATCTTGTTCGCGGCGGCGACGGCGCAAAGGAAGGAGTATTGGGACCATGATGTTCTTGGGCAACTGGTGGCTGCTTGTCTGCCGTAATGTGCGGGTTCTGCTGGCGACCAAAGCGAGCGTCTTGTGGGTTTTACTGCAACCGCCCTTGCTGGGGGCACTGATCTTCATCGGCTTTGCCGGCTACGCCGTGGATGACGCTCCGCTGGACTTCTTCTCGCGATTCACCGTGCACTCTCGCAACTACATGGATTGGCTGGACAAGGCCGGACAGAGCCCTTCGTTCTCCAAGGACATGGGTGCGATGCTCTATCTGGACAGCCAGCGCAGTTCGTGGGCCAGAGAGCAGGCGATTGGGGTGGGAACGGCACAGCGGCGAGCCGCAGTACATTATCTGCTCATATCGGCAGCGATCTGGTTTGGATTGGTAGGCGCTTGCACAGAAATCGCCGGAGAGCAACACGTTCTGTTCCGGGAATCCAGATCATGTTACGGGTGCGCATCCTATCTCGCGGCGAAATTCACAGTACAGTCGATCGTAGTCGGTTTACAGGTTGCACTGTTGCTGATATGTGTGTTACTTGCATTCCCTGTGTTTCTTCAGACGCCGCTGCTGGATCTGTCGTCCAAGGCTCTGACCGGAGAGTGCCTTCTATTATGGCTGGTGGCGATGGCGGCAGCGAGCATGGGGCTCCTGCTCTCGGCGTCGTGCAGCAGTGTTCAGGGCGCGCTGACATGGGTGCCGGTGCTGATGATCCCTCAATTCCTTTTCGGCGGCCTCCTGCGGCCGCTTCCAATGATGGTGGATGAGACCGCGCCATGGAAGTTGGAATTGACGGCCGATGAAAAGGCGCCGGCGCTGGTTGGCAACGCGCGTTCTGTTCTCTCCTGTCTGGTACTCCAGCGATGGGGGTTTGATGGGGCGATGTCGTTGGATGACGCCTACGCCGTCAAGGGAGTTTTGAGCGTTCGCCTGGCATGGCCCGATGTAACGGGTACTGGCCCGAAGTGGTATCCGGAAACTCTGCTGCGCGTGGTGAACTGCAGGGAGATGTCTCTTGCCGATACGGTCTTGGCCGGCAAGTCGCCGGTGGATCCATTGGCGAGGGTGACGGCGAATTCGCAGACCGGCGGAATGGGTTCGCGCGATCGTCTCAAACGGGCCGTGCTTGTGCTTTTGGCCGAAGTCGGTTTAATGTTGAGCTCGGCGTTGGGCATACTAACGATACGACTGCGCTAGTGTCTTTTGTATCGGTTCGCAACTTCTTCCGACGCGCGCACGCGGTACGGAGGAAGCCACTTTTCCCGTGCGCTATTCATCGGCCTTTGTGGCTGGGAAGGATCGTGTCAGATGAGGCGTTGTATGATTGCGGTGGCGGCTTTGGCGTTTTGCGCTGTACCTGCGTTTGCACAGTTCGTCTATCCGACGGAGCTGGTGAACAAACTGACCATCAAGCGGGTAACGCAATGGGAATTCGGGAAGATCACGACAGCGAACGGGGATGAGTACCTGGCCCGGATCACAGTGCTGTTCGAGAATGCCAGCGATATGGGCGTGGTGTTCAAGGATTCAGATTTCGGGTCGGATCTGAAGATCGAGGGACAGCCGAGCGACAAGGGGACGGCAGTTCGGCAAAGAGATGACGGCGAGGTTGTTCAGGTTGAGTCCAAGTTCCCGAAAGACGCTTCACGTTCTATCCCGCTGGGGAAAGTTCATCTGCCCACCGAGGCCGATATGAAGGTCTTTAGATCGTCGCAGAGCTTGACTCTTACTACCCCGAAGAAGAATTTGCCGACTGAGTTGTATATCGCCGGGGCAACCAAAGGCGTGCCCAATCTGGTGGAGTACAACCTCGTGGCTAATCTGGGCACCGCAAGTCTCCCAACCGCTGACAAACTCCTCTTGGATGTCTTTAACACGATTGCTGGCGGCGAACCATACTCGATCGTGCTGTCGGGCACGACGCACGTTGGCATTCGTTCCGCGGACGGCAAGACTACCGTTTATTCGCCAGGCGCAGTTCCGGTTGATCTAACCAGCAAGTCGCTGCTGCCGGTATTCAACTCGACGAAGAATTAATGGTGGCGTAAAGGCCAACGGGTGCCGTATGCGGTTCTGCCTCGTGCGGCGCCCGTTTTCTTTATATGTTTTGACACAGGTGCAGGAATGCGTTTCTTTTTGCTGGCTTCGATCACAGTGGTCACGCTTGGCCTTGCTTGGCCATGTGCAGTGCATGGGGACCCGCAGGACCCGAAGGTCGAGGGTGTGGCTGGCAAGAAAGACGGTGGAGGCAAGGACGCCCCCCCGTCTGGGCCAGCGCCCACGCGGCAGAATCTTGAAAAATGCACATTCCGCTTCCCTGACGGCAAAAAACTTCAAGGCACCTACTCTGGGGATGTGAAAGATAACCAAGCGAATGGATCCAGCGGGAGTTTTACGACTTCGTCTGCCGAACATGGCACTCTGAAGATATCCTGCCACTGGAAGGACGGATCGCCGAATATCCAGCCAGGGGATACCGTCCTGATTGAGGGAGAGGGGCCGCCGCCTGGAAAGGTATCCTGGACGCTTGAATGCACCGACCTGAGATCGCTGGATTCCGAGGGCCGCTACAGCTATGGTCCCCGCCACGGCGAGTACGCCATTTTGAAGGATGCATGGGAGTCGCAAGGCAGCAAGGGATACCCGCCATCCACCCGAACCGTAAGCAAGATCGACTCTTCCTCACAAGTGCCGCTGACCGTGAACGCCACGCTGGATGGCATCACGGTAGACATTGCACAGGGCGGCAAACCGCTCAAGTCCCTGGAGGTCTCCAGAGATCATCCCAAAGCGGTCGACCTGTCGCCAGGCGTGTACGCCGTGACCGCGGCCAAACCCGGCTTTCAAAGCAAAGCGGTAAACGTTACGGTGGGCAAATCAGGCGAGACAATCGAGTTTTCGCTCAGTCCGATGCCCTTCAAACTGCATCTTACGGTCGACGGCCCTCCTGACGGCGCGACGATTCAAGTAATGCGGGGAAACACCAAACTGGATGAACTTCCTCCGCGAGTGGCCAAAACCGTGGAGATTCCCGTCACGAAGGAGGGCGAGCAGATCACTCTGACTTTTGTCCGTGCCGGCTTTCAGGCGTCGATCGTGGTGACCCTCGTACCCGGCGGCAAGGGCGAGAAGAGCGTGAAGATGGAACCGGTGGGAGGACAGGAACCGGGCATCGATGACACGGCAGTCGCCGCCTTGCTTCGATCGATCCAGGATTGCCGTGTTCAGACGTATCTGGAGACGCCCGAAACCCTTTCCAGCGCGGTGACCGACTGGAAACAATTGCGCAAAAAACTGATGGCATTTGATGCGTCGGTACGACTACGAACCGTGCCATCGGTCCTGAAGGCGACGGACGATTATCTGTACTCTGTGGCGTCAACCGGCTTGGATTCCTACGTCAGTCAGGTTGACAACGGCGGTAACAGGGATGGGCGCTACTTGACGATGGCACGCGACGCATCGTGCGTCATGGCCCTGCTGGCCAACTCGGCTTCGACCGCAACAGTGGTGCAGGGTTGGCGTCAGCGAGCCGAAAAGCAGAGCCTTAGCCGGGGATGGCCACTGATTGCTGCTCTGGGTGGCGACAACAGCATCGGTGTTATCCGACCCGTGCGGGCGGTGTCGCTGAGCGCCGATCGCCACCGGGGAATGCCCGAGCGTATTCAGGCGCCGCTGGGCAGCGATGGGGACCGCCCCCTCTTCCTGCACATGTCACTTTCGCCGCGAGGGAAAGCACCCTTGCGGGATGAGCAGGGCACCGTCCACGAAACCACTTTTGACTCGCCGTTCTATATTGCCGAGTTCGAGATCACTGCAGGCAATTTACGCATGTACGAGGCCATGTACGAAAACGATGCGCATCGCAAGTTGTTGGATCCGGCCTCGAAATACCTCTTGCCTCTGTCGGTCAAAACGATAGAGCGGGACATCAGAGGACATGCGGACAAAATCGTTACCAGGGCCACGCCTGATGTCGCCTTCAGTTTCTGCAACTGGCTGAGCCTGAAATTCGGCTACGGCCCCTGTTACGTGGTGCAACAGGGAAAAACCGGCAAGGAATGGAAGGTGTTGCGCGACGCCCAAGGCTTCCGTTTGCCCACTGCGGATGAGTGGCAGTATGCCGCTCGTTACGGCTTCGATTTCGAAATCAACGGCCAAAGGCCGAATTGGACTGAGCGAGGACGAAAGATGGCACGAACCACCCTGTCTACAGATCCACTGATTCCGCAGCGCCACGGCGACCCGCGCCGCATGATAGCGGCCGAACAGCCCGAAGCGGCGGAGAGAATGTACCCCCTAGGGTATTTTGACCTGTGTGGGAATGTTTGGGAGTTGTGCGATTCTTCGCCCCAGACTGCTTTGGCTAACGGGGATAGGATTCGCCCGGCTGGCGTCGTGCTTGCCGGCGGCTGTGTCGAAAGTCTTGTTTCAGAGGAGTTCATGCCCTGGGTCTATCGCCAACTGTCTGAGGTGATCGACCAGCCCACGGGGTTCAGGCCACTGCTGCCGGCAGGTCTGATGGGCTCGTGGGAGGAGTTCGCAGGCCACTGAGGCGGTCTCGTAGTAGACACCTGCATTGCCTTGGCGCGCCTGTCGAGTCTGGTTAGACTTTGGAACGTCATGGCTATCTACTACTTGTTGAAGGAGGCGCCGAATGAACGTACTGCATAACCGTGCTCTGCTGCGATGGCTGGGCTTGATGAGCATTGTCGCTGCTGCGCTGCTGTTAGGAGGCTGCACGCCGTCGATGGAGGGCGAGAGTGCGGACGTGAAGTACACGTGGCTGCGCTATCGGCAGGACGCCAAGAATGACAAGAAGGCGCATGGAGATCTTCCGGGAGTGGCCAAGGAGATTGCGACCGAACGACTGGCGGCCCTCCAAAAAAGAGGTGTGCCTAAGACGCTGCCTCCATTGCGTCAGTACATAAGCGACCTGGAACGGCCGATCGAGCTCAATCCCGCCCAAGCTATCGGACATAGCATAAACTTGAGAAAGGGTGCCAAGCAGAAGGCCCTTCAATGGTACGGCGGCAAGCATCTGACTCTGGTCGGGAAGGATATCCTTCCTCAATGGAATGATCAGATTGCGCAAGCCCTCCAACTGGACCGGCAATACGAGGATCAGAAGCGCGTCGCGCTGGAAGCAGCAAGGCAAGCTGCCTCATCCAATCAGTATCTCGAGTCTGAAAAGGGCTTCAAGGAAGCGATCGGTCTTGACAGCGATGACAAACCTGCCGCCGCAGATTATGTCAGGATGCAGGGAGCATGGCTCAACTACGCGTATGCCCAGTTGCATGACCGCATGACCTCGCAGGTCATGCCACGCCTCAGAGCGTGGACCGTCAGCTTCCATCAGGCCGGCGCCTCGTCGCCGGTCGTCGTCCAGAAGCTCGTCGAGGACCTCGATGCTACGAGAAAAACCCTGGTCGAATTTAAGGCTTGGGCCGGGACCCGGGACGAGTTCGCCGCCGCAATGGCAGCCCATACTGCCGAGTTCAAGACGATGGCGACAGACTGTGCCCAGTTGCGGGGACGCGCGTGGAAAGAGGATCTCTGGCTGCTGGCGCAGAAGGAGGATTATTGGGCCTTTTACGAGAACGCCCGAGCCTACGCCGTTCAAGACGCCGATGGCAATAAGCTGAAATACGCCGCCGACGAGTTGAGTATTCTGAAAGCCGCTCTTCAGGAAGGCTATATCGAAAGCCTATCCAAGGCGCTGGACTACTATGGTGTTCAGGCTGGCCGGAGCAAGACCCAACGACTCAACGGGCTGGCGCTAACCAACTGGCGCATTGCCTGCGAATTGTTGGATTTCGCCCGACAGATGGGGTGCATCAGCCCCTCCGAGGCGCTCGCGAACCGACAGCCGGGATGCACCATCCCCCCCGAGGCCATTGAGATTGGCAAGAACATCGATAGTGCGATGAAATCTGTTCGTGAACAGGTGCGGGCTGGCTTTGCTCGCGCGGTCGTCATCCCAGTGTTTGACTGCCGCAAGAACATGGACGGCGACGATGTGGCCAGGAAGGCCAGTTCTCAATTGCAGTCGGCGTTCGCAGGCAACTCGCCAAGGACGTCGGTTGGGGTGAGTGTGCGGACGGTCGAGGAGCCAGGCGAGGCAAAGGAGGGGGACTATCGCCTGTTTGGGAAGATCAACAGTCTGTTCGTTGACACGCTGCCGATTCGGGAAACCGATCGCAAGGAGGTTCAGGTTGGCCGCAAGCCGACAATGAGTCCGAATGATGACCCGCGCACCAAGGACGAGTTCCCCAACAAATACAGCCAGGAGATATGGGTCTATACGAAAATCGTCACAAAGCACGCCGTTAACTGTAAGGTTGCCGCTGACTTCATGATGAAACGCCTCGGAGATGAACGTCCCTTGTGGAAGACCGACGAGGTGTTCGGAGAGGAAAAGCCACTCGCCGGATGCAAGCTGGCCGATACCTCTGTCGACTGGAATTTCATTCTGGTACGAAAGCAGGAAAGCCCTCGAAAATCAGATATGCTCGATGCCGAGGATCTTCCCAAGAGCACTGCATCAAGCCTGCATTCCGATCGCGAGGTGCGTGAGCGGGCAATTGAGTTCATGTGTGACCAGATGACCAAGGCGCTGGTCCCGATTGTTGAGGCCTACCCATTTGATGACCTGATCGAGCGGGCCAAGACCGCTTCCGACGCCAACCGGCCTGCGGAAGCAGCCGATCTAGCGGGCCTTTGCCTGGAGTACTTCTGTTTGATCAGTGATGCAGGCAACGCAACGGGTGTTCCGGGAAATAATTGGATCGCCGAACGAACACGGATGGAGAAGACGTTGACGGAGAAAGTCATCCCGGAATGGCGCAAGCATGAAGTACCCGTGCCCGAGAAAATCGGTCAGACTATTTGGCACCAGGCGGTGGAACAGGCCGGGCGCGGCGCGGTGCGATGAGCGTGCTGACGGCGTCAATATCGGGCGATACGGAGACCGGAGCGCACCCGCAGGCGACCTCTGGACGATTGCCGCTCTACTTCGTCGTCTCGATGGCTGATTGGGATGCCGAGCGGGCAGCGCGGCTGGAAAAACTCATCCAGGATTCGCTTGACCTTTGCTGGCGGTGCTACACTGATTATGCGCCAGACGATGGCCTGAATCGTGCCTGGTTTACAGTGCTGTGCTTGGCTGCGCAGCCTTTCCAGGCATTTCCGTTGTGCCCCGCCGACAGTGTGGCTGAGGTTCTCAGTCACGTCGCGCTGCGGCATCTGCCGCCGGCAGATGCGCTGCAGACTGCCGGGCGCAGTTGGAAGAACCAGTTCGAAAACAGTAGGGCCAACGAACTTCACGATGTCGGGCAAGGGGGAGACCACGAACCGGTGATCCTGTTCTGTGACTGCCCGTCCGAAAGCGGCGTTGGGGGTGCCGTTGTCGACATCCACATCGACCTGAGCACACCCCCTTCGAGGGCGATGAAAGCGATGGAGGACGTCCTCGGAGACTTGATCCAAACCCACGTAATCCAGGACGCCACCACGGTCAGTGAGTGCTGGCCAATCCGCGTTCCAGAACTGGCTGCAGGATGGAACGAGGATGTATGCGGTCCGTTTCTGCATCCGGTGGTCGAGTTCTATCCGGTCTGCCAGGGCCCCGAGTTGACCATACCAGTGCATGTCAAGGGCGCGACTCGCGCCGAATGCAATATTTCTCCTTATCTTGAGCGTCGCGCATTGCAGGTTTCCCACGAAACCATCTGTCTGTCGTGGAAAGTGACTGAAGGAATACGACCGCACACACTTTTGTTTGGTTCCATCACAGTCTACGACGGGCACCGCGCGTTGGGCGAGGTGTTCGTTAGGGGCTGGGTGTTGCCTCCTCGGCCAGTGCTGCGCAAGAAACAACCGGTGTATGCGCTGGCGCTGGCGACTCTGGGTCTGGTGGCCTGTCTTGGCATCATGGTGTATCGCTGGTGGCAGCCCGTGCTGGTCGTAACGCCGTTGTTCGTCCCTAAGGCGGAAGTCGCCTATCAACGCGACAAGCCCATCGACGGCCAATTGAGACTCTCCTTTCACTGGCGCGGACGCGCTGGCCCGAAAACACGTCAGGTGATCACCTCCGATTTTCTGATCCGTTATTTTGAGGCTGGCTCCAACGCGCCATGGCCCACCTACGTGGCGCGGGGAGGGGTGCCGGACAGCGTTGAGGTAGACATCCCCGAGAACACCTTTCCGTGGCGAAGCCCGCGCGTTCAGGAGGTTCCAGTCACCTATCTTGGTCGGCCCTCGTCCTCTGTCCCCATCGACTATGCGCATACAATCGGCCCGTTGGACGGAAGAGCATTTCAGTTCGATGGCGTGCTGAAAGTTGGACCGCAAGAGGACGTGACTGAGCACGCCATTCCTTTCCATCGCCGTTTGATCTCTGGCGAGCATACGGCTCCCTGAATGATCGCACCTTCTCGGGGATGTACTCCCCCGAGACACTTCTCAGGCGGTCTCCCCCCCACATGGGTTTGGACATGATCGCCCGTGACGCGGGCTGAAAATGGGGCGTGCATGACTGCGAAAGGGCATGACCGCGAAATGGCGTCTTGACTTTCCGGGCCTACTGCCTCATATTCTTGGTAGATGATGGTTTTGGCTCTCCAGACTCCGCGACTTAGCTTGGCCGGGCTCGGCCTGCTTCTTTCGTGCGCGTCGTAGGGAGTCACCAATGGTGATTAAACGGGCCCTGCGACTTGAGTCGCGGGGCTTTTTTCGTTTATGGTTTTGGCATCGGGTGGCCGGTGCCTGTCTGAAAGGAAGTCTGCTATGGAGATGATACGAATTTTCGACACGACGCTGCGAGATGGCGAGCAATCACCCGGAGCCACCCTGACGCTCCTGGAAAAGCTGGAGATTGCCCGGCAGCTCGAGTCGCTCGGCGTCGATGTCATCGAAGCCGGCTTCCCCATCAGTTCCAACGGCGACTTTGAGTCGGTTCGCCAGATCGCCGGCATCCTGACCAGGGCCACCGTCTGCGGGTTGGCCCGATGCAATCCCAAGGACATCGATCGCGCCGGTGAAGCCGTCAAGGATGCTGCCCACGGGCGGATCCACGTCTTCTGCGCCACCAGCAAGATCCACCGCGATTTCAAGCTGAAAAAGGGCAAGGAAGACATCATCCGCATCAGCGTCGAAGCGGTGAAGCAGGCCCGGGGATACACCGACGATGTGGAGTTCTCGCCTGAGGATGCCAGCCGCACCGAACTGGAGTTCCTGCAGGAGATCGTCTCGGCCATCATCGAGGCTGGGGCGACCACGCTGAACATCCCCGACACCGTCGGCTATGCCACGCCCAAGACCTATGGAGAGGTATTCAAGTACCTGATCGAGCACATCCCCGCCATCAAGGCCAAAGGCATCATCCTGTCGTCCCACTGTCACAACGACCTGGGCATGGCGGTGGCCAACTCGCTGGCGGCCGTGGAGAACGGCGCCCGCCAGGTGGAGTGCACCATCAACGGCATCGGCGAACGGGCCGGCAATGCGGCTCTGGAAGAGATCGTGATGGCCCTGAAGGTGCGCAGCGATGTCTACAACATCGGCACCCGCATCGACGCGACCAAGATCCACCCCACCAGCCGCATGGTCAGCTCGCTGACCGGCCTGACGGTGCAGCGCAACAAGGCGATCGTCGGAATGAACGCCTTCGCACATGAGTCCGGCATCCACCAGGATGGCGTCATGAAGTTCCGCGAGACCTACGAGATCATGTCGCCCGAGTCGGTGGGCCTGGCGAAGAACTCGCTGGTCCTGGGCAAGCATTCCGGCCGGCACGCGTTCAAGCAGCGCGTGATCGACCTGGGCTACAGCCTGACCGATGAGCAAACGGAGCAGTCTTTCACCCGCTTCAAGACGCTGGCCGACAAGAAGAAGGAAGTGTTTGACGAGGACATCGAAGCGATCATGGACGACCAGCTCGAGCTGACCCACCAGTTGTGGACACTGCAGGGCGTGCAGGTCACCAGCGGCTCGCACACGATCCCGACCGCCACCGTCACGCTGCGCGACAGCAATGGTGAAGTCGTGACCGATGCGTCGGTCGGCGACGGCCCGGTGGATGCCATCTACTCCACGATCCAGCGCATGACCGGCTTCAAGGCCGAGCTGACCGACTACCGCATCCGCAGCATCAGCCAGGGCAAAGAGGCCCAGGGCGAGGTGCAGATCGAACTGGCCCACAGTCATCGTAAGGTGCGTGGGCGTGGCCTGAGCACCGACATTCTCGAAGCCAGCGCCTTGGCGTATCTGGCCGCCATCAACCGTCTGAGGAACATCAACGACCGGGACGGGCGGCTTCACCCGCACGCGGTCGTTGAACAACCGTAGCCAATCCACCAAAGAGTATGCCAGCAATGTAGTACCAAGGCAGCCCGGCGGACCAAGGTTCGCCGGGTTGCCCTTACCCGCCCAAGACAGAGAGACACGAACAGAACATGATCAAATGGAATCCCGCAGAATACGCCCGCCAGTCCTCTCACCAGCAAGCCTGGGCGAGGGAACTGATCGCCAAACTCAAGCTCACCGGCCGCGAGGCGGTGCTGGATATCGGCTGCGGTGACGGCAAGGTGACGGCCGAGCTCGCCGCCCAGGTGCCGGCCGGAAAAGTCGTCGGCGTCGACAGTTCGCCCGAGATGATCGCCTTCGCCGCCGAGAAGTTCGCCCTGCAAAACAACCTGCGCTTCGAGGTCGCTGACGCCAGCGACCTGCCTTTCAAGAACCAGTTCGACGTCGTCTTCTCTAACGCCGCCCTGCACTGGGTGGACGATCACGGCCCCGTCCTGGCCGGCATCCGACGCTCGCTCAAGACGGGCGGCCGAATCCTGCTGCAGATGGGGGGCAAAGGCAACGCATCCCAGTTGATCTCCATCATCCTGCCCCTGATGCGCCGCGAGGATTGGCTGCCCTATTTCCGCGACTTTAAGTTCAGCTACGGTTTCCACGGCCCCGGCGAATACCGCCTGTGGCTCAGCGAAGCCAACCTGCGCCCGCTGCGCATGCAACTGATCCCAAAGCTCATGCTGCACGACTCCCCCGCCGCCCTCTCCGGCTGGCTGAGAACCACCTGGATGCCTTACGTCCATCCGGTGCCCGAGCCACTGCGCAAGCGATGGATCAACGAAATCATCGACCGCTACCTCGCGCGATACCCCGCAGATTTGGAGGGCCGCATCGCCGTCCGCATGATGCGCCTGGAAATAGAGGCGCTGGCGGTATAACCCGCGCTGTCGCCTTGAGCACGGGAGCAGCCCGCGAGTTCACCAAGCCGCGAAGACTGTCACCACGACGCAACAACGCAACGACGACGACGACGAAAAAGGGCGGAGTATTCGTCGTTGCGTCGTTGCGTCGTAGTAAGTTTGAATACTAGCGGGGCTTTCCCAGCCCGACTTGCCTGGTGTGACGGACTCCAAGCATGCCCGCTTCGCAGGGCGTCGGAACGTCGGAATGGTCCGCGTTCTGCCCGGCCGAGCTACGCGACTGCTTTGCGCCGACGCTTTGGGTTTGGGCCGCGCTGCTGTTCCTGTCGCCGGATGTGGGCAAAAAGCTTGTGCAGGTCCCGGCCGCACTCCGCGAAGAGCTCCGCCCGGGCCTTTCTTACTTCAGCCACGACCGGATCATCAATGGGTTTCGCCTGCTTCATGGCAACTCCTCGGGCGCCAGCAGATTACCCATGACCGTCGGCTTCATGGCCTTGATCCTACCACGACGCTCGGAGACAGGACACCTTCCAAGGCTTTCTCGTCCGTGTTCTAGTAAGGTCACGCTGCGCCGGGGGAGACCATCTCGGTGCCGCGCTGGCACTCAATCTCCACGCCAGTAAACCCGTTCTTGATGAACTTCAGTTCCACCTCGCCGTTGACGACCTTCGCGTTGAAGATCGGCGCGGCGCGCGGGTTCTGCTCAGCTCTGATCCGCGTCAATCCGCGCCATCCACGGTTAAATCCCTCTTCGCGTCAAAGATTTTGAGCTGCGTCGGTGCCTGCGTGGGGGGCCGTTGATAACCCGCCATCCTTCCGCTATTCATTATCGCCATGAGCTTCCAAACGCTTCAACAAAAACTCGAATCGATCGGACAGCAGCAGGTCTTACGCTTCTATGGTGAACTGGACGCGGCCGGCCAGCAACGACTGCTTGCCCAGTTGGAAGCGCTGGACCTGGACTACATCGCCGAACTCGCCGAGCAGCAGGTGCGGCAGAAGGCCGTCCTGCCGCTTCCCACGGACATCCAGCCGATCATCCCCCTGCCGCGAACCCCGCAGACGGCCGACCAGAAGACGCTGTATGCCCAGGCACAGGCTCGCGGAAACGAATTGCTCCGGGCCGGCAAGGTCGGGGCGTTCCTCGTCGCCGGCGGACAGGGCACGCGCCTGGGCTACGACGGCCCCAAGGGCGAATATCCCGTCACTCCGATCCAGAACAAGCCGCTGTTTCAGGTCTTCGCCGAGACCCTCATCGCTCGCGGACGCGATGCCGGCGCTGGCAAGGTCGTCCCCTGGTACATCATGACCAGCGAGGTCAATGATGCCGCCACCCGGGCGTTCTTCGCCAAGCACGACTACTTTGGCTACGACGCGTCGGCCATTTTCTTCTTCCAGCAGGGGATGATGCCGGCGTTCTCCATGGATGGGAAACTGCTGCTGGGCGAAAAATCATCGCTGGCCCTCTCGCCGGACGGGCATGGCGGCAGCCTGCGGGCCATCCAGCGTAGCGGCGCGCTGGCCGACATGAAAAAGCGAGGCGTCGAGCACCTCTCCTATTTCCAGGTCGATAACCCGATCGTCTACTGCATCGACCCGCTGTTCATCGGCCTGCACGACCTCACCGGCAGTGAGATGAGTTCCAAGACCATCGGCAAGGCCGGACCGCTTGAAAAGGTCGGCAACTTCTGCTTCGCCGACGGAAAACTGCAGGTCATCGAATACAGCGACCTGCCCGAGACGCTGGCCCGCCAGACCAACCCCGACGGCTCACTGAAGTTCAACGCCGGCTCCATCGCCATTCACGCACTGCGCGTGTCCTTCATCCAGCGCCTCAACGCCGGCGGCCAGCTCCGTCTGCCCTGGCATCGAGCGCAGAAAAAGGTCGGCTACGTCGACGAGCACGGCCAGGTGATCAAGCCCGAGAAGCCCAATGCCGTGAAACTCGAGCAGTTTGTCTTCGACGCCATCCCGCTGGCGGCCAACCCGCTGGTCTACACCACCGATCGCGCTGAGGAATTCTCGCCCGTGAAGAACGCAACCGGCGACGACTCCCCCGCCACCAGCAAGCGCGACCAGATCCGCCGCCATGCCCGCTGGCTGCAGCAGGCCGGCGTCCAGGTCCCGATGAAGGATGGCGAGCCAGACTGTGTGCTGGAGATCTCGCCGCTGTTCGCGCTATCGCCAGAACAGATCTCGGCCAAGAAACACCCGGCACAGGTCGCCAGCGGCACCAGCGTTCATCTGGAATAACCGGGACATTACACCGTCGCCTTGGCCATCAGATAGCCGCCCTTCATATTCAGCACATCGGCAAAGCCGTGCTGCTTGAGAATGCGCGTGGCAACATGGCCGCGCAAGCCCACCTGGCAGTGGATTGTGATCGGCTTCGCGACGTCCAGTTCGCGCAGTCGGTCCCGGAGCTGGTCGACAGGGATGTTGATCGCGCCGGGCATCGCCCCGTCGGCGAATTCCTTGGGAGTCCGAACGTCGATCAGCATCCGACCCTCAGCGCCCCAGTGCGGAGCCGTCGCCGGCGTCAGGTCTCGCTGCTGATTCTGGGCCACGAACGCGGCAAAGTGGACAGGGTCCTTTGCCGAGCCAAACTGGGGAGCATACGCCAGATCCAACTCCGCCAGGTCGTCGATGGTCCCACGGAAATGCATCGCCGTGGCGATGATGTCCAGACGCTTGTCGATACCATCGGGACCAGTCGCCTGGGCGCCCAGAACTCGGCCGGTCGGCTTCTCGTACACCAGCTTCAGTCGCATCTGCTTGGCGCCGGGATAGTAAGACGCGTGGTTCGCTGGCAGCACGTAGGCGGTGTCGACATCCAGTCCCGCGCGACGGGCCGCCGCCTCAGACAGGCCCGTGATCCCGCACGCGATATCAAAGACCTGCACGATCGCAGTGCCCAGTACCTGCCCGGCCGCTGCGGATTTACCCGTCGCGGCATGTTCGCCCGCCAGGCGGCCAGCGCGGTTGGCCGGGCCGGCCAGCGGGATGCGGGTCGCCTCAAGTGTCACGCCGTGGATCACCTCGGCCATGTCGCCGACGGCGTAGATGTCCGCGTCGCTGCTCCGCTGATATTCATCCACCTTCACCGCGCCACTCTGACCGATGTCCAGGCCCGCCGACTGGGCCAGCGCGATATTGGGACGCACGCCGATCGACAGGATCACAAGGTCGGCGGGGATCGTCTTGCCCGACTCGGTTTCAGCGGCCGTAACCCGCCCGCCCGCGCCATCCGCCTGCAACGCCTTGAGCCCGTCGCCGGTGATCAGTTCAACGCCCCCGCCGGCAAGGGCCGTGCGAACAGGTGCCACCATCTCCGGATCCTGGAGCGGCAGCGGATGCGGCATCTTCTCAAGCACCGTGACAGCCAGGCCCGCGTGCCGCAGGGTCTCGGCCATTTCCAGCCCGATATACCCCGCGCCCACGACCACGGCCTTCTTCGCACCCTCTACCTTGATCCATGCATCCGTGGCGACGATGTCCTCCACGGCGCGGACGACAAAGACGTTGGGGGCCGCGACATGGTCGATCCCCGGGATGATGGGATTCGCCCCCATCGCGAGAATCAGTTTGTCGTAAGGCAACTCGTATTCTCGCCCCGTGGCGAGTTCCTCCACCACGACGCGCTTCTTCTGGCGATCGATGCGCACAGCCTTGTGGCCGACCCGTGCGTCGATGTTGTAGCGTGATGCCACGGCCTTGGGCGTGGTCAGCAGCAGTTTGTCGCTCGGGGCGATCCTGCCATCAATGTAATACGGCAACCCGCAGTTGGCGTACGAGATGAAACCGCCCTTTTCCAGGACGATGATCGACGCATTCTCGTTGACCCGGCGGGCGCGAGTCGCCGCGCTCATGCCACCGGCAACACCACCGACGATGACGATACGAAGAGGCATGGCTCCATCCCTTTCACTATTTCGCTGACGAACTGCAACAGGAAGACGTCCCGCACGCGCACGGTGCCTTAGAACTCTGGTTCCA
>JBBQTU010000048.1:0-20589 GCA_038213005.1 Tepidisphaerales bacterium | reverse complement strand
CGCGGATCGCCAAACTCCGCCAGCATCGCCATCGCATCATCCACCGCCTCACGCACATGGAGCACCAGCGGCTTGTTCAGCCCGGCATAGGCGACCAGTTGCCCGCGGAACACATCCCTCTGCGCCTCCCGCGGCGAGAAGTCATAGTGATAATCCAGCCCCATCTCGCCCAGCGCCACGACTACCGGGTTGGCGGCCAGCAGTGCAATCTGTGCAATTTGCTCCGGCATCGGCAGGGGGGCCTCAGCGGCCGCCGCCCCGAGATCATGCGACGCCCTCTGCCCGGCCGCATTGTGCGGATGGATCCCCAGTGCGCATCGAAGCTGGCTGTATTTCGCGCACAACTCCAGCGACACCCGGCTGTCCGCCAGGTCCGTGCTGATCGTGATCATCCGCGTAACCCCGGCCAGCCGGGCACGCTCCAGCACTTCATCCATCCGAGGCAGCAGCCGCGGGTCATCCAGATGGCAATGGGTATCGATCATGCTCTTCCTCACTTCACGCTCGGCCGCGTCGCTGCGGCCTGAAACCGAACCGTATGCTTGTACGGGCCGGCCGTGGACTCGAAATATCCATCGACTTCGAAGTCGACGCTTGTTCGGCCAACGTCGGCCGTGCCTGTGAGGCCCGTTTCATTACACATCCCAATCGTCACGACTTGGCGGCGTCCCGGCGGCAGGTCGCCCACCGGCGTCGTGCCGGAGGCCGTCTGCAGTCGCACGTTCTTGACCGGCGCCGCGGTGTCATTCACAAACGTCACGCGAATGCGAAGCATCTCCGACTGCCCAACCTTGATGCACCAGGAGCACGCGGGGATGTTCACCGCCAGCAGAGCCAGTGCCACCAACACTTCGCGCCAGACGACCCAGGCGGGCCTCGCACCGCTCCAGAGGTGTGTGACTGCATGCTGCACCAGCGCTGCGAACCCCGCCAGCACACTGAGCGAACCCAACCCGATGCATAGCAGCCCCAGCGCAGGCAGCCCGGAACTCCGGAGCCACATGAACAGCGTTGTGATCGCCGTACCGGCCACCAGGGGGACAATCGCCGCCCAGCGCGCAAAATGGAGCCTCCGCATAGACAGCGGCTTCGCCAGGCGCCCATCCGCGTAATCCAGGATATTCTTCGCCATCGTCCCTCTGTTTGGAAATAGGGCAGAGCCAGCATACCCGACGCGATGCGATTCCTCCCGCACGGCCGCCATGAATCCAAGGCTTTGGGGGTTTGGCGTTGTTGGGGTTGGGCAGGTGCTCGGGTTTTCGCGGGAGGGGGTGGGGGGTAGCGCGGGGCCTTGTGGGACAAGGACTTGCGCGCTGGTGAGGGGGGCAGGTGCGCAGGTTTCGGGGGAGGGGGGGGTAGAGCGTAAAACGTAGAGCCCGCCCCGCCCAGGCGAGGTCTTCGCCCCGCCACGGTGGGCAGGCAGCGGCGGGTAAACTGCGAACGTAAGGGGTCGATTGGTGATTGTTGATTGACCATGCGCTGCCTTGGCGATGGCGCGGTGGCCAGTTCGTGCCGAGGCGGAGCTGGCGAGGCAGGCGGCGAGGGGGTTCTGGAATTCCATGGCGGTCTCCTTTGGGTGAGAGGATGTGGCCGGGGCTCCGGGGCGATCCACGTTGGATGGCTTGGCCGGGGTTGGGGCGCAGGGCCTCTCTACCTTTCCTGTGTTGTTGCGTTTTTAACGCGGAGAAAACGCAACGTCGGGATATGATTTGCGATTGTCCTAAAAAAGCTGGGAAAGAATCTTTCAAAAAGAGCAAGAAAGGTGAAATCGGAGCATGGCGTTTTTAACGCGGGAAAAACGCAAAAGACCTAACAACGCGAGAACGCACGAGGTCGGGATGGGATACAACGAGGAATATGGAAGCGGCTTGGCTGGGGGCGGGGGCTACGGCCGGGTCCGCCCAAGCGAGATGCTGTGCCGGCGGCTCGTGCCACGGGGGGGCGGCACGGGCGTGAAAATCTTCTTCTTCGCTGCGAGCGGCTCTCTGCCCGGCTAGTCGATCCCATGCCCCTTTTCATCATCGAATGACCGGCGGAGTTGTTGAACCAGACATGGGATGGGCTTCTGGCGGCGGCCGGCGGCGTCCAGGGGGTAGAGGGTGTCGGTGGCCGGGCCGGTGACACTCAGGCGCAGCGTGGCCTTGCCGGCGCGGACGAGATGGGGCAGGTCACCCCACTTTTCCAGTAGCGTCATGGAGGGGCCAGCATAGGTGATGCCGGTGTTCTGCACGTCGGTGAGGTGGAAGATCGAAGCAGTTTGAGCATCATAATCTTCATAATCGCGGTTGCGATGGCGAGGGTTTCATGAAAAGATGAAGCTCAAACAACGGCTGCTAAAAGGCTTAGGACATTAACGAGATCTTAACATACCCAACATGCAGCATTAGCGCGTCGTCTTAACAATTCTCCTCAACTTTAACAGAGAAGGAGCTACCCATGGTGCGAAAATTGTTTGTTGGTGCGTGCATGGCGGCGGCGATGTTGGCCGGGTCAGTCCAGGCGGATGTCACCCTCAACGGCGCTGGGGCTACATTTCCCAAGCCGATGTATGACAAGCTGGTTCAGGAATACACCGCGAGCCACCCGGACGTCAAGATCAACTATTCGTCGGTCGGCAGTGGCGCCGGCATCAAGCAGATCAGCGAACGGACGGTCGACTTTGGCGGCTCGGATTCCCCAATGACCGACAAGCAGCTCGCCGCCGCCAAGGGCGGGGCGATCTATCACATTCCAACCGTCATAGGCGCAGTGGTTCCAATCTACAACCTGGCCGGCATCGACAAGCCGCTGAACTTCAGCGGCCCGGTCATCGCCGAGATATATCTTGGCAAGATCACCTCGTGGGACGATGCGAAGATTGTCGCCCTGAACGAGGGTGTAAAGTTTCCGGCGAAGGCGATCACCGTGGTGCATCGCTCCGACGGCAGCGGCACCACCGCCATCTTCGCCGACTACCTGTCCAAGGTCAGCCCTGAGTGGGCCGCCGGCCCGGGCCGGGGCACCGCGATCAAGTGGATCGACAACTCGCTGGGTGGCAAAGGCAACGAGCAGGTGGCGGCCATCGTCCAGAAGACCGAAGGGGCCATCGGCTATGTCGAACTGATCTTCGCCGCGAACAACAAGATCGCCTTCGGCAATGTGCAGAACGCGGCCGGAAAGTTCGTGACCGCGAACCTTGAGGCCGTATCGGCTTCTGCGGCCGGGCTTAAGGAAATCCCTGCCGATCTGCGAATGTCCATAACGAATGCCGATGGCGACGCGAGCTATCCGATCAGCGGGCTGACGTGGATCCTGGTGTACGAGAATCAGACCGACCCGGCCAAGGGCCAGGCTCTGGTCAACTTCCTCTGGTGGGCAACCCACGACGGGCAGTCGCTGGCCGGGGATATGCACTACGCCCCCCTGCCCAAGGCACTGCTGCCGACGGTCGAGTCGAAGCTGAGTTCGATCAAGGCTGATGGCAAGGCGATCGAGCCGCAGAAGTAGACCGACGCTCCGCGATCGAGTGGGGCGGGCCGCCTCGGCCGCCCATCTGCTTGCCAGCGGAATCACGCTCTGCGATGCACGCTGAACAAGGAAACGCTCTGGCGCGAGCTTGGGCCGAGTGCCGCGGGGACGAAATGGGCGGCCGAGGCGGCTTGCCCCACTTTGAGGACGCACCGGATGACCGCAGCAGCTTTGAGCCAGACTCGCACGATAGAGCGGAAGACCGCCAGGGGCGGGCCTCCCGCGCCGGGACCCCGACAGAACACCGGCGACCGGCTGTTCTTCATCCTGCTTCGTAGCGCTGCACTCCTGCCGGTGCTGCTGATCCTGGTGTTTCTGACGGTTTTGGGCTGGGGCGCCTGGCCGTCGATCAAGACTTTCGGATGGGCGTTCCTGTGGTCGGCCAATTGGGATCCAACCGACGGCCGCGAGGACTATGGCGCTCTGGCGTTCATCCTGGGCACGCTCTTCAGTTCGCTGTTCGCGCTGGCGATCGCGGCCCCGGTCGGCATCGGCGTCGCGACGTTTCTCAATGAGGTCTTCACGCCCCGTCTTCGCGGGCTGATGGCATTCCTGATCGAGATACTGGCGACCATTCCCAGCATTGTGTATGGCGTGTGGGCGTTCTTTGTCATGGTGCCATGGGTCGAGGCAACAGTGATCCCGGCGGCGCACTGGATATTCGGGCCCAAGTTCTTTCTGTTTCGCGGGACCAATGGGTTTTCGCTGTTCAGCGGCGGACTGGTTCTGGCGGTGATGATCCTGCCGGTGATCGTCTCGATTTCGCTGGACTCGATTCGCGCTGTGCCTTGCACCTATCGCGAAGCAGCACTGGGATTGGGCGCCACACGCTGGGAGATGATCCGCCTGGCCGTCTGGCCGCCGGCCAGGTCAGGCATGCTTGGCGCCTGCATCCTGGCCCTGGGCCGGGCGATGGGCGAGACGATGGCGATCACCATGGTCATCGGCAACGCGCAATCGATCCAGTGGTCGCTGTTCGGCCCGGCCAACTCCATCGCCAGTGCCATCGCCCTCCAGTTTGGCGAAGCCACCGGATTGATGCAGGCCGCCTTGATTGAGCTGGCGCTGGTGCTGTTTGTGATGACCCTGCTGGTGAATCTGGCGGCAAGAGCCCTGGTGAGCAGACTCGCGGGCGCGAAGGGGGTGCTGGCATGATTGTCAACAACGCCGCATCCCGACGCTGGAAGAACCGCCTGGCACTGTGCGTGATGGTCGCCATGGTGCTGGCGAGCCTGGTGCCGCTGGTGAGCCTCTCGTGGACGCTTGTTTCCAAGGGCATCGGCGCAGTCAACTGGCAGTTCTTCTACCATCTGCCGCTGGCCACGCCCCGCGGCGTTGGCAACGCGATTCTGGGCTCGGCCCTGGTGCTGCTGGTGGCAACGCTGGTGGCGGTGCCGGTCGGGCTGCTGGTGGGACTGTACCTGGCACACTTTGCCCAGGACCGCATGGCCGGGCCAACCCGGTCACTCCTGGACGTGATGTCGGGCATCCCCGCGATCGTGGTGGGCATGTTCATCTACAGCGTGGTGGTACAGCATTTCGGGTTCTCTGCGCTGGCAGGCGGGTTGTCGCTGTCAATGATCATGCTGCCGATCTTCGCGCGGACGACCGAGGAGGCGATCAAGGCGATCCCGCCGACGGTGAATGAGGCCGGTCTCGCCCTGGGCCTGCCCCGCCGCCGCGTCATTATGAGGATCGTCCTGCGATCGGCGATGCCGGCGGTGTTGACCGGTTTCTTCCTGGCGGTGGCGCGCGTGGGCGGCGAGGCAGCTCCGCTGCTGTTCACCGCGTTTGGCAGCAACTCCTGGCCATCGCACTCGGTGAAGGACATCGTGACGTTCAAACCGCTGACCGAGCAGGTGGCGTCGCTGCCGCAGATCATCTATGAATACGCCAAGGATCCGCGGCCGGAGGTGGTCAGCCTCGCGTGGGGCGCATCGCTGCTGCTGGTGGGGATGATCCTGACGATTCGCCTTGGTACCAACATGTACATTCGCTATCGTTATGGAAAGGGAGGAGCGTGAGCACTGTCTCCAATAATTTCGCCGGCTCCCTTGTCAACCGCAGCGCGGCAGCGCCTAGCGGCGCTGTGTCGCGTCTTTCGGCGACGAACATCGTGGCCGGCTTCGGCGAACATACCGTACTCAAAGGCGTCAGCCTGACCATTTCCTCGCAGGCTGTGACGGCGATTATGGGCCCGTCGGGCTGCGGCAAGTCCACTTTCATCCGCTGCCTCAACCGCCTGCACGAGGAGATTCCCCGGGCATGGATGAAGGGCACGGTCATGCTGGACGGCCAGGACATCTGCGATCCGCAGATCGACCCGGTGGCGGTCCGGCGCAAGATCGGCATGGTGTTCCAGCGTCCCAATCCGTTCCCGACTTTCAGCATCTACGACAACGTGGCGGTGGGGCTTCGCCTTAACGGCATGAAGCGGCGAGCCGACCTGGACGAGCGGGTCGAGAAGAGCCTGCGCCATGCAGCGCTTTGGGATGAAGTGCAGGATCGGCTGGATCGTCCTGGCACGAGTCTGTCCGGCGGACAGCAGCAGCGGCTGTGCATCGCCAGGGCGCTGGCGGTGGATCCCGAGATTCTGCTGCTGGATGAGCCGTGCTCGGCGCTGGACCCGGTTGGCACAGAACGGATCGAAGAGCTGTTGATCCAACTCAAGAAGGAATACACGATCGTTATGGTGACCCATAACATCCAGCAGGCGGGGCGAATTGCTGACAGGACGGTGTTCCTGTTGATGGGTGAACTGATCGAGCAGGGGGCCACGGCGGACATTTTCACCAGCCCCAAAGATCCGCGGACCGAGGCGTTCATCAGCGGCCGGTTTGGGTGAGATCGAGAAAAGTGACACATGAAGAGTTTTGACGAACAACTGCAGGACCTGTTTCAGAAGATCGTGATCATGGGCTCGATGGCCGAGTCGATGATTCAGATATCGATGCGCGCCCTGGTGGAGCGGAACGACACTCTGATTGGCGAGGTGTATGCCAAGGAGAGAGTCGTCAACGCCATGCAGATCGAGGTGGATGAACTGGCGGTCCGTTACACCGCGCTGCAGCAGCCGGTGGCGACGGATGTCCGTTTTCTGTTCATGGCGTCACGAATCTGCACGGAACTGGAGCGCATTGGCGACCAGGCCATGAACATTGTCCAGAGCGCCCAGCACGTTCTGGCCTCGCCGCCGCTCAAACGCCTGGTGGATCTGCCGATCATGGGCGACGTGGCGCAGAAGATGGTGCGCGACAGCCTCACCGCGATGACCAATCGCGACTGCACGCTGGCGGAGAAAGTCATGGAGGATGAAGCGACGGTCGACGCATTTCGCGACCAGATATTTCGCACGCTGCTGACGTATATGATGGGCGATCCGAGTACCATTCAGCGGGCGTTGTCGCTGATCCTGATCTCGCGGAATCTGGAGCGCATCGGTGATCACGCGACCAACGTCGCTGAAGAAGTGATTTACTGGGTGAAGGGCAAGGACGTCCGGCATGCGGTGGTGAAGGACTACGTTCCCCAACCCCCGACGGCCCCGCGAGCGAACTGACTCGGGCGGCGAATTGGAGCTGATAATATGAGCATCAAGAGCGGCACGATTCTAGTGATTGATGACGAGAAGGATTTGCAGGAACTGGTGCGTTACAACCTGGAAAAGGAAGGCTATGACGTCATCGTCGCGAAGGATGGGGCGTCGGGGTTGGACGTGGCCTTGCGTCACAAGCCGGACCTGATCGTACTGGACCTCATGATGCCCGGGATGGACGGGCTGGAGGTCTGCCGTCGTCTGCGTGGGGATGATCGCGGGCGGCATACGCCGCTGCTGATGCTGACTGCCAAGGCAACCGAGGCCGACCGGGTCGTGGGACTGGAGATGGGCGCGGATGACTACGTTACCAAGCCTTTCAGCCCGCGGGAACTGGTGGCGCGGGTGAAGGCGATCCTGCGGCGAAGCGGCGAGAAGGCGGAGCCGGTCGAGGTCATTCGCCGGGGCGAACTGATTATTGACATGGCCAGCCGCGAGGTCCGATACGCCGGGCAGTTGGTCCAGCTCACCGCCACCGAGTTTCGCATCCTTGAGTTCATGGCCAAACGGCCCGGCCGCGTGCTGAAACGCGATGAGATCATTGATGCGGCGATGGACCGCGACCGCGACGTCTTTGACCGCACCATTGACGTGCATGTCACCGGCATCCGGCGTAAGCTGGGCCGCGGCGGCGACCTGATCGAAACAGTTCGCGGATTCGGCTATCGCTTCCACGACGGCCGCAGCGGTGACGAGTAACCCATGTTCAGCAGCCTCTTTTTTCGACGCCTCTACCTGCCCTATGTGCTGCTGATCTGCGCTGTGGCGACTCTCGTGGGCCTGGTGGGTGCCCTCTGGCTGAAGCAGGCTTTCCTCGAGCAGCGACATCAGGATCTGCGCAATACCGTCTCGCTGATCGGCGAGGTGCTTCGCGAGCCGCTGGTCTCGGGGGACCGCGCTGCTCTGCAGCAGCACGTCCGCGAAGTCGGCAAGATGCTGGACTGCCGCATCACGCTCATCGCCGCCGACGAGCGCGGCACGGTGCTGGCCGACAATGAGGCTGACCCCGCCACCATGGAGCCGCACGGCTACCGCCACGAAATCGTCCAGGCCCGCACCGAGGGCGAAGGTTGGGACTCGCGCACCAGCGGGACATTGCATGATTCCCTGCTCTATCATGCCCGTCGGGTGGAAGTGCCGGGGTTCGGTCCTCTATTTGTCCGCGTGGCCGTCCACATTCGCGCGGTCCAGGCGGGGCTGCACACGTTCTACCTCGGCATCGCCCTAGCGGCCGCGGCCGCCATTGTCGGGGCGATGGTCATCTCCTATTACCTGGCCCGGCGCCAGGCCGTGCCCCTGGTCGAGGTCACCCACTTTGCCGACGCAGTCGCCAACGGCCAGCTCCATCATCGCATCCTTCGCACCGGGCGGGGCGAACTTGGCATCCTGGCCCGCTCCCTGAACCGGATGGCAGATTCGTTCAGCCGCCTGCTGTCCGATGCCGAGAAGGACAAGGCCGAACTGCGCACCATCCTCACCAGTATGAGCGAAGGCGTGATCGCCACCGACATGCAGCGTCATATCCTGCTGGCCAACGAAGCGGCGGGGCGGCTGCTGGGCTTCGCGGCCGATCATGCCGCGGGACGGCTGCTGTGGGAAGTCATCCGCAACGAGCAGATCATCAAGAGCCTGGACGAAGTGGCCGCCACCGCCCAGCGGCGGCAGCTTCAATTCGGCCCGCTGGAGGGACGCTATCTTGAAGTCACCCTGTGCCCGCTGCATCACTCCTCCGGCCGGGCTGGTGAGGCGCATTCCCTCAAGGGCTTCATCGTCGTGATGCACGACATCACCGAAGCCTTCCGCTACCAGGAACTGCGTAAGGAATTCGTCGCCAATGTCTCCCATGAGCTGCGCACCCCGCTGACCGTGATCAAAGGATTCATCGAGACCCTTCGCGACGGCGCGATCGACGACCGGGAACGCCGCGACCGCTATCTCGCGACCATCGAGCGCCACGCCGACCAGCTCACCAACCTGGTCAACGACCTGCTGGAACTCTCCAAGCTGGAGAGCCAGGCCGCCCTGCCTGGCCGCACCAGTCTCGATCTGCCGCAACTCGCGCGGCGGGTGAGCGAGTCGATGCAGCCGGCCGCCAATCGCAAAAACCACACCCTCACGCTCAACCTGCCCTCGGTGAGTCCGCCGGTGGTGGGCAACGCGGACTACATCGAGCGTGCGGTCGCCAACCTGCTGGACAACGCCATCAAGTACACGCCCGATGGCGGGCACATCTCCCTGACCGTCCGATTTGATCCTGGTCAGGCCCTGATCGAAGTCGCCGACAGCGGGCTAGGCATCCCGGCCCAGGACATCCCCCGCATCTTCGAGCGATTCTACCGGGTGGATCGCTCGCGCTCGCGCGAGATGGGCGGCACAGGCCTGGGCCTGTCGATCGTCAAACACCTCATCAGCGCCCACGGCGGCCAGGTGGAAGTTCAGAGCCAGCCCGCCGCCGGCAGCACCTTCCGAATCCGCTTGCCGCTGGGGGAGTGAGTCTTCGCAGCCTACTCCTGTCCGAGTAGCTTCTGCAATGCTGCCTCAAAGTGCTTGAGGTTGATCGGCTTGACCAGGTGATCGGAAAAGCCCGCGTTGCGGCTGCGGGCGACGTCTTCTTCCATCCCGAATCCGCTCAGTGCGATCGCCGGGATGTCGCTGTCCTGCCGCAGGTGCGTGATGACGTCGATCCCCGTGCCGTCGGGCAGGCCGATGTCGCTGACCAGCAGGTCAAACGCAGTGTCCTTGCTTGCGGCGATGGCGGCCGACACCGTCGTCGCGGTCGTCACCGAGTATCCGTAATTGCGAAGCAGACAGGTCATGACTTTGGCGGTGTCCGGATGATCCTCAACCAGCAGGATCTGCTGCCCTGGTCTGGCCCTGTGCCCCGTCGCCGCGGGGCGACGCGCTGTTTGTTGCGGCTGCTCAATCTCGCACAGCGGCAAGGCGACGGTGAATACGGCACCCTGCCCCAGCCCGTCGCTGTGCCCCCAGATGCGCCCGCCGTGCAGTTCGATCAGGGCGCGGCTGATCGTCAGGCCCAACCCCACGCCGTCAAACAGCGGCGCGTCGGCGTCCATCCGCTCAAAGTTGTCAAAGATACCCGACAGGTGTTCCGCGCTGATTCCAACCCCCGCGTCCAATACCTCGACCACCACAAATCGCTGGCCTGGACCATGCAGTTGCGGTGGGCTTCCCCAATCGCCGGACGAATCCTGACTCCAGGGAAAAAGGTCGGTGGGGAAATCCGACGTCCCGGTCACGTTGCGGGTCCGCACCGTGATCCGACCGCTGCTGGGGCTGTATTTGATGGCATTCTTCAGCAGGTTCCAGATCACCTGCTGCACGCGCCCGGGGTCGGCCATGAGGCGATGGGCAGTGGCATCAAGATGCAGTTCGAGTTCTATATTCCCCGAACGCAGATCCACCTCGCACAGCCGAAGCACGTTGCGGATGCGGGCGTGAACATCCGTCAGGTCGCGGATCAGCTCAAGGCGGCCGCGGCGAATGCGGTTCAGATCCAGCAGGTCGTCGATCAGGCGGGCCTCAAGTTCCAGGTTGCGCCGGATCATCCCCATCGCTTCGCGCAGTTCGGGCGTGAGATCGCTACGCTCCTGCAGGACCTGCACCGTCGCCAGCACTGGCATCAGCGGCGTGCGAAGTTCGTGAGACAGCACGGACAGAAAACGATCCTTGGTGCGGACGGCCCGCTCCGCGTCCCGGCGGGCCGAGCGAAGTTCGCTCTCGATTTTCTTGCGGCGCGTGACATCGCGGGCGATGCAGAACATGCCGCAGGTCGCATCCTGCTCGACGATCGGGGCGCCGGTGACGAACAACTTCACATGGTGCCCGCCCCGCCGGACGATCGTCAGTTCCAGGTTCCGCGCATCGCCCGCCATCGCTTGCGAGAAAAAGTGATTGGCGGTCTCAAGGTCGCCCGCGACGCAGAGATCGGAAAAACGGCACCCACGAAGCTCCGCCTGGGCATAGCCGCAGAGCCGTTGGGCCGCGGAATTGATCTCCATAAATCGGCCGAATCGGTCCAAGGCGAAAACCGCGTCGATGTTATTATCGAACAGGCCGCGATAGCTGCGATCCGCAGGGGCCTCTTCAACGGCCCGGGCGCCGCCCGGAAAGGTCAGCGGACGCAGCAAAGCCGGCGACGCTTCAGACGCTTGCTCAGCAAACGAGGGCACAGGGCCATCCTGGTCCACCGTATGCCCGAGGCGAGTTGTGCTTCCGTGCATTTAGTTGCCCTTCACTCGTTGGATCATCACCGCGCGCACCGACGATACAGACTGTGCATGATCCATAGCCACGCCGCTTTCCGGCACTGTTGCCACGGTGAGACTAGCTCCGCGGATGCGGTTTTGGGAACCGCAAATCCTTTCAGTTTCCAGACTTGGAACGCCATCGGGGATATCAGGACGTATTTGTCTGCTGGCAATCCACTTAGCGGCAGGCTGATCCCGGGCGGCCTTGGCCATTCATAGCCCGCTTTTATTGTGAGGCAGAATACCGGCCAAACGGATATGCACTGGACGGCTGACTTTGGCGCGTTAGATTGGAGGCATGGCCAAGCAGAGTAAAGAGATCCACCGCAAGCCCACCGGCAAAAGTCTGTCTGAACTGGCGGACGAACAGGGCAGCTACCCGCTGGAAGCGTTTGAGTTTGTCCAGCAGGGCCTTGGCCACACCGCATCGCTCGTCCACGGCTCACTCGCCGGCAAACCGCGTGCGCCCGGGCGCGACCGCCACGTTAGCGGACAGCAACTTGCCGAAGGCCTCCGCGACTATGCCCAGGCCCAGTGGGGCTACCTGGCCCGAGCGGTCCTCTGGCGATGGGGCATCCGTTCCACCTACGATTTCGGCCGAATCGTCTTCGCCCTGGTCGACAACGGGTTCCTCCGCAAGACCGAGGAGGATTCAGTGGACGACTTTCGCAACGTCTACGACTTCGAGATCGCCTTCGAGCGCCAATACAAAGTCCAGAGCAAGCTATAAACCATGCCGCATCCTCAGAAAACGTCTGACCCCGCCTGGATCCGACTCCTCGCCCCCGCCAAGCCCAGCCACAAGCGGTTCCGGATCCTCAGCCTGATCCTGGCCGCTTGGATCTGCTTCCTGCTGGCGATGTATTTCCTGACGATCACTCACCCTCCCACCGGCGGCCGCCCAACTCCCGCTACCCCCGTCGTGGCATAAGCGTCGGCCCGGGCGTGTGGCTCTATCGCGTGCTCCATCACGTGCTCAATCGCGCCCCCAGTCAATTGAAGCTCTCTCGCACAGATGATGACGTCCCCGCCCAGGAAGCGGGCGCATCCTATTCGTTGCGACAACGCACCTGGCAGATGCGACATTGAATCCACATCTAGGAGATCGTACGTGCGTAAACGGACGAGGTCGCTAAACTGTCGTGAGTCGGAATTGTCTCAAGGCAGACCGGCCTCAAAGGAGCGACCCGGGACGCAGAATCGGCGAGGGAAAGGTTGCAGAGCAGCAGCGACGGAGAATATGCCAGGACCCCTTGTCCTTGGCTTGGGCGGCGGACCCCGTGAATCGTGCATGGCCCTTGAGTGGATGATGCGGGATCGAAGCCAGCGCAAAGGAAACGGCACGAAAGGAGCGGTGATGGATGGCCAGTAAAGTCGGAACCTCGCTTTTCGATATCTCTGACGAACGATGCTGCGGGCGAATCGGGCGGAGCGAATCGCGCCCTCTTTTCTTGTCCGGAGTCTACCCCGGCCGCGCCGGGGTGTTACGCTCTTCCTGATGACTGATGACTTACGACTAA
This sequence comes from Tepidisphaerales bacterium, assembly GCA_038213005.1. GTDB lineage: Bacteria > Planctomycetota > Phycisphaerae > Tepidisphaerales > Tepidisphaeraceae > JBBQTU01. The sequence continues at coordinate 7,699 of JBBQTU010000048.1, read as the reverse complement.
TGACCGCTGACAAAAAAACTTGATCACCTTGACCCCCAATCTGCACGTAAGTCCTTATCAATACTGCTCTCCCGACCCACTCCCCCCCAACCCTGGAAAACGAGTGCATCTTGCCCCTCCGATCGCACGTAAGTCTATCGGGTTGTGGCGGCGGCCGTGTGGGAAGAGGGCGGGAGCGCCAGCAGGCAGGCCCCGGTGCCAAGCCCGCCAAGACGCGGAGTGAAGTGAGCGATTCTGGCATGACGACCAGGGCCAGAGGGACCGCGGGTGGTTGGCGGGCGGAGGGGGCGTGAGAGGGGCGTGCCCGTTTTTCCGGGCAGATGCGAGTTGCGCGTCAGCGAGTGGTTGGAGCGAATAGGGTGCTCAAAGCTGTGTCGCCCATTCCGGGCACATTCCGGGGGAATGGGACATACCCAGGGCTGCGGGAGTACGCTTCCCCTGGGGATAAGAATGCCGCCCCGTTGGGGCTGAGAACTCGCCTGCCCGGAAAAATGGGCACGCCCCGTGAGAGCGTGAGAGAGGGCTCCTGAGATTGCATTGCTCCGGCGGGTGGGGCCGGTATTATGTCGCGTTGCGAGTTTGGGAAGGCGTTGGCAATTTGGCGCGGGCGGTCGCATCATGAGTTTTGATATTCTCGGCGTGAGTTTCAGTCGGTACGGGTCCTTTCTTGCGATTTCCCGGCGGGGGGATGGGAAGACGCTGGTGCAGGGTGTGTATCTGCGCACGCTGCACGGCGACGCCGCGATGCAGGAGGTGTTTCGCATCGAACTGATCGCCGACGGCAAGCCGGTGGCGGTGACCACCAAGGTGACGCCCGCCGTCTTGCGCCTGGAGAGTAAGCAGGGGTATGCGGAGTTCTGTTTTGCCTGCCCGAAGTCGATCCGATTCCTGGCCAAGGGCGTGGGGGTGCGTCTGAGTTTGACCCAGACGGTTCCGTTTGGGTTTGCCATGCCGATTGATGGTGGGCGATGGACGGTGAACTCGTTTGCGCACCGGTCGAGCTATGTGCTGGGTGTGCTCAAGGGGCGGCTGGCGGTGGATGCGCCGTGGGATGGCGTGATGTGCAAGCACGTGGTGCTGGATTTCCAGTCGGTGGGGCGGGCCGGGTCGACGATCGAGGGGGCGATTGAGGAGTTCACCAGCGTGGTGCCGACCAACTGCCACACGCGCAGCTTCCAGGATTGCGTGGCGGAGGTCCAGGGCGAGTTCGCGGGGTGGCTCAAGCGATCGCCGGCGATGCCGGAGAATCTGGCGGCGGCGGGGGAACTGGCGGCATACGTGAACTGGTCGGCGGTGGTGGCGGCAGACGGGTATTTCCGCCGGCCGGCGATGCTGATGAGTAAGAACTGGATGCACAACGTCTGGAACTGGGATCACTGCTTCAACGCCATCGCGCTGTCGTACCACAATCCGCAGATGGCGTGGGATCAGTTGCTGGTGACGTTCGATCACCAGGATGCCGGCGGGGCGCCGCCGGACTGCTACAACGATCGCACGATGGTGCGGAATTTCGTCAAGCCGCCGATCCACGGGTGGACTTTGCGGCAGCTCATGAAACGCACTGACTGGATCAACGTCAGGCGGCTGAAGGAGTTTTACGAGCCGCTGTGCCGATGGACCAACTGGTGGATGGATAACCGCGACTCGGACCATGACGGGATTCCGCAATACAGTCATGGCAACGACTCGGGCTGGGACAACAGCACGAGCTTTGATATTGGCACGCCGCTGGAGGGGCCGGATCTGTCGTCGTTCCTGATCATCCAGATGGATGTGCTGGGGGAGATGGCCCAGCGGATCGGCAAGAAGCGGGATGCACATCGCTGGCAGAAGCGGGCGGACCAGCTTCTGGAGCGGCTGCTGGCGCACAACTGGCGGGGCGACCATTTCATCGCTCCGCGGAGTGGCGATCACAAGGTGGCCGAGGGTGGCGATAGCCTGATCCCGCACATTCCGCTGATACTGGGCAATCGCTTGCCGCCAGAGATCGCGGCGAAACTGGTAGCTGCGGTGAGCGAGGAAGGACGATTCCTCACGCGCCACGGGCTGGCGACCGAGAGCATCAAGAGCCCGAAGTATGTGGCGGATGGTTACTGGCGCGGACCGATCTGGGCGCCTTCGACGATGCTGATCGTGGACGGATTGGCGCAGCTTGGGCAGAAGGCGCTGGCGAAGGAGATTGCAAAACGATTTTGCCGGACGGTTGCGGACAATGGGAATGCCGAGAATTTTGATGCGTTGACGGGCAAGGCGCTGCGGGACCCGGCGTATACGTGGACCAGCAGCGTGTTTCAGATTCTGGCGCACGATTATCTGCGCGGGGAGAGGTAGCACGTGGTCCCCCAGTTCCGGGCGCCGTCGACGGACACGGCGTGATCCGCGGGGGAGCCATTGGATGCTCCTGTGCGGGCGAGGACGCCTCGCACTACTTGTGCGCCCCATGCTCATTCCGGTGTACCGGCCTGAGCACGCCACCCGTCACCCATGTTGATGCACTTCGGCCGCAGCACACTAGAAGCCGTCCTGGGCGGCTTGGACGGCTTTCAGCATGGCGCGGGCCTTGCTCATGGTTTCTTCGTATTCGCTGGCGGGGACGGAGTCGGCGACGATGCCGGCGCCGGCCTGCACGTCGAACATGCCGTCTTTCCAGACGATGGTGCGAAGGGCGATGCAGGTGTCCATGTTGCCGTCGAGGTCGAGGTAGCCGACAGCGCCGCCGTAGGGGCCGCGGCGGGTGGGTTCGAGCTGGTCGATGATCTGCATGGCGCGGATCTTGGGGGCGCCGGAGACGGTGCCGACCGGGAGCGAGACGCGCAGGGCGTCGAGGGCGGAGTACTGGTCTTCCAGCACGCCGGTGACGTTGCTGGTGATGTGCATGACGTGGCTGTAGCGCTCGACGGTCATGACGTCGGAGATCTCAACGCTGCCGACCTTGGCGACCCGGCCGACGTCGTTGCGGTGCAGGTCGACGAGCATGATGTGCTCGGCGCGTTCCTTGGGGTCGGCGAGCAGTTCCTTTTCCAGTGCGACATCTTCGGCTTCGGTCGCGCCGCGCTTGCGCGTACCGGCCAGCGGGCGGCTGGTGATCTTGCGATCCTGGACGCGACAGAGGATCTCGGGGCTGGCGCCGATCAGGACGCAGGCCGGCGTCTTAAGATAGAACATGAACGGGGAGGGGTTAATGACGCGCAGGGCGCGGTAGACATCGAACGGGTCGGCCTTGCTGGCGACCCGGAGACGCTGGCTGGGGACGTACTGGAAGATGTCGCCGGCCTTGATGAATTCCTTGCCCTTGAGGATCGCCTGCTCGAACTGGGCCTGGGTGAAGTTGCTTTCGTAATTCAGGGACAGGGGGCTGTGCGGGTCGATCTCGCCGCTGGCGCCGCGCGGCGACTGGCTGAGTTTCTGGACGATGGCGTCGATGCGGCGCTTGGCGTCGGAGTAGGTTTCCTCGAGGCTGGAATGCGAGTCCATCTGGGCGTTGGCCACGACCTTGATGGTCTTGTCGACGTGGTCGAAGACGACCATCTCGCCGTAGACGCCGAAGAGGACATCGGGCAGGTGGCGGTCATCGTGGGGCGGGTGGTTGAGCTTTTCGGCTTCGTAGTAACGGATGGTGTCGTAGCCGGCGTAGCCGACCAGTCCGCCGGTGAAGGCGGGGAGATTCTTGGACCGGTGGTATTTGCGCTGGGGCAGGAGTTTGGCGAGGTCGGCCAGCGGGTCGGTGGTCTGGAAGCTGCGGGTCTGGCCGGTGCGGAAGTCGATGAGCTGGGCATCGCCGCAGGAGACCTGATAGACGGTGGTGGGCCCGGCGGCGATGAAACTGTAGCGGGCGATGCGTTCGCCGCCGACGACGCTTTCGAGCAGGAAGGCGTGGGCCTCGCGGCCGAGCAGTTCGAAGGCGGTGACGGGGGTGAGGTGGTCGGCCATCAACTGGCGGTAGACGGGGACGATCTCGGCCTCTTTGGCGGCGGCGGCGAACGCTGGAAAATCGGGGAAGTATCGAGCCATGATGGGCGGGATTCTAATGGCAGGGGCGGCGTCATGCACGCGGTTAGGAGGGGGACGAGAGCGAGAGGGAGAGAGGGCGTGAGGGCGAGTGGGCGGGAGGGGGGCGAGAGGGCGGGGGGGTCAGAGTTGCTTTTGCCAGCAGGGGCAGTCGTCGACGTGGAGGGCGTAGGGGGTCTTGATGCCGGCGTTGTTGCGGCGGGCTTGTTCGGCGGTGGCGAAGGCTTCGGCCTCGCTCTGGGAAGAGAACTGGCCAAGGACCTCTTTGTTGACGCCGCAGTTGTGGCAGAGGGCGACTTTCCAATGGGTCAGGCCGTCGTCGCGGAATACGCAGAGGCTTCCGATGGGTGCTGGCATGGGGGCATTGTAGCACATCGACCGGGATCGGGGTGTGGGAAAGCGGCGGCCCTGGCGGCGCATTGGCGAAAGGCGGCTGGCGGCGGGAGGACGAGTGGCGAATCTGCAAAGTTGGTGTGGTGCGGGGGACCCACCCGAGGCGGGTGGGCCACTGAAGAGGGCTGGTTTGTCGGGCCGGAGGACGAGTGGCGAATCTGCAAAGTTGGTGTGGTGCGGACGACCCACCCGAGGCGGGTGGGCCACTGAAGAGGGCTGGTTTGTCGGGCCAGAGGCGAGAGGCGAATTTGCCAAGTTGGTGTGGGGGAGAGGCGGCGGACCCACCCGGGGCCGGGTGGACCGCGGAAGAGGGCTGCGGCATCGGCACGGCGTTCGCACAGTGGAGGGAGGACGAATGCCATAGAGGCGAAACAGGAGCATTGCATCGTGACAAGTCTACCGGACACGACAGCAGGTCGGGTGGTGATGGGCGTACCGGCCAAAATGTCGGAGCGGGCTGAAGTGCGCCGCAGGCGGACGGTGATGCAGGTGACCTGGTCGCTGGTGGCCGGGGGGGCCGAGACCTACGCGTTGACGGTGGCGTCGGGCCTGGATGCGTCGAAGTACAGGTCGGTGATGTGCGGGATCGACCAGGGAGGGGCGCTGGAGCCGGAAGTCAGGCGGCGCGGTGTGCCGTATCACATCATGAACCGTCGGCCGGGGGTGGACTGGCGGCTGATGGGCAGGATGTTCCAGTTGCTGCGTCGTGAGAAGGTGGATGTGATCCACACGCATCATCTGAACCAACTGCTTTACAGCGTGGTGGCGGCGCGGCTGCTGGGGATCCGCATTGTGCACACCGAGCATTCGGTGGAGATGTACAAGAGCCGCAAGCTGAGATGGATGCTGCGATTGCTGTCGATCTTCTGCCATCGCGTGACGGCGATCGGTGCCGATGGGGAGCGGGTGCTGCGGGAGAAGGTGGGGATCCCCGCGGGGAAACTGGAGATCGTGAGGGCGGCGGTGGATCTGGGTCGTTTCAATGTGCCGCGAGCGGCGGCGCGTGAGGCCTTGGGGCTGAAGCCGGCGGACCGGGCGGCGGTGATCGTGGCGCGGCTGTTCCCGGAGAAAAATCATCGGCTGCTGCTGGCGGCGTTTGCAGAGGCGGCGGCGCGGGTGCCTGATGCCAAGCTACTGATCGTGGGTGACGGGGTCGAGCAGGCGGCGATCGAGGAGGTCATCGCGAAGCTGAACCTTGGCGGCCGCGTGGCGATGCTTGGGGTGAGGAGGGATATTCCGCAGATACTGGCCGGGGCGGATGTGTTTGTGCTGAGTTCCGATCGGGAGGGCTTGCCGATTGCGGTGCTGGAGGCGATGGCGGCGGGGCTGCCGGTGATCGCCACGAGCGTGGGAGATTTGCCGCTGGTGGTGAAGGATGGGCAGACAGGGTTGCTGGTGCCGCGGCGGGATGTGGGTGAACTGGCCAAGGCGCTGGTGCGGTTGCTGGGCGATGCCGAGCCGTGCGAGCGGATGGGCCGGGGCGGACGTGAACTGGTGAGCGAGGCATACAGCCTGGACCAACTGGTGAAGCGGCACAGCGAGTTGTATGGGGTGGCCGAATGAATGTGGTCATCGTCAATGAGTCGATGCCCTATCCGCCGACGGCGGGCAACCGAATCCGCACGCTGAACCTGATGCTCAAGCTGGCCAAGCGGCATCGGCTGACGTACATCGCGCGGGCGGATGCAGGAAGTGCTGAGACGCAGGAGGCGGTCAGCTATCTGGAGCAGCGGGGGATCCGGACGATCATCGCCGACGATGAACCGCCCAAGCGGACGGGGGCGGGGCTGTACTGGCGTCTGGCGGCGAATCTGGCGTCGCGGTCTCCGTATGCGGTGAGTTCGCACAACAGCCGCGCGATGCGCAAGGCGATCTTGCGGCATGCCATCTCCGAGAAGGTGGATGTGTGGCAGTTTGAGTGGCTGGCGTATGCCGATGCGCTGCGCGGGGTGTCAGGGGTGAGGCGGGTCGTCGTTGCTCACAACGTGGAGTCGCTGATCTGGGAGCGTTATGTGCAGAGCGAGACGAATCCGGTGAAGAAATGGTATCTGCGTCAGCAGTGGCGCAAGTTCCATCGCGTGGAACAACGACTGTTTAGCGAAGTGGAGTGTGTGGTCACGGTCAGCCCGGAGGATCAGGAACTGGCGAGGAAAGAGTTTGGCATCACGCACACGGCGGTGGTGGATAACGGCGTGGACTGCGCCCATTTTGCTGAGATGGCGCGAAGCCCGCAGCGGGCAAGCCTGCTGTTTCTGGGCAGCCTGGACTGGCGGCCGAACCTGGATGCGGCACGGGTGCTGCTGGATCAGATATTCCCGCTGGTGCAGCAGCAGGAGCCTGAAGCGCGTCTGGTGATGGTCGGGCGCCGGCCGCCGCAGTGGCTGGTGTCGCGCATCCAGGGGACGCCAGGCGTGGAATTGCACGCGGATGTTCCAGATGTTCGGCCGTACCTGGCTCGGGCGACGGCGATGACTGTGCCGCTTCGGATCGGCGGGGGTTCGCGGCTGAAGATACTGGAGGCGATGGCGGCGGGCACGCCGGTGGTGTCCAGCCGTGTGGGTGCTGAGGGGTTGAGTGTGACGGCGGATGAGCACTTGAAGGTGTCGGGCAGCGTGGAAGAGCACGTGTCGATGCTGGTGCAGGCGATTCGGCAGCCCGCGCCGATGGCGGCGCTTGCGGACAATGCGCGGGCGATGGTGCGGCAGCGTTATGACTGGGAATCGCTGTCGCGACGACTGGAAGAGGTGTGGGAGGACCTGGGTCGCTATCGGCTGAACACCAGCGGACCGGCGATACGCCCGTCGACGAACCGGTCATTGGGGATCGAATCAACTGTGCCGTCAATTATTCCGCAGCCGCCGCAGGGATGAATCATGAATATTGTGCACCTGACAGCCTCTCCATTTTTCGGCGGCCCTGAGCGGCAGATGCTGGGCCTGGCCAGGGCGATGCCGGCGGAGTATCGGTCGGTGTTCCTCTCGTTTCGGGAACACGGGCTGAACCGGCCGTTTGTTCAGGAACTGCGGAACCACGGTCTGGCGGCGGTGGAACTGCGGGGCAATGCCCCCCGGCTCTGGTCGGCGGCGAAAGAGGTGGCGAGTTGCCTGCGGTCGTTGCGGGCGGACGTGCTGCTGTGCCACGGCTATAAGCCGGACATTATCGGGTATATGGCGGCTCGGAGGGCGGGGGTGCCGGTGGTGGCGGTGTCGCGAGGCTGGACGTGGGCGACGCTGAAGGTGCGGGCCTATGAGTGGCTGGACCGGCGGATCCTGAATCATGTTGACCACGTGGTGTGCGT
>JBBQTU010000047.1:0-20603 GCA_038213005.1 Tepidisphaerales bacterium | reverse complement strand
GCGCGTTACCCTCTGCCCAAATCATGCAGCCGTATCAACCCGCAGGGATCGAAGACCGCTCGTACTGGACCAGGCTCGACACGCTTTTGCCGGCCCACAGGCTGCTGACCAAACTCCGCTGGCAACTCCCGGCCATTCCCGATCGCCTGCCGCTGCCCACCGCCGCCGAATACCTCGTGATGCGCCGAAAGAGCGACCGATCGCCTCTGGACGACCATTGGCGAAAGACCCGCATGGGGCTTTCCCGGCTGGTGGTCAATCGCCTGCTCCACGGCATCGACCCATCCGACCCCGACGACCGCCTGCTGAACTGGCTGTTTGACCTGGCGTTTCAGCCCACGTGGATGGTCTCGGCCCATCTGCCCAACCATGATCTGCCGGAGGCGGGGGCACCGCAGTTGGATCTGGCGGCGTGCGAACTGGCCGGCGAATTGGCCGAGAGTTTGGAATTGCTCTCACCGTGGCTCTCTCAGCAAACGCAGACCGTTGGCCCGGCCATCGTGCACCAGATCGACCGCCGCTGCCTCGAGCCGCTGGTCGCCGGCTCTGATGAAGCATGGACGAAGCTGGACACGCCGGGCATGAACAGTTGGCCGGGCGTGTGCGCTGGGGCACTGCTGGGGGCATGCCTGGCGCTGGAAGCCATCGGCCAGCCTCGGCCTGCGGCACGCAAGAAGGCGCTGGCAATCCTCGCGGCGTTCTGGCAAAAGGCGTTCACGCCCGAGGGCGATTGTCGGCAGGGAGCGTTGTACTGGGGCTATGGAGTCGAGGGCGCGTGCGCTGCCATGTCGCGTCTGAGCCGCGAGGAGATCGAGGCGCACTTCGATGTGGCGAGAATCCGGCAGGTCGCTGGCTATCTCGAGCGCGCGTGCATTGAAGACAATACCTTCCGCATCAACGGCGAGGCGACCTCCAACTATTCACCGGCCATCGGCGCCATCGGCTGGCTGGCAGACTTCGTCCAGTCCGACTTCCTGCGGAAGCTGGTCATAAAGCACCCGGCCGGCCCGGGCCGAACCGTGAACCTGCTCCTGCGCGACTTGGCGATTGCGCCGCTGGTGGTACAAGGGTAGCAGCGAATCTGTAGTCGCTTCCTCCCCTGTAGAAGCGACTTGTAGTCGCTTTCGTCCCTCAAGCCCCGTCGACTTAACCGGTGTTCATTTGGCGGCTGGTTTGTCGCCCAACACCCTGCAGTCGTCGATGATGCGTTGGTCAGTACTGTAGCCTGACGATTACCTTGCCGTGTGGACGGTGAGGAAAGCGACTACAGAGTCGCTTCTACGCTTCCAGCACCACCACCGATGCCGGGTCGCAGCTCAACTGCACCATGCCGGGCGGCAGCAAAACCGGCGGCGATGAGACCGCCTTCAGTTCGATCGCGCCCGCGCTTTCACCGGCCGATAGCACGTGCTCGCTGCTCTCGCCGAGAAATGTTGTTTCAACCAGTTTGGCAGCAAAGTGGTTGCCCGCCGCCGGACCCTCGGTTAGCCGCAGATGCTCCGGCCGAATACTCAGGATCACCTCATCGCCGCGTGCGATTCCATCCGCCTGAATCATCCCCAGCTTCGTCTCGATGATGAGCTTCCCGGCCGAGCGATGACGCACCGTGCCGGGGATCAGATTCGTCTGCCCGACAAACCCGGCCACGAAGCTGCTCACCGGGCGATGGTAGAGTTCGGCCGGCGTCCCGACCTGCATGAGTCTGCCGTCCTTCAGCACCGCGATGCGGTCAGCGATGCTCAGGGCCTCTTTCTGGTCGTGGGTCACATAAACAGTCGTACACCCTGCCGACTTGCAGATCCGCCGGATCTCACTTCGCATCTCCAGCCGCAACTGGGCATCGAGGTTGGACAGCGGCTCATCCAGCAGCAGACACGCCGGCGACACCGCAACCGCGCGAGCCAGCGCCACACGCTGCTGTTGCCCGCCGGAGAGTTCATTGGGCTTGCGGTCGGCCAGTTCCCGCATGCGGACCAGGTCCAGCACCTCATCCACCCGGCGCTTGCGCTCGCCCGGCGCAACCTTCCGCACCTCCAGCCCGAACGACACGTTCTGGCGGACCGTCATGTGTGGCCAGAGAGCGTAGCTCTGGAAACACATCACAGCGTTGCGCTGGTCGGTGGGCAGGTCGGTGACATCGCGCCCGGAAAAGAAAATCCGCCCGGCCGTCGGTTCGAGCAGCCCGGCGATCAGCCGCAACAGCGTGCTCTTGCCGCAGCCCGATGGGCCCAGCAGAAAGAAAAGCTCGCCGCCCGCGATCTGGAGACTGGTGGCATCGAGGGCAACGGTCTTGCCGAAGTGCCTGCTGACGGCTTGAAGACTGATATCGGTCATCGAATGCAGCCGGGGGGATTCGAACCCTCGACCGGCGGATTAGAAATCCGCTGCTCTATCCAACTGAGCTACGGCTGCCTGCTGGCGGTGATCATACACTGCGTGGTTGTGATCAACCACACTCGGTCCTTCGTCGCGGTCCTTCGTCGCCTCTGCCTGTCGTGCCCGTTTTTTCAGGCGGGCTCGCGATGTGGAAGTCGGTCGCCCCATTGAGCAGCAGCGGAGTAAGGACTCGCTGCCGCGAGGCGGCCATTGCTACAAGCGAGGGCGCATGTGCCACGGGTGCGCTGCTGCTCAATGGGGCTGGATTCCTGGGTTGCCCGGGAAAATGGGCACACCCGCTCTCCCCGCGCTGGCGGTCTTACAGTCCGAAACCCTTGAGGAACTCGCGCGAACGCCGCAGGGCATCAGCCACGCTGGGACCTTCGCACTCGTACTCGACGACGAAGCACTTGGTGCCGCCCTGAGTGCCGCAGTAAGAGAGGATATCCTTCCAAGGCAGCGTGCCCTCGCCGATGATCGCGTCCTTGGGGCCGCCGAATTCCTTAAGATGGACGGAATGGGCTCGGCCGGGAAAACGCTTCAGCGTGGCCAGGGGATCGTCGCCGCCGCTGGCAGCGTTGCCGACATCCATCTGCATGATCACGTCGGTGACGGTGCTGGCAAAGAGGATATCCCACGCGGAGCGGTCGCCGACCTTGGCGAAGTCATCGCCGTGGGCGTGATAGCCCGTTTGCATGCCCTCGGGAGCCAGCGTCTCGGTGAGTTCATTGAACCATCGGGCGGTCTGGGCGATGTGCACAACGGTGTCGCGTTTTTCCTTGGGTATCCCGGGCACGACCAGGTAGTTGCAGCCCAGGATGTGATGGAAGTCGATCGTCCGGGCGAGATTGTCGCCGGTGAGCTTGTCCATGCCGATGTGTGTGCCGCAGCAGGTCAGGCCGTTGTCGTCGAGCATCTTGCGCAGGTCGTAGGCGCTGCGGTCGTGATAGCCTGCGAATTCGACGGTGTTGTAGCCGATCGACTTCACCATCGACAGCGCGGCGGGCAGGTCCTTAGCGCAGAGATCGCGAATGGAGTAAAGCTGGACGGCAACAGGAATGGGGTTACTCATAAGGTTGTTCCTAAAATAGGGATATTGTTGTTCGCGTGACAGGATACCCAAGCCGAGCGGCCGGGCAAGAGGCAGCGCAGCACGGGCGAGCCGGCGGGCTCGCCCGTGCTGGTTTCTCGATCGTCGCAGGCCTTGACGCCCGCGTGCGGCTTACACGGCCGCGTCGGGCTTCCAGGTCTGGAGGATGCGCATGTAGTTGGCGCGTTCGAAGGCACCGGGGTCCGGGCAGCGGGCGAGGCTCATGTTGCCGCGCACCTGCTGCAGCGAGGTGTATTCGAGCTTTTCCAGCAGATCGCTCAGGCCCTTGTTCAGGTCCTTGAGATATCCCACGCCGCGTTCCAGCAGGCACGAGACCACCTGCACGGAGTGGGCACCGGCCATGACGGACTTGAGCACATCTTCAGGCGTATGCACGCCGCCGGAGCAGGAAAGATTCGCCCCGACCTTGCGCGAGAGAATCGCCAGCCAGCGAAGACGCAGCAGCAACTCGGCCGAGGTGGACAGCTTCAGCGAGCTGACGGCCTCGAGCTTCTCGATGTCGATGTCGGGCTGATAGAAGCGGTTGAACAGCACCAGGCCGTCGACGCCCAGATCATCAAGCTGGTGGGCGAAATTCGACAGTGAGCTGTAATACGGAGAGAGCTTCACCGAAATCGGGATGCTCACCGTCTGGGTGACAGCGCGGACGACTTCGAGCGTACGCTTCTCGATCTGGTCACCGGTTTCCTGCGGGTCGGTCGCCAGCGTGTAGACGTTCAGTTCCAGCGCATCAGCGCCGGCCTGCTGAATGAGCTTGGCATAGTCAACCCAGCCGCCGGGAGTCGAGCCGTTGAGCGACGCAATGACCGGGAGTGCCACCGTGCGTTTGATCTTGCGGATGTGCTCGAGGTAGTCCTCAGGCCCCAGGCGATATTCGTCGGGCTTGGGGAAATAGCTCAGGGCTTCGGCGTAGCTGTCGGCGTACATTTCCATGTGGTAAATGCTCGCGAGGCGTTCGCCGGAGATCTGCTCCTCAAAAAGCGAATGCATGACGATCAGCGGTGCGCCGGCATCTTCAAGCTTCTTCACCTCGTCCAGATCGTCGACGATCGGCGAAGCGCCCGGAATGATCGGGCTGTTGAGCTGGAAGCCGAGATAAGTTGTTTTCAGGTCCATGCGTCTTACTCCAAATGCGTAGCATTAGTGGCGGACGGTTACGAGAGCCACGTCCATACCATGACAGGTATTGTATGCGTCTGTTCGAAACCGGCAACCGCAAGACTCGCCGAATCAGTACACTTCATCATGGCTGCCAACGGTCTGGAGAAACACGGCTTTGCGTCCATTGGATGTGCCGAACCGGAATACAAGCCGCAGGTCGTAGCCGCACTGCATGCCCAGTAGTCCTTGAGGGCTCCCTTCAGTTTGTGGCTGCGCAGGGAGGGGTCAAAAGGGTTTGCCTCCATAAGTTCAAGCGTTGCCCTCAGATTATCGGCCAGGCGTGGGGCTTTTGCCGTCAGTTGACGCGCGGCGCGGATGAATGCGGGCGTGTAAACGATGACGTGGCTCACCCGAGTATCTCCCGCATGATCTGGCTGGGCGTTCCTACTTTGGATTTGCCTTGCTGATGCTCCCTTTCCGAAGCGGCCACCTCGCGGACGATCTGCTTGCGTCGCTGCTCGGCGGTTCGGCGCCGCAGAACGTCGATCAACTCCTGTTTCTCATCCAGAGGCAGACCATCCGCCAGATCAAGGACGTCAGCAAAGGTGACTGCTCGTGTCATAGGCAAACCTCTTACATGATCTTATCCGCCTTCCGGCCACGGGCAAATGATAGCGCCCGCCGAGGAGTCCCGCTATGCGCGGTTGTAGGGGTCTAAACCCTACACGGCAAGCGGCTCATTCGATCCGGCCGCTTTGGTTTTGCCTTTTCGGATCACATCCTTGTAGTCGCCCAGAGAATCGAGTCTGGTCCAGCACACGCCGGAACAACCCGGGACCCAAATACGAGTTGTGCCAACGCCGAAGTCCGCCCCGGGGATACCAGGGCGGACTTGGGTGTTAAGAGTCAGAACTCGCGCCAGGCTCAGGCCTTGGGGGCCTCGCTTGGGGCCGATTCTTCGGTCGGGGCCTTGTAGACCGCCAGTTTGCTCATCTGCTCGTAGAGCATATAGCGCTTGGCGACGTCGAACTGGGCCTGACCGATGAGCTGCTTGAAGTGGTCCGGGTTGGCCCGTTCCACCATGCGATAACGCGTCTCGTTCATCACATAGTCTTTGAGCTTGGTCTTGGGCGGCAGCGAATCAAGCTGCAACGGATTCTCGCCGATTTCCGCACGACGCGGGTCGAAGCGGAACAGAGGCCAGTGGCCGCAATCGACCGCCGCCTTCTGCTGATCCAGCCCGTGAGCCAGATCGTAGCCGTGAGCAATGCACGTCGAGTAGGCGATGATCAGCGAAGCGCCCTTATAGCTTTCGGCTTCCTGGAACGCCTTGACGGTCTGGGCGTCCTTGGCGCCGAAGGCGACCTTGGCGACATAGATGTTGCCATAGGTCATGGCGATCATGCCAAGATCCTTCTTCGGCGTGGCCTTGCCGGCCGACGCGAACTTGGCCGAAGCGCCCATCGGCGTGGCCTTGGAGGCCTGACCGCCGGTGTTGGAATACACCTCGGTGTCCATGACCAGGACGTTGACGTTCCGGCCACAGGCCAGGACGTGATCCAAGCCGCCGTAACCGATGTCATAGGCCCAGCCGTCGCCGCCGAGGATCCAGACGCTCTTGTTGACCATGTAATCAGCGATCAGAGCAAGCCGCTTGGGATCGTCGCCGGTGATATTCGCGAGGCTCTTGCGAAGCTCCAGCACGCGAACGCGCTGAGCGGCGATGCCGGCCTCGGTGGTCTGATCAGCGTTCAGCAGTTCCTTGACCAGGTTCTCGCCAATCTGGGTAGACATCTTGACGACCAGTTCGCGAGCATATTCGCTGGTGCGGTCCACGCCCAGACGCATGCCCATGCCGAATTCGGCGTTGTCTTCAAACAGGGAGTTGGACCATGCCGGGCCGCGCCCGTTCTTGTCCACGCAGTACGGAGTGGTCGGCAGGTTGCCGCCATAGATCGACGAACATCCGGTCGCATTGGCAACAAGCAGGCGATCGCCGAACATCTGCGTCAGCAGCTTGACGTACGGCGTTTCGCCGCAGCCGGCGCAGGAGCCGGAGTATTCGAACAGCGGCTTCATGAACTGGCTGCCCTTGACGTCCAGTTTCAGGGCCGAGCGATCCGGATCGGGAATGTTCAGGAAGAACGCATAGTTTTCCCGTTCCGGCTCGCGGATCGGGAACTGCGGCGCCATGTTGATGGCCTTGTGCTTCGGGTTGCTCTTGTCCTTGGCGGGACAGACGGCCACGCACAGGCGGCAACCGGTGCAATCCTCCGGAGCGACCTGGATGGTGTACTTCATGCCCTTAAAGTCCTGACCCTTATAGTCGACCGCCTTGAACGTCGCCGGCGCCTTGGCCAGCAGGTCGGGCGTGTAGACCTTGGCGCGGATGGCCGCGTGCGGGCAAACCATCGCGCACTTGTTGCACTGGATGCAGATCGAGCTGTCCCAGACGGGAATCTCCGTCGCGATATTGCGTTTTTCCCACTGTGTGGTCGCAGTCGGCCAGGTGCCATCGACAGGGAACGCGCTGACCGGCAGCAGGTCGCCCTTGTTCGCCATCATGACCGCCGTCACGCGCTTCACGAAGTCCGGTGCCTCGTCCGAGACGGTCGGCGGCATCTTCTTGGTCGCGGTGACATGGTCGGGATACTTCACTTCGTGCAGGTGGGCCAGCGTGTGGTCCACCGCGGCGAAGTTCTGCTGGACGATCTCAGGGCCCTTCTTGCCATAGGTCTTCTGGATCGACTTCTTGATCTGGGCAATGGCCTCGTCGCGGGGCAGCACCCCGGAAATCGCGAAGAAGCACGTCTGCATGATCGTGTTGATGCGCACGCCCATCCCGGTCGCGTGGCCGACTTCGTAAGCGTCGATCACGTACAGCTTGATCTTCTTTTCGATGATCTGCGCCTGCACCTCCACCGGCAGGTCGTCCCAGACCTTGTCCGTCGCCATGGGGGCGTTCAGCAGGAACGTCGCGCCCGGCGCGGCGTAACACAGCACATCATACTTCTCCAGGAACGTGTACTGGTGGCAGGCAACGAACTGCGCCTGCGTAACCAGGTAGGCACTGCGAATCTGTCGCGGGCCAAATCGCAGGTGCGAAATCGTGATCGCGCCGGACTTCTTCGAGTCGTACACGAAGTAGCCCTGGGCGAAGTTATCGGTCTCTTCGCCGATGATCTTGATCGAGTTCTTGTTGGCACCGACGGTGCCATCGGCACCCAGCCCGAAGAACACGGCGCGGTGCACGTCCTTGGGCTCGATGTTCAGCTCCATGTCATAGTCCAGCGAGCAGTGCGTCACGTCATCCATGATGCCGATGGTGAAGTGCAGCCGCGGCTGCGGCTTCTTCAGCTCGTCATAGACGGCCTTGACCATCGCGGGGGTGAATTCCTTGCTCGACAGGCCGTAGCGGCCGGAGACGATCGTGGGCATCGAACCGTTGCACAGCTCATGCAGCCCGGTGACGACGTCCAGATAGAGCGGATCGTTGGCGCCGGGCTCCTTGGTGCGGTCAAGGACGGCAATCTTCTTGACGGTCTTGGGCAGAGCCGCCAGGAACGCCTTGGCGGCGAACGGACGGTACAGCCGTACCTTCAGCACGCCGACCTTCTCGCCCTGCTTGAGCATCCACTCAACGGCCTCGTGGGTCACATCAGCGCCCGAGCCCATGATCACGATCACGCGATCGGCATCAGGTGCGCCGAAGTAATCGAACAGGTTGTACTGCCGGCCGGTGAGCTTCGCGAACTGGTCCATCGTATCCTGGACGATCTGCGGACAGGCATCATAGAAGCTGTTGCAGGCTTCGCGGGCCTGGAAGAATGTGTCGGGGTTCTGGGCGGTGCCGCGGAGCAGCGGGCGATCAGGCGTCAGGCAGCGATCACGATGGGCCTTGACCAGATCGTCGGTGATCATGGCCTTGAGGACCTCATCGCCAAGCATTTCAATCTTGCTCACTTCATGGCTGGTGCGGAAACCGTCAAAGAAGTGGATGAACGGGATTCGGCTCTTCAGCGTGGCAGCGTGCGAGATCGCCGCCAGGTCATGTGCACCCTGGACGCTGTCCGAGCACAGCATGGCGAAGCCGGTCTGCCGGCAGGCCATCACGTCGGAGTGATCGCCGAAGATCGACAGGGCATGGGCCGCCAGCGTACGGGCCGTCACGTGCATGACAAACGGCGTCAGTTCGCCGGCGATCTTGTACATGTTGGGGATCATCAGCAGCAGACCCTGCGACGCCGTGAAGGTCGTCGAGAGCGTGCCGGCCTGCAGGGCCCCGTGGACAGCGCCTGCGGCACCGCCTTCGGACTGCATCTCTGTCACGCTGGGAACTGTGCCCCAGATGTTGGTCTTGCCCTTGGCCGACCACTCGTCCGAGAACTCGCCCATGGGCGAGGACGGGGTAATCGGATAGATCGCAATGACTTCACTTACACGATGGGCGACCGAAGCTGCGGCCTCGTTCGCGTCCAGAGTCAATACATTTTTTGTAGCCATAGGGACGACGATCATAAGCGCCGGCAATCGCTCTTCAAGCAGGTACACGTAATATTCGCTCGCCCGTGCTGCAAAGCGAGCATGATGAGGCTGTTCTCCAGATTTGTGAGCAGCGGGCGGTCACCCCTGCGACCCGAATCGTGGCGGCAGTTCAACTCCGCGTGCTTTGGGTGCGAGGCCTGACCCGGCCTCGCCTGGTCTGAGATGTTGCGAGCCTATCTTCACAGGTGGCGTGAGGCTCCCTGTTGCGCCGGGTAACGTGCACGTTTCGCCCGCTGTTGGCGATCTCGCCCCCGTGGTATCCTCCGCCGACCGATGGAAGCCCACCTTTATCAGGAAATGTTCGACCAGGAGCAGCGCCACTGGTGGTTTCGCGCCAAACGCCGAATCGTCCTGTCGCTGCTGGCGAGAAAGCTCCGCCTATCGCCCGGCCGGCGCGCCAAAGTCGCCGACCTCGGCTGCGGGTGCGGCGCCACCCTCGCCGAATTACAACAGAAATACGACGCAATCGGCGTCGACGGGTCCGAACTGGCCGTGGAGTTTTCACACCGTCGCGGCGTGAATGTCGTCCAGGGATTGCTCCCCGATGGCCTGCAACTGCCGCCCGGTGAGTTCGATGCCGTCCTGATGCTCGATGTGCTGGAACATCTTGACGATGACGCGGCATCCGCACGCGCCGCGGCCAGCCTCCTGCGGCCCGGCGGCATATTCCTGGCAACCGTGCCCGCCTACCAGTGGCTCTTCTCCAGGCACGACCACGCCCATCATCACAAACGACGCTACACGGCGGGGGCAGTTCGGGAACTGCTTGGTTCTGCCGGGCTGCATGTGGAGCTCTGCAGCTACATGGATACCACCCTGTTCCCACTGGCGGTTGCGGCACGCCTCGCCGATCGCTTCCGACCTGCTGCCGACGGTGCCGTGCGAGGCATTTCAGTTCCCCCCGCCCCCGTGAATGCCGCGTTTGAATGGACCTTCGCGGCCGAGCGGCATGTCCTGGGAAAGCTCTACCTTCCGTTCGGACTAAGTGTGGTCGCCGTCGCCAGGAAATAGCACTCCCATCCTCCGACATGGTGTCGTCTGCTACACGGTTCTAGTAATTCCCCAACAGACCTTCTGCCCTGGCGAGTGGGGGATGTGAGCCCCCGCGTCTTCCCAGCGCGGCTAGGCACCGGTGCCAGTTGGCGTTGAAGCCGAGAAGACATGAAGACGCGCCCCCGAGCTTGAGGTAAGCGGTCCATGGTTCCGCCCAGTGAAAGGGATGCAACCCGTGGTATCCCCGCCACGTTCCACACAAGTCTCCATGGGCTGTCAGCGCCGAAGGGGCGAAATTCATTAGCCTGGGGCATCGCCCTGGTTATTCTACACAAGTCTTGGCGCTCGCTTGGCCCGGAGCCCCAGGTCAGAACTCTCGCATAGTAGACACACGCCTCACGACGACCCGAGGCCAGCGCCCGGGGGCCGGGCGTGCCACAGTGGCCCGGCCGCCCCAGCCGGAGCCTTTCGGGGAGGTACCGCGATGCTTCCGCGTCAGGTTGGCGCCCCAACTCAAAGAGACGCCACTACTTACTGTTCCACACAAGATGTGTAGAACAACCAGGGCGTCGCCCCAGGAATCGGTCCGCAACATCTGCGAGCCCTGTAAGGGCGACACAAATCTCTGCCCAGCCGTTACTTGCCACTTCTCCGCGAGATGTGTGAAAAAGCGAGGGTATGCCCCCCAAGGTTCGTCAGCAAGGTCGTTCCAGGCCGATGCACAAAGGCGGCCAACAGCCTCGCCCATCAGGCTCCACCCGCCATCGGCGCAATCCCACCAACCTGAACCAGCACCTGACAGAATGGTGGTCCCTTCCCGTCAGGTGCTGGTTCAGTCAGCCTCGATATTCACGCCTAGCCGGTCACAGAGCTCGTCGAACTGGTCCAGGCTGCTGTAATGGATGACGACCTTCCCCTTGCCCTTCTGTGCCGATGCTCGCATCTGCACGCGGAGCCCGATCTGCCGGCTGAGGCTCTTCTCAAGCTCCCGCATATGAGCCGTCGTCGCGACAGGCACCTCCGCCTGGGCGGTCGCCGCGGCCGCATGTGGCTGACTCATCAGCCTTTCGAGGTTGCGCACCGACAATTCCTGCCGGACAACGATCGTCGCCAACCGCTGCTGCTCGAGAATATCGGGGATTCCAGCGAGGATTTTGGCGTGCCCAAGGCTCAGTTTGCCGTCCCGTAGGAAGTCCCGAACAGGTTCTGCAAGATCCAGTAGCCTCAGGTAATTGGCGATCCCAGAGCGATCTTCCCCGAGGCGCGTGCCGAGCTCCGCCTGGGTCAGTCCCAGTTCCTTCATCAGAGTCTGGTACCCCATGGCACGGTCGATCGGGTTCAGGTCCTCTCGCTGGATATTCTCAATCAGGGCAAACTGCGCCTGCGTCAGGGCGTCGACGTCGCGAATGATCGCCGGAATATGGGTAAACCCTGCCAGGCGAGCGGCTCTCCATCGCCTTTCGCCAGCAATCAACTGATATTTACCCCCGACTTTGCGTACGACGATAGGCTGGATCAGCCCCGCCGCCTTCAGGCTGCTCGCCAGGCTGGCGATCGTGGCGTCGTCGAAGACCCGCCGCGGCTGGTGGGGATTCGGGCTGATCGAGTCCATCGGAAGGTCGGCCGGGGTGCCTGCCTGGATGGCCGGGGCAACAACTTGAGGCTCGGGATCTGGTGCATCGGCATGGATCTGAGGCGGGGCGATCTGCGGTTCGGTGGCCGAAATCAGGGCCGAAAGCCCCCTTCCGAGACGGGGCTTCTGCTTTGGATTGGGCTTTGACATAGGTATTTCCTTCTGACACGGCACCGGACGAACATCAAGGTGGTCAGTGTTCCACGTGGAACACTGAAGAGAAGCCTACTCCAATGGACAGGCCAGGTCAACAAAATCATCAGCAGATGCCGCCGGACGCTGCGGGAGAGGCGGGTCGGGCGGGGACCCTTTGCTCCTTCGCATGTCCACATTACCAACGCGGCCGTGGGCCCGCTGACCGCGGTACAGCCCATGTTCCACGTGGAACATGGGCCTGACGCCCCCTTGCCCCCCTCCCAACTGACCGCCAGCATGGCCGGTCTTGGCCTCACGACTCGACTCGACCCGACCCGGACCCGACCCCTCTTTGTTCCACGTGGAACACGGCCCCGACACCCCCTTGCCCATCTCCCGAACGACCGCGAGCATGTCCCGGCATCGCCTGGCGACGCGACCCGTCCCCCGTTGTTCCACGTGGAACACGGGCCTGACCCCATCCTTGGCCCTCTCGCCTCAGCGAGAGTATGCCAGACTCAACCGTGGCGACGCGACCGGCACCTCCCTACGCTGCACGTGCAGCTACTCCATCGCCATCTTCCCGCCCGAAAGAACCGCGGAATTGGCACGAGCCATCGCCATTCAGGCCCACACCACGCCCCATCAAGTGCCTCCGCCCCTGCAAACGGCCCATACAGCTCCGCGGCCACTCCTCTTCATGCCCCGCGGGCCATCGTCTTCGGTCGTCCTGCAAACCCGCACGTTTGACGGCATCTCACGTCACCGTCATCTTCGTCCCGGCCGTCATTCACTATTGTGTCTCCGCTAAACACGGCTGCAGTTCTGTCTGTTTTGTTATCACACGCCTTTCCAGCACTTGCCTCGGACGTGGGCGTCGGGACAATACGTGCTTCGCTCTCACAGAAGATTGGAGATTTCGATGACCTATTTCGTCACTGGCGCCGCCGGCTTCGTCGGCTCCCGACTCTCACGCGTCCTCCTGGACCGCGGCGACACCGTCGTCGGCTTGGACAACCTCAACGACTACTATGCCCTGGAGCACAAGCAGCGCCACCTCCGCGACCTGGAAGGAGCGGGGGGGTTCACCTTCGTCAAAGGCGACCTTCGCGATGCGCCGCTGCTGCGAGAACTCTTCGCCCGGCACAAGCCCGACGCCGTCGCCCACCTCGCCGCGATGGCCGCCGTCCGCTACAGCGTCGAACATCCACTGATCTACGGAGAAGTAAATGTTCAGGGATCCATGAATCTGATGGACGCCGCCCGACTCAATGGATCCCCGCGAATGGTGCTTGCCTCGACAGGCTCCGTCTACGGGGCCGATACGCCCGTCCCCTTTAATGAGGATGCCTCCGCCGTCCTGCCCCTGGCGCCTTACCCCGCCAGCAAGCGCGCCATGGAACTGATGGCCCACTGCTATCACCATCTGTGGCAACTTCCGATCACGGTGGTGCGCTTCTTCAACGTCTACGGCCCGCACGGCCGGCCCGACATGATGCCCTGGCAGTGGTCGCAGTCGATCCTCAAAGGCCAGCCGCTCACCCTCTACGGAGGCGGCCATCTGATGCGCGATTGGACCTATATCGATGACATCGTCTCCGGCTTCGTCGCCGCCCTGGATAAAGGCCTCCCCTGGGACATCCTGAACCTCGGCTGCGGCAATCCGGTTGAAAACCTCCGCTTCGTCAGCCTGCTTGAAGACCTCGTCGGCAGGGGCGCAACCATCCAGGACACCCCCACGCCGCCCTCAGAGCCGCTGGTCACCTACGCCGACATCAGCAAAGCCCACCGCCTCCTGGGCTGGAAGCCAAAGGTGCGGGTCGAGCAGGGGCTGGCCAATTTCATCCAGTGGATGCGACAAGAACATCTGCTGGCGTGACCGACGCTCAAGGCTGAGGAGGAAGCCTCGCCAGCCTCCTCCTCAGGGCAACCGCTTCTGACACGCGAACCTCTCCCTGATGGTGTACAGACCGGTTATAATGAACTTCAGAGGGTACTTATGACGGTCAGCATCAAGCAAGCACAACTGACACTCACCGAACTGATAGACCGCTCTTCACAGGGTGAGGAGATCGTCATCGCCAATGACGGCGGCCAGATCGTCGCGCGCATCGTCTCGGAGGCGGCAGCGGCTCAGAAACGCACCTCCATCATGGAACTGATCGCAAATCTTCCCGAGCGACATCGCACGCCCAAGCAATGGGAGCAGGTCGAGCGGGATTTCCAGCAGGAGCGCAACTCATGGGAGCGTTGAGCCTGCCGCAAGGCGGCGTCGTTTACGTTGACACGCAGATCCTGGTCTACACAGTTGAATCCCATTCGAAATATGCGCCCGCCCTCCTGCCCCTATGGACGGCCGCGCGGGAGGGAACAATCCAGATCATCACAAGCGAGTTGGCCCTTCTGGAAGTCATGGTTCGGCCGCTTCGCGATTCAGATCAGCGGCTCCAGTGTGATTATCGGGATCTCCTGTTGAACTCCGACATTCAGCTTCAACGCATTGGGCAGTCGATTCTACTTGATGCTGCCAGTTTGCGTGCTGCAATGCCCTCCCTGCGAACCCCCGACGCGATTCACGCCGCTACGGCGCGTTCCATGCGCTGCGATCTGCTTCTGACAAATGATCGAGGACTCAAACAAGTGCCAGGCCTGAACACCGTGCTTCTTGATGAAGCCGTGTCTGGCTGACCGCGCAGGAGCATCTGCTCGGATAATCGGCACCTGCTTGATGCAGATCAAGGCAATTCCCCGGGCAACCTGCGACACTCTCGTGGAACTGTCGATCCCCGGGCTTACGCTGCATCTTTTTTATGTTGCAGTGCGGCTCGTCTGGCAGTGTAATGCTTCGTAACAGGCGAAGGAGCAATTGCCCATCGTGAGGCGCTGGTTGTCTAGAAACGCATTCTTTCTGGCTTTACTGCTCGGCATGCTGGGCGGGATGGGCGCCTACACCATGCAGTACGCCTCCGGCCTGTCTTATATGTCCGACGACCCGGCCGCCTGTAAGAATTGCCACATCATGAACGATCAGTACGACTCGTGGCGAAAGGGCGGCCACCACGCTGTCGCCACCTGTAACGACTGCCACGTTCCCACCGATCTTGTCGGCAAATACATGGCCAAGGCCTCCAACGGCTACCACCACTCCAAGGGCTTCACGTTCCAGGATTTCCACGAGCCGGTCATGATCAAGCCGGGCAACAGCCAGATCCTTCAAGATAACTGTATTCGTTGCCACAGTGATTTCGTCCACGAAATCGTCCGCGGCAGCACCAGCGGCCCCAATGCGGTCCGATGCGTGCACTGTCACCGCGGCGTCGGCCATGGAGCAATGCGATGAGGAGATTCACATGTTGAAAATGCGTAAAGGTCGGACTCTGGCCTTCATTGTCGTTGCCCTCGTCGCCGCCGTGGTGACAGCCGCCATCGCGGCACTGCTGGTCAACATCGTCCAGCGCAAGCAGGAGGCGAAGAACCCCTACCTCAAGATCGTCAACGTCACCGAAGACACCGTCGACGCCAAGCAGTGGGGCATGAACTGGCCACGCGAGTATCAGGGCTATCTCAAGACCGCCACGCCCACCAAGACAAAGTACGGCGGCGGGGCGGAGGCCGAAGGCTCCCTCCCGGCCGAGAAGGCCGTCCGCGATCCCTGGCTCACCCGCATGTTTGCCGGCTATGCCTTCTCTCTCGACTACCGCGACCGTCGCGGCCACGCCTTCATGCTCCAGGATCAGGAATCCACCCGCCGCACCGTCGAGCGCAAACAGCCCGGCTCCTGCCTGCACTGCCACGCATCCGTCATGCCGCTCTATCGCAAACTCGGTGCCGAAGTCGATCCCGCCGCCACCAAAGACGAGCAGACCTGGAAAGGCTTCGTCAAGAGCTGCACCATGGACTACTGGGACGCCAGCAAGATGCTCACGGACATGGGTCAGCACCATCCCGTCTCGTGTGTCGATTGCCACAGCCCCGAAACCATGGAACTTCGCGTCACCCGCCCCGGCTTCATCGCCGGCATCAAGGCCCTCAAGGCCAGCCAGGGCATCAAGGACTACGACCCCAATCGCGATGCCACCCGCCAGGAGATGCGCTCCTACGTCTGCGGCCAGTGCCATGTCGAATACTACTGCGGCCCCAAGACCACTCTGGTGTTCCCCTGGGCTAGCGGCCTCAAGGTCGAGCAGATCGAAAGCTTCTACGACAAGTTCAAGTTCGCCGATGGCCACCGATTCTACGACTGGCAGCACGCCGAAACCGGCGCCGAACTGCTCAAGGCCCAGCACCCGGAGTTTGAAGTCTGGAGCCAGGGCACCCACGCCCGCGCCGGCGTAGCCTGCGCCGATTGTCACATGCCGTATGTGCGTGACGGCGCCATGAAATACTCCGACCACTGGGTGCGCAGTCCCATGCTCATGATCAACCGCGCCTGCCAGCCCTGCCACCCTGTCCCCGAAACCGAACTCAAAGCTCGCGTGGAGTCGATCCAGGACCGCCACTTCGCGCTACTCAGCCGCTCCGGCGAGGCGATGATCCAGATGCTCGACGCCATCAAAGCCGCCAAGACCGCCGGCGTCGACCCGGCCAAGCTCGCCCCAATCCTCGAACTCCAGCGCAAAGCGCAGTGGCGCCTTGACTTCGTCGCCGCGGAAAACTCCATGGGCTTCCACGCGGCTCAGGAACTCGCCCGCGTCCTGGCCGAAAGCATCGACTATTCCCGCCAGGCGCAAGTCATGGCCAACGAAGCCCGCGCCGCCGCACCCGCAACACAACCCGCCACCAAACCGATCCAATAACCCGATCCGCCGCCAGCGAAATAGAACTCGTCCCCCACGCGCCGCGAGACCAAGCCACGAAGCCCGTGGCGCACGTCTCCGACGTGCGATGGCACACCCCCAGCTCGGCCCGCCGCGAACCCTCGCCCTCGTGGCGCACGTCTCTGACGTGCGATGGCACACCCCCGGCTCGGCCCGCCGCGAACTCCCTGATCAGCCAACTCGGCCGCCACATCGCACCGTTGCCTCGCCGACGGTAATATCATTATGCAACCAGATGAAAGGTAGACCATGAAACAGACTATCGTCGCAGTAATATTGAGTGGACTCTTGAGCGTCCAGGCCTCCGCCGCCCCAGCCACCTCGCCCGCCGAAAAGCGCCAACTCCTCGCCGACCATCAGACCGTCGCCCGATTCGACGGCGTGCAGTATCAACTCTGCCGCGGCCTGACCGCATTCTGCCCCGACCGCTGTGGCGAGTCCGGCGAATTCGCCAACTTCAAGATTCTCGCCTACACCACCTACGCCCCCTACAGCCAGTACGCCCAGAAGCACGACTCGTTTGTCATCCAGGTGAGCGACTTCGATCGCCAGCCCAAGGGCGATCCCGCCCTCCTGAAGACCGTGCGCACGCTCAAGCCCAACGACTTCGTCCAACTCTCCTGGCACCACGACTATGTCACCATCGATGGCTCATCCTCGCCCCAGCGTCCCGTCACCAAGCTGGAAAACTGCGAGTCCGCCCAGAAACTGATCGACCAGGCCAAAGCCACCGACGCCGCCAATGCCGCCAAGATCACGCTGGACTTGAAGCAACTGGATGACCAGGGCCTGCTCGGCGATGGCACCGGAAAAGTCGCCGTCGGCTACGAGTTCGCCATCCCGAGCACGCCCGAATGCCGCCAGCGCGTCAAGGCGATCGACCCCTCAATCCAGTTCATGCCCCAGTCCCCCGGCCGCATCGGCGCAACCAAAGACCAGTGCCTCTGCATCGGTTCCACCCATCAGCAGAACTACCGCGAAGTCCTGTCCAACCTCTCCTGCCTGCCCTTCGTCGCCCGCATCATCCAGCAGGATGCGGAATGACGATCACCCCCCCAACGCAGGTTTGACTGACCTCCGGCAAATTCTTCAGACTCTCTCCAGAAACCGCCAACCACCTGCCAATCCATCACGTCCATCCAATTGCCGCGCGCCCGTGTTGCGTTTTCAATGCGGGAAAAACGCAACGAACCCCTAAAGTATGGAGGCACTGTGTTTCCGGACCCGGCTTCACCTCACCTCTGAGATCATCAAACTATTTACGGGCGAGCCCATGTGCCTTGTTCTGGTCACCGCGGCATTCATTGACAACAAGGACGCCATCGTGTGGTATGAGAAGAGAGTTTGTGTTGCGTCTATGGGCACGCCGGTGCCTTGGGCGGACGTGTGGAAACCTGGCAACTAAGAAGGGATGCGTGGCGTCAAGATGACTTTTTCTCGTAGACTATTGTGCGGAGGCGTGGGTGTGCTCAGTCTTCTGGCGACTCTCAGCCCGCTTCAGGCCGCATCGCCCAGCTTTGCTGATTTTGACGCCAGGGCCAAGGCCGGCGAGGCCCTCAATGTGGTCTTCTTCGGCGCTTCGCTTACCTGGGGCGCCAATGCTGCCGACCCCAACCTGACCAGCTACCGCGCCCTCACGGGCCAGCGGCTGACGGCCGCTTATCCCCAGGCGCACTTCACCTTCTGGGACGGCGCCATCGGCGGCACCGGCTCGCAACTGGGCGTCTTCCGCCTCGACCGCGATTGCCTGCGGCACAACCCCGACCTGGTGTTCCTCGACTTCTCCGCCAATGACGATATCTACTCCGATACCCCGGTGCCCCTCGCCTCGTATGAGTCCCTCGCACGCCGCATCATCGTCGATGGCAAGGCCCCGGTGGTGCAGGTGATCTTCCCGTTCGAGTGGAACATGAACGATCCGCTGGACAAGATGAAGCGGCGCACGGCCCACCTCAAGATATCCGCGGCGTATCACACGGTCGTAGGCGATGCCATCGCCCTGGCCCAGGAGCGCATCGCGGGCAAGAAGATCACCGCCAAGGAGATCTGGCCGGCCGACGGGGTGCATCCCTGCGAAGCCGGATATTCCCTCTTCGCCGACGCCGCCATGACGGCCTTTCAGAAGGGCGTGCAGGACAAGGTCGTCTGCGCCGCCCCGGAAAAAATGCTCAACGCCGACACCTACATGAAGAATGCCCGCGTCCGCATCTCCTCGCTGGGTGAGCCGCCGGCCGGTTGGAAGGTTGGCCGCCCAAACCTTACTTCCGCGTACTACGACATGCTCATGAGCCGCTGGCTGGATGACCAGACTATCGCCTCCAACCGCAGCGAGCCGGCCGCCGGCGCCGATAAGAAGACCCCGGCCACTCAGGAAGTGTCTCGCCTCAGCGTCCGCTTCAGCGGCAGCTATGTCCAGTTGTTCGGCGAATCGACCTCCAAGTCCGGCAAGTACCACGTCTACATCGACGGGCAGCTCGTCGCCCGCCCCGATGCCAAGCCCACGGATGCCGGAAAGAATGAGTTCGATGCCGGTTCGTTCGCCAAATCCGCCAACGGCAATGTCCACCTGAACCACGTCCTGGCTGATGGTCTGGACCCCAAGGTCGAGCATACGCTGGAGATCGAGCCGATCTTCGTCGCCGACCAGCCCCAGGAACTTCGCTTTGAGAGCATCTGTGTTGCCGGCGGAGAGGCGTGGGTAAAGCCGGCCGACAAAGCCCCGTCCGCGAAGAACTGATCCCGGCCCGCGTTGCGTGATGTTGACCGCTTGGGTTTGCTTGAGCGGTCCAGAGCCACGGAACTATCATTCAATGAAGCTCGTGACCAACCCCGCCTTTTGTGGTGGCAAGGGCTCACGAGTAAATACGGCTCGGCAAGACACCATCAGGAGTGTCTTTCCGGGCTGTTTTTCCGCGCTGCGCCCGACGTCGATCAACCTGGGTGGCATCCTCAGGCCGGTACCCCCGGAATGAGCATGTGAGTGTCGGCGTGGTTGCCTTGCCGGCCGAGAATCTCCCGGTAAAGCGGCTCGGCCTGCTGGAGACATCCGGCCCGATGGTGCCGCAAGGCCAGGTCGAAGGTTTGTTGGATGGTGAGTTGGGCCATGCCTTGGCAGAGCGTTAGAACCAATACCGTAATGACGATGTCTGTCGCCTGGTCTGATGCCCATGCCCCAGCAGACGCTGCCCGTCGCCTGTCACTGAATCCCGGGTGTGCCCCCGGCCACCCATCTCCTGCCGTCCAGCCCTCGAAAAGTGGGGCCAGCCGCCCTAGGCCGCCCATCCCGCTCGCGCGTCAATCCCGCCTCCCATACAGCGAACCCAACCCACCGCATCACCGTGATCAACTTCAAATCCCAACTCCCCGACCGCACACGCCCTCTCACGCCCGCCATCAACTTGGAGTGCGGTGGCATGCCACCGCTTTAACGAGGCGGCATGCCGCCGGGAGGACCACCCAGCAGCCTGTCCCCCGCAGATTGACTCGGCGTTCAGACCGGCATCCCGCGAGATCAACGGGCACCAATTCTCAGCCCCAACGGGGCGAACTTCATAAGCCTGGGGCATCGCCCTCATTGTTCTACACAAGTCCTGGCGCTCACTTCGCCCGGAGCCCCAGCTCAGAACTCTCGCATAGCAGACACGCCTCACGACGCCCCGAGGCCAGCGCCCCAGGGGCCAGGCGTTCCACAGTGGCCCGGCCGCCCCGGCCGGAGCCTTTCGGGGAGGTACCGCGATGCTTGCGGGTGAGGTTGGCACCCCAACTCAAACAGACGCCACTACTTACTGTTCCACACAAGCTGTGTAGAACAACCAGGGCATCGTCCCCCAGGGAATCAGTCCGCAACATCTGCAGTCCCTGTAAGGGCGACACAAACGCCTCCGCTAGAATT
>JBBQTU010000046.1:0-20721 GCA_038213005.1 Tepidisphaerales bacterium | reverse complement strand
CAACGCTGCCAACTCAACGTATTCGCTCTATCCGAACGGCCAGAACACGATCACCACGGCGGACGCAAACTACAATGATAGCGTCGGATCATCCACCAACGTGGGCAGCTACTCGGGAGATCCAAGCTCCTACGGCACCTTTGACCAAGGCGGCAACGTTTGGGAGTGGAATGACGCCGTCATTTCCGGCGCTTACCGCGGGCTGCGCGGGGGCTCCTGGGGCGACTTCGACGGCCTCTTGCAGTCGTCGGTCCGCGGCTACGACGACCCCGCGGACGAGTTCTACGGCATCGGGTTCCGTGTCGCCAGTGTCCCTGAACCAGCCTTGGTGGGGATTCTTTCGGGTGGCGCGATCGTGATGCTGGGTCGTCGGAAACGCGTTCAAAGGTAACTCTTTGCCCTTTTACTCTTTTACCCTTTAATCCGAGCGGGGTACTGCCCGCTCGGATTGGTTTTTTCTTCTCCGCCGCAGGCGGAGTGCGGTTGTTTTCGAGTGTTTGTGATGCGTCGATCGGACTTTTCCTGCGACCCGTCGCCGATTTTGATGATCTCCCGGAAGTCGAACTGTGGGCGTGCATTACGAGCCGTGCATTACGAGCCGAAAGCGTCAGCGCCGGGCAACCAAGCGTCAGCGCCGGCACTTCTTGTAACCAACGCAATCCGTCGCTAACGCTTTCGGCTCGTAACACCGGCGCTAACGCTTTCGGCTCGTAATTCGTAACACCGGCGGTTATGGTTTCGGGTTGTAGGCTTTCGGGGTGTTGTTTCTTCCATCGAAGTATGCCATCGGCTCGCCTTGCTCGTCGACGACATAGGCAATGGCTTGTTGCAAGGACACTTGAGTATTCAGCCACCGGGTGCTTCCGTGGCGCGTCCAGCGTTCCCGGTCCATCGGTTCGTTGAAGGCCTCGCGAAGTCGGCGGCTCGCCCAGGCCTTGAAATCGTTCATCACCTTCTCTGGCTTGGGTGTGCTTGGGTGGGGGATGCCGGCGCTAACGCTTTCGGCTCGTACGCTTTCGGCGTGGATGCCGGCGCTAACGCTTTCGGCTCGTGCGCTTTCGGCGGGAACGTCAAAGAGGACGAACGTCAAAGAGGACGGGGATCGATTGACGATCTAAACTGCCGACGCCTTCCATTGCGCCCGTGCGTACCGGGCCGCATTCACGTTGTCGGTAGCGATCCTCCCTCTTGCATCGAGCAAACTGTCCCGCCAAGTTTCCGCCATATAAATACCTCGGCCACTGATGTCAGCGGCCTACCTTGTTGGACGGGCACGGGATGAGGAGGAGGATGAGGGCGAGGATCGCGGAGGCGAAGGAATCAAGAAGAGGGACACCACTGCACCGTATGGCGGGGGCGTGCCCATTTTTCCGGGCAGATGCAAGTTGCGCGTTAGAGAGTGGTTGGAGCGAATACGGTGCTGAAGGATGTGTCGCCCTTTCAGGGCTCATTCAGGGAGAATGGTCCTTACCCAGGGCTGCGCGAGTACGCTTACCCTGGGCTTAAGAATGCCGCCCCGTTGGGGCTGAGAAATCGTGTGCCCGAAAAAACGGGCACGCCCCACCGGTGGCCTCAACCCTCGGCAATATTGCCGTCTCGCGACCTGCACGATATTCTCCCAACCATGTCATTTTGCACCATTAACTGGTTCAGCAATTCCATCGGCAAGATGGTCCAGACCAACGTCATTCTTCCCGAGGTCGGCAAGCCTCCGTTTGCGACTTTCTATCTGTTGCACGGCCTGTCCGATGATTACAGCGCCTGGCATCGCCGCACGCGCGTCGAGATGTATGTCGCCAACCTGCCGATGATCGTCGTCATGCCCGACGGGTATCGAGGCTTCTACACCAAGAACGAGCAGGGCTCTGACTACTTCAAGTACATGACCGAGGACCTGCCCAACTTCATTGAGCGCAACTTCCCGGCCAGGAAGGCTCGCGGTGCCCGGTGTGTCGGCGGCCTTTCGATGGGCGGTTACGGCGCCCTGCGGATGGCGCTGGGCCGGCCGGACCTCTTTGCCAGCGCCAACAGCCACTCGGGCGCGATGCTGGCAGGGTCCAGCAGCAAGACGTCGCTGGATCAGCAGGAAATGCGCCGCATCTTTGGCGCCAGTCCCAAGGGCACAGACCATGACCTGCTTCACCTGGCACGCAAGGCCCAGAAGGCCGGGCAATTGCCCCGGATGCTCATCGACTGCGGGACCGAGGACTTCCTGCTGGAGCACAACCGCACGTACCATCAGGAACTGACCAAGCTGAAGATCGACCACGAATACCGCGAGTTCCCCGGCAATCACACGTGGGAGTACTGGGATGAGCACGTCCGCGAGGCGATCGCCTTCCACGCCAAAAACCTGCGCCTGAAGGTGGGCTAAGGACGGGTAAATCAACAACCGTCCGGCTCAGAGAAGCCAACCACCTCCCAGCCTCCCCCACGGGGGAGGAGTAGGAAGAGATCATCGCGCCGGTCCTGCCAGTTATTGATGGGCCGGTCCTAAGCGGCGGCCGTGTCAGCGGGGGGGAGCGTCCTTCATGGCATTTTCTCGGCGCGGCTGGGCGGCGTGAACGCGCCAGCCGCCGGCGGTGTGTTGAACTCGACATTGTCGAACTGGACGACGATCGTGCCCTGCTGGCTGATGGCCGTAAGACGCATGGGCCAGACAATATCACCGAACATGCGGTACTCGTCCTGCTTCAGGGTGAAATGTGCCTTGCCATCGTTGTCGATCAGCCGCTGACGGGAAATCGTGAGGCTGGCGCGGTCCACGTCCGTCAGCATCCGCATCCCGGTATCGAGTTCGCGATGAAGGCACACGGTATTGGCATCGACCTGCTGAACCGTGATGGGATCGGCCAGGTCGCCCGCCACCATCGCCCAGCCCCGCGCAAATTGCGCCGCGCTGATGCTGGCGGGTAGCACGCGCTCGCGTCGCGATGGATCTTCCGGACGGACCATCCACGTGCCTTCGGGCGTCATGGTCAGGTCCAGCACGGCCTGCCCAAATTTCCAGGCCCGCAGCCGCACCCGGTTGGGAAACTCCGCCACGATCACCGAGTCCAGTCGGATGCTGTCGCCGCTACTCTTCTGGAGTTTCACCGTGGCCTCGCCGACGAAACTCTTGACCCGCCTGGCCCGCGTCGCCAGTTCCTGGACTGCCGCGCGATCGTCGGTCCAGCGATAGCTCGGGACAGCCGTGCTGGGGCCGCAACCCGATCCCGCCACACCCACCAGCAGCAGGCCCACCCACACCCAGGTTCGACCAGCGGGAAACATCATTGTTCAGCCTCCAACAGATGACGAAGCACCTTGCCCAGTGGCGTGCGTGGAAGCGACGATCGGACTTCCACCAGCCGGGGAATCTTGTACGCCGAAAGCCGCTGCCGGGCAAACTCCCGGAGCAGTTCGGGAGAGAACGGTGCCGAAGGATCGCGCAGCGTGACGACCGCCTTGAGTCGATTCACGGTATGGCTCACCACCACGCGGACAACCACGCAGTCGGCCACCGCCGGATGCGATGCCAGCACCTGCTCCACTTCGATGGGATTGACCTTGCGTCCGCCGACGTCGATCAGCAGCCGCTGCCGGCCGGTCACCGTCAGCCTGCCGTGCGAATCGAGTCTTCCCAGGTCGCCGCTGAGGACGTAGCCGTCGAGAAACGGCCGCTCATGTTGCCCGACGACATGCGACAGCATTGAGGGGGCGCAGACCGCTATCTGCCCTTGGGTTCCCGTGGGCAGCGGATGGGCCACATCCGGCGTCTCGGCGTCGAGAATGAGGATCGATACACCCCGCAGCCCCGGGCCGACACTGGCTGGATCGAATCCCGCTCTCGCGGGGTCGTTAAACGTGACGGTCCCAAACTCGGTCGCGCCGTAGATCTGCCCAATTGCCTTGCCAAACCGCTGCGTGAACATTTCGTACACCGCGGCCGGAAGCGGCGCTCCGGCCGAGAACACGTGATGCAGGTGGGCCAGCGAGGCGATCTCGTCGGCCGTCTGCGCCATGATGTCGAATAGAAACGGCACGCCCGGCAGGATCGTCGCTCCGCTTTGCAGTTCACGAGAGAGGATGGCGAGGTCGATGCCGCTGCAGACATGCACCGTCGATCCTCCCCAGGCCGGGGCTAGTACGCCGTGCTCGCCGCCGTAGGAGTGGCAAAGTGGGACGCCCGTGATGATCCGGTCGGCCGGCGAGAAACCGATTGCCTCGACCATATTGGACGCGACGGCGTCCAGTGCTGTGGCGCTGCGCCAAACGGTCTTGGGGTGACCAGTGGTGCCCGAACTGGCGAGCATCAGGCCCGCACCCGGCTGGGTGGCGGCGGGGGCCAGGGCCGCCAGGACAGTCAGTTGGCCGCCCAGGGCCGGAATATCCAGCGCGCGAGGGAAAACTTTGTCTGGCCGAATTCGCCCGGGCTGCTCCATTACCAGCGCCGCGACGCCGCCTCTCGCTACGGTGAGCTCAAACTCAGCCTGCACGATGTCTGTGGCGAGGGGAAATACAGTGAGCCCGGCCGACAGGCAAGCGAAGTACGCGACCCAGAACTCCGGGCGATTGCTCGTGCAGAGCATGACCACCGCGCCCGGCGGCAGGTGTTGCCGCAGCGATTGAGCCGCTGAGGCGACGAGTTGCTGTAGCTCGCGCCATGTCAGATGACGGTCGCCTCCCGCCGGCGCGTCGACCTGGCGGATCGCCACCGCGTCTGGCCGGTCCGTGGCGTGAAGTTGGATCTGCTGGATGAGTTGCATGCCGGAACTCACGTGATGGACCTCGCACCAGGCAAATCCAGCAGTTCATCCAGACGCACGATCGCAAACCCGCGCTGACGCAGCGACACAATCAGCGGCCGCAGTGCCTGCACCGTTGCGAGTGATGTGCGCCGGCTGCTCGGGTCCACGCCATCGTGCAGTGTGATGATGTCGCCAGCCCGCACTCTGGGCACCAGGCGACTGATGATGCGCTGTGGCGTGGTCGTCACGCCATCCATGGCCCGGTGACTCCAGGTGATGACCGTATGAGAAGAGTCTTTCGCGGCCTTGGCAATGGCCCATGTCTTCATGCCCATCGGCGGGCGAAACAGAGACGGGCGTTGCCCGGTGAGTTGCTCGACCGCCTGATCGGTGCGGCCGATCTCGCAGCGCCAGTGGCGCTGGCCACGCATGACGTCAAGGTGCCCATGGCTGTAGCTGTGGTTACCGATCAGGTGGCCCTCGGCGGCCGCTCGGCGAACGGCGTCGGGCCACCGCTCGATGTTGCTCCCGATCATGAAGAACGTCGCCGTGACTTCAAGTTCCCGCAGAATATCGAGGATCTGGCCGGTGTAGGGCTCGGTTGGGCCATCATCAAACGTAAGGGCGACCCGGGGCGGATCTGTGGACACACCGCGCGAGACATTGGGGCCCCAGATTGTGCTCTGGGGCACGAACGTGGCGTAGAGCGTCACGCCGGCACTGGCGGTGAGCGCCGCGGCGACGAGCGCGGATATCGTGAACACATCGGGCATCAAGCCCTGATCTTAGCGAACGTCATTGGGAGTGCGAGGACGCGTCGCCGTCCCGGGTCCGGTAGATGCCGGTGCCGGTTCAGGGCAAGGCGCTACGGCGCTGGGCAATCGCTCCCAACCCGCGGCGATCCGCTGCTCGACATCTAAGAGGTGCGGCACGCCGCTGGTGGCGTCGGTCTCTTCCACGCTGCATGCCCCCACGGCGACAGCGAACGGCAGCGCTTCGAGCGGGGGTATGCCACGCAGCACCGCTGCCAGCAAGCCGGCGATGGTGCAATCGCCTGATCCAGTGGTGCCGGCGACGGTGCGGGCTTTGAAGCAGGGCTCGATGACTTCCTGCCCGATCCACGCCAGGATGTCGTAGGGGCAGCATCGACCCATCTTGCGGATGCGTTCGATGTCGGTGCTGACGAGCATATAAGCGCCTTGGTCGCCCAGCTTGATCATGACCACCGCCGTCCCCATGGAGATCAGCCGCTCGGCCAGTTGCCGCAGCATGGGTGGCGTGATGTCGGCGGCGATGTCGATGCGTCCCTTGTGCATCAGCCGATCCCAGGTCGGCCGGTCAATCATGTACAGCAGTTCCTCTACGCTGGGCGCAAAGATATCCACGTGGGGCAGCAGCCTGGTCAGCAGCGACAGCCAGTCGACCTTGCCTGCTTCAGAACCCGCGTCGGGATCGGCCATGTCCAGGCTTGTCCCCAGCCCCATGGCCTTCACGCGCTGGAACATGGCGACGAGCTCCGCTCCGCCGTCCCGATACATCCCCCGCATTAGCGGCGGATAGCCGAAATGGAACAGTCTTGCGCCCTGGAGCACCGCTTCGTTCAGGTCCGCCGACGTAAAGGTATCGTTGCAGCCAGGGCAGTGGAGAAATGTCCGATCCACGCCCGGGGGGCTTATCACCACCGTATAGCTGGTCGTTTCGCCGGGGCTGATCTTCATGCCCGCCGGCAGGTGCTCACCTTCGGCGCGGATCAGGTTCTGGATATCCTGGCCGAACGGGTCATCGCCGATCTTCCCCATCAGCGCCACGGCAACGCCCAGACGGTGCAGCGCCAGCCCGGTGTTCGCCACTGCGCCGCCCGTGCTGCGCAGCGCCGGACCCACCTTGTACAGCGCGCCCGGACGCAGGCCGCCAGCGCCGGTGCCGGCATCGAAAGCGGGGAATATGTCCAGGCAGATATGTCCTGCCACGACTGCATCAATTCGACGAGGCATCAGTCTCTCCATCGTTTCGAGTTCTGGGGCGGCTGCTCTGCACGGTTGCATTGCTTACAAGCCCGGTTCCCACTTCACATCAAGCCCGACGGCTGCATCGCATCCCACGTCAGGTCGATAAGCTGCTGCGCCTGCGGATCGGCCGGGCTATTCCAGAGCCTTCGCAGTTCGATGCCCAGCGCGTCTCGATCGGGCGGGGCTTGCCCCAGCATATATCGCACCGCGGCGGCGGCGCCCAGCGCCATGTTGATGGGGCGCGTGCCCTGATCCAGCGCCAGCCGCATCGTGCCATAGAGGCGATCCGTCCACGCCAGTTTACGCTGCGGGTCGCGGATCACGCGGATCACCAGATCGTTGAGATTCGGGTTCACCATGCGCGACAGCAGGTCATCAGCATAGGCAGCGTAGCCGCCGGGGGTGAATAGAGGATCGTGGGTACAGGCGTATTTTCGAACCAGGGCCGCGCCGGACTCGTCCAGGAACGCCGCTCTGGCTACCGACAGGATATCCTGGTGCTTCGCCACCTGCGCCATCGTCGTTAGGCCGCGCTCGTGAGCGAGATAGCCGATCAGGGCGTGGATGGCGTTGTGGCCGTACAGCTTTGCTTCCTCGAACGGCATCAGGTCGTGCTTCTCCGAGAAGACCCCGATGCCCCGGCGAAAGCCGCTCAGGGCAATCTGCGAGATGAGGATGCGGTTGAATGATTCGACGAGGATCGCCTTGCCGCCACACGGCGTCATGGGGGTCAGCCCAAGCCGGGCGATTTCGTCGGGGTCGGTGATCACGCCGCTCATCTTCCCGATGACGGTGTTGAGCACCTGGAAGCTCACCAGCCGCTCGGCCGTCACGCGCGACTGGAGGTGCTGGGTGAGGATCTCCGCGGCATGATTGTCATTCTCGGCGGCGTAGAGCACCTGCAGTTTGCCCTGCTTGTCGCTCAGCGCAACAGACAGGAGGCTGACGACGCTGGCTTCGTCGCCGGCATAGAACTTGACGCTGGGCAGGGCGGTGGCCAACTCGTCGGCGCTGCGGATCGCGGCGATCAACTCCTGGCGATCGGCCGGCACTCGCGGGTTGAGCATGCGCACGTTTTCCACGACGCACTTCTCGATGCGGTCGGGGTGAGCGATATTCAGGGTGTAGGCGCCGCCGCTGGCATTGACGTCGGCGACGAGAGTCGGGTCAATCTCAGCGACGATGAAACGGCTGAACTTCCCGGAGCGCGCGGCCTCGAGGAGAAACAGCCCGGTCTGTATCGGGCCAAACCCGAATCCGACAAAGGATCGATCCTGCATGGAGCCTTTCACAACACACCTCTTTCGTGCATGGCAGTAGAACGCATCCGGGCGATGCTCGCAATCGCTTAGGACCGGCGCATCAATAACTGGCAGGAATGGCGCGCTGATCTTCTCTTACTCCGCCCTTCTTGCGCGATGATCTCTCTTCTTACTCCTTCCCCTATAGGGGCAGGCTGGGAGGGGGTTGGCCCCTCTGAGCCGGTCAGTTGTTGATGTACCGGTCTTTACGGGATGGGAGTGATGGCTTGGGATTTCATGGCGGCTTAGGCGGATGGGGTGTGGAGGTGTCTCTGCCGCGACTACAAGTCGCCGCTACGTAGAAGCGACTTGTTGCTTTTCGGCCATACGACCCAGCCACGAGCGCAACTCCCGATTGCCCTGTGCCAAACCTCACCATCTGATTGTTGCAACGCTGAACGTGAAACACTTCGCCATCCTGGAAGGCGTTGCAGTCGAAGGCGGGAGTACGCCTCTCAAACCGGTGTGCGTCCTCAAAGTGGGGCAGGCCGCCTCGGTGAGCCCATCCGGTTCCCAGCGGATCATGCGTCAAGACATAGCCGTCAAGGCCCCTCAATCCGCCTTCCGCAGCGCCAGGCATCCCCGAACCCGCCGCTCCTATTTGGTTTGGAGTGCTGCGGCATGCCGCAGTTTTACCGAGGCGACGTCGCCGGGAGCAACACCGGCCGTCCATCCGGGCGTGCCCAGAAATCCAGGCAAGTTCGTAGGGTGGGTACGTACTCGAACCCACCTTTTGTATAGGCGACGCCGCTAAAGGTGGGTCGGAGCGTACCGACCCACCCTACAGACCACAGACTCATGCGCTACAAGCGATTGCCTTCGCAAGGTGCCGTCAATATCGCTCAAAGCGAGCACAGAAAACAGGACGCGATTCAGTACGCTGCGTCTGTTGACCTTCTTGCCTTCTTACACTCAGATTGAACCGCGTCCTCTTTGCCGTCTTCGTCTTCTGTGCGGGCGGGGACGCCGCGCACTACGGGTTCGGACGCGGCCGTTTCAATGCGAATACTTGACGCTTCCGCCGACGTGTTCGATGATCTGCAGAACGGATCGAGTTCAGGGAAAGGAAGGCGCATGGTGGCATCAAAGCTGGGCATGGGCGTCGCGGCCGTATGGGCAGGGCTGACTTTGACGGCTTGGGCCGCTACTGAGCCGCCCAGGCTTCCCCCGGGCATATCCTCGGATGACCCTCGGGTCGTGTCGCTGAATGAAGCGCAGGCGAAGGTCGATCGTCTGCGCCAGGACCCGGTGATCAAGCAACTTGATAAAATCGGCGAGCAGCGCGACGCAGCAGAAGAAGGGCATCGTCGCCTGGTTGCGCCCCTGGAGGCGCAGGCACAGCCTTTGTGGGAATCGCAAGAGGCGCAGATTTACCAGCAGGCCACAGAGAGGCTGTACGCCGCACAGGGTGTTCTGGACGACTTGGCCCACGAGCGACTGCAGGAACGATCGACCGCCATCTACACCGCCCGGCATGAGGAACTCAGACAACTCGCCGGCAAGGAATGCCCGGCCGCCCGCGCGATGGGCATCGACGTGCTGAACTACCCGCGCCTTGACGGCTCCACTTCCACCCGTCCTCTTGCGACCATCCTCTGCGCCCGGATCTTCAACATCCCCTATGCCTGGGTCTACGGCCGCTCATATGGGCGATTTATTGCCCGCGACAAGACGCTGCTGTTCGCCGCACCCCAGATGATGCCGGGTGGCTTCGGCCGCAATCCCCGCGACGACGAACTCACGCTTGCCGAACTCTGTCCCCAGGCCCGCATCGAAGGAGACGCGGATGGCCGGCTTGCCGCCATCATCAACAACCTGCTCGTCCGCAACACTGGGACCCACACCGCCTATGTGAACCTGATCAAGCGGCAGAGCGATCTGGCGCTACTGGCCCGCAAACCCTCGGCCGATGAAGTCACTGCCGCCAAGGCGGCCGGGGTCGAGCTTCAGACAACTCCCATCGCGTGGGATGCACTGGTCTTCATCGTCAACCAGAGGAACCCGGTTAAGGACCTCTCCCTTGACCAGGTTCGCGGCATCTATTCAGAAAAGATCGCATCCTGGCGCGAGCTTGGCGGGAGGGATCTGAGGCTCGTGCCGTTCCGTCGCGAGAGCAACTCCGGCAGCCAGGAGTTACTGGAAGAACTGGTCTTTGACGGCCGGCCGCTGCCTGACGTCCCCGCCGACTTGACGTGGCAGAGAACCTTGATGGTCAGCAGCGGACGCGGTGAGAGAGATGTGGGCGAGGGCCCGGATGGGCCGAGGGTTGATAGGTGGCGAGGGTCGGCATCGGGCCCGTGTGAGTGGACTGCAGCTTGCGGCGGAGCGACACGGGCGCATCGGGCGCCATCGTGAGATGCGGGAGCATCCGATGGCGGGACAGGCCATTGGGAGGGCATGAAAAAAGCCCCATTGCTGGGGCTTGTCAGACGCTGTGAACCCTGGGGGTTCAGGCTAATGGAGCCGACGCGGCTCGAACGCGCAACCCCTGCCTTGCAAAGGCAGTGCTCTCCCAATTGAGCTACGGCCCCGAGAGACGGGCGGCCGGGTTTGTCCGGCTGCCCGAGTCGAGGCGTGGGAGAATAACAGAATACCCGGTAGGAATCGAGAGTCGCACTGGCGCAGTCTCGCTGGTGCGGTCTGCCTGGAGCGTTTGTCTGGCTGGAGTGCTTGTCTGGAGCGGGCGAATGTCCAGGGCACGCCACAACAGGCGGTGAAGAACTGTGTCGCCCCGCCGGGGCTCAGGATTGCCTGTACGCTCACAACCCATGGCTTACGCCATGGGCTACTGCCTGTCGCCCCTGCCGGGGCTGAGGAGACCAGGCCGTGAGGATTGTCATAGTGGGGCGTAGTAGCTGGGATGGGGGTCAATTGCATCCAGAGGTGGTGGGGGCGTCCTTTCATTCCGCTTCCACAGGAAGCGGGCCACCTAGTGTACTGCGTCGCACTGATGCCAACTTAAAATCGGGGTGGCATGGCCAGATCGGTACTCCGAGATGGCCATGATTATCCGCCCCATGCTCATTCCGGAGTACCGGCCTGAGCATGCCACCCATGGTGATGGACTTCGGCCGCAGCACACTAGATGCCCACTGCGCGTTCGACTTCGTCCAGAGACGTGATGCCGTCGGCGACGAGGTGGTAGCCGTGCTCGATGAGGCGGATGAAGTTGGTGCCTTCCAGGGCCTTGACGATTTCGGCGCTGCTGGGGGAGCGGAGGATCACTTCGCGGAGCTTTTCGTTGACGCTGAGCAACTCGTAGATGCCGCGCCGGCCAGCGTAGCCGGTGCCCATGCAGCGGGGGCAGCCGCGTTTGGTATAGGCGACCTTGAAGTCGGGGCGGGCGGCCTTGATGCGCCCAATCTGCTCATCGGAGAGTTTGGCGGGCATTCTGCAGAACTGGCAGAGTTGGCGGACGAGGCGCTGGGCGACGATCAGGTTCAGGCCCTGGACGAGCATGAAGGGCTCAACGCCCAGGTCCAGGAGGCGGAAGATGGTGCCGACGGTGTCACGCGTGTGGACGGTGGAGAAGACCATGTGCCCGGTGATGGCGGCCTGCAGGGCGGTCTTGGCGGTTTCGGGATCGCGGATTTCGCCGACGAGGATGACGTCGGGGTCTTGCCGGAGGATCGAGCGCAACAGCGAGGCGAAGGTGTTGCCCTGGTCGTCGTTGACGGGCAACTGGGTGACGCCGTCGATCTGGATTTCGACAGGATCTTCGATGGTGACGACATTGCGCTGGCCGGAGTCGAGGCTGCGGATCAGGGCGTAGAGCGTGGTGGTCTTGCCCGAGCCGGTGGGCCCGCAGACCAGCACGGTGCCGGCATCCATTCCGCTGACGCGTTTGAGGGTGTCGACCATCCACTGGGGCATGTGCAGGTCGTCGGCGGTGAGGGGCGCGTTGGCCGAGTCGAGGATTCGCACAACGCATTTCTGCCCGTGCATGGCGGGGGCGAAACTGACGCGGAAGTCGACGCGGCGGTCGGGCAGACGGGCCGAGAAGTGCCCTTCCTGAACGATGCTCTTCTGGGCGATGTCGATATCCGAGAGGATTTTTACCAGCGACGTGAGCTTGATGCCGATGGCCTTGTCGAGGCGCGCGAGGTCGAGCATTGTGCCATCGACGCGGACGCGGATGAGCCACTGCTGTTCCTTGGGCTCAAAATGGATGTCCGAGGCGTGGGTTCGGAAGCAGATCAGGAGGATCAGACGCAGGGTGCGGACGGCGTCGGCGACGTCGGCGGTGCGCTGGGCGCCCAGTTCGCTGGCGGCGTGGGCCACGCTACCGCGGGCGGTGAGCAGAGCGATCTCACTGTCGGTGAAGGTCTTGTCGGGCAGGGACTCGGCCATGCGGAGCAGGACCGACTCGTGGTCGCCGCTGGCATCGGCGGCGTTGGCGCTGGCGAAGGCGAGAAGGTCGCCGGGGGTGAGGACTTCGACTTCTTCCTCGCCAAGGGCGATCGCGCCGGCGGGATGGGCGGGCTCGGTGAGGGCGGGCGCATTGGGCTCGACGAGAGCCTGAGCCGCCTCGGCTTCGGACTGGCCACCAACCAGGGTCATTTCGGTTCGGCCGACGCGGACGACATCGCCGGGCTTGAGAAAGGCGGACTCGACGCGTGAGCCGTTGACGAAGGTGCCGTTACTGGAACCCAAGTCGCGAACTCGCGGCCCCTGGGCGGCGGTTTCGATGAGGCAGTGGCGGCGGCTGACCAGCGTCTCGTCCAGGACGATGGTGTTGCCGGCCTGCCGGCCGACGGTGATGGGCTCGCCGGTGAGCGGTTGCCGCCGGAGTCCACTCGCGCCGTGAATATCAAGGTGAAACGAAGCCATGGCGCTATCTTACAGTCTGCGGCGAAACCT
This sequence comes from Tepidisphaerales bacterium, assembly GCA_038213005.1. Taxonomy (GTDB): domain Bacteria; phylum Planctomycetota; class Phycisphaerae; order Tepidisphaerales; family Tepidisphaeraceae; genus JBBQTU01. Next base: position 7,821 of record JBBQTU010000046.1, on the reverse strand, counting down.
AAAAGGCCATGGCGACAACGATCACCAGGGCTGCCGTCCCAAGGACGAGCCAGACCGTGCCCCACTTGCGGCGGGCCGGGAGCGACCACCACAGGATCAGGCCCGTGACGGCCAGGAGGGCCAGGATCACGGCGGCAGTATCGGTGACGGCCCGCCAGACGCCACGGACATGCTGGCCGCGGTGCAGGTCGCTGAGCAGGCCGGGGAAACCGCGATTTTCGATGGTCAATTCGGTCTTGCCGGTGGTGCGCTGGACGACGGCCTCAGCGCGATAGCCAGGGCGGGCGAAGACCAGGCGGAGTTCGTCCGCCGACTCGTCGGTGGATTCGAGATGCCCGTGCAGTGCGGCGGCCGCGCGGATCGCGGAAGCGGCATCACCTGGCTTCAGATCGGGCGCGATCTGGAGGGTGGAGGTTACTGGCTTACTCGACTCCCCGCCGAGCGAATCGGCGTGGTTCAGCAGCAGGCCGCTGGCGGCATACAGGAGCATCAGGACCAGGGCGAACATGCTCACGTGGACGTGAAGCAGTCGCATGGTGGCCACGAAAGATCGGGGAGGGCGGCTCATTTCGCAGGGGCTCCGAAGTGGGCGCGGATGGCTCCGAGTTCCTGTTTGCCCTGGACGGTGACTGTGTCATCCTGCGCGCTGCAGTCCAGCGCGGCGGAAAGGGTTTCGTGCCCGCCCTTCTCACGGATCGCCTCAATACGCAGCGTGTATCGCCCGGCGGCGACAAAGGCGCCCAGGTCATCCCGCCCATCCCACTGGAGGGTGTAATTGCCGGGTCCGCGGGTGGCCCGCGAGACTCCCTTGGGCAGGTTCTGGCCGGCGGCCTTGCGCCACTGGCTGAGGTCCTTGAGGTATTTTGCCTCGTTGCCCCAGACGGCGAGGGTCCGCACCACGTGCTGCTGCGAATCCTCGACCCAGGCGGCGACGTAGGGGCGACGGTATTGCTTGCCGGTTGCGACTTGTGGCAATTGCAGGGAAAGCTGGACCATGGCACCTGCGGGCCAGTTGGGATTGCCAACGGTCTTCTGGGTCGCGGGGGCCGCCGAGGCGAGTGCGGTCCAGCCCGGGGTCTGCGCCTGTTTGCCTTCGGGCAGAATCAGTAGCGTCTCAGCGCCGGTGACGGTGCGGGTGAGTTGCAGTGCGTCCTTTGTTGGCAGGACGCAAAGTGTCGTGGAAAGGGCATTGGCGGTTGCGCAATCAGGCGCAACCACGCTGGCCGACAGCACGCCGTCAACCGGCTCACCTGTCCGGGCGTCCAGCACATGGGAGTATCGCTTGCCGTCGATGGTGACAAAGCGGGCGTAGCCACCGCTGGTTGCGATGGACTGGTTGCGGAGGTGCAGCCTCGCGACAGGCTGGGCGTTGTCGGCCGGCATGCGCGGGTCGGCGACGCTGGTTTCCCAGTCGCCGGCGCAGCGGATTTCGCCGCCGATATCGAGCATGGCCCGCGAGATGCCGGGGTTTTGCGCCAGTGCGAACTTCATGGCCTTGTCGACAATGAAGCCCTTGCCGATGGCATCGAGATTGAGCGGGACATCGGTCAGGCGCTCCACAGTTTTGGTGCTTCGGTCGATGCGCCAGGCGGGAGGCTTGGCGCGCCCTACCGCGGCGGCGAGTGTGGCGGGGTCGGGCAGGGTGTTGGTCTTCCCGGCTTCCTGCCACAGCGAGATGACTTCGCCGAGCCGGCCGGAGAGTGCCCCGCCCGAGCGATGTTCCCACTGGTCATAAATAGCGAGCAGTTCGACCAGCTCGGGAGAAACCTTGGCCGGCTCGTGGAGCTTGAGCTGCATGACTTCGCTGGCCTTGTCGTAGGTGCTGATGATGCGAGCGAGGCGGTCCACCTCGGCCAGGATCGTCTGCTCGAACTTCTGGGCGCTGGCCGCGTTGGCGGCATCCACAGAAATATCCAGCGAGGTGCCCAGGACGCGGATATGCTCGAATGTAAAAGTCTCGGCGCAGGCTGAGCCGCACACAGCCAATCCCAGCAACAACGGCACACAGCTTGATCGTATGGGGGTCACGGCATCCTCCGCATGTGGCAGATTACATTACAGGCCGACGATATTGAATCCGCAATCGACGTAGATGTTCTCGCCGGTGACGCCGGCCGACAGATCCGACAGGAGATACAGGGCGGTCTTGCCCACTTCATCGCCGTCGATGTTGCGTTTCAGCGGGGCCTTTTTCTCGACGTAGCTGAACATGTCGTCGATCCCCCCCACCGCCATGGCCGACAGAGTCCGCACCGGGCCGGCGGAGATGGTATTGACGCGGATCTTCTTTTCGCCGAGCTCGAACGCGAGGTATCGCGAGGTGGATTCCAGGGCCGCCTTGGCGACGCCCATCACGTTGTAGCCGGGGACGACCCGCTCACTGCCGAGGTAGCTCATGGCGATGATGGAGCCGCCACCGGGCATCAGTGGCGCGGCGGCTCGCGCCATGGGGATCAGGCTGTAGGCGCTGATGTCCAGGGCCTGCTTGAAGACATCGCGCGGGGTGGCGGTGAACTTGCCAATCTGGAGATATTCGCGGTTGGCGAAGGCCAGCGAGTGGACGACGAAGTCGATCGTGCCGAAGACTTCCTTCACCTGGGCGAAGAAGGTGTCGATATTCTCATCGCTGCTGACATCGCAGGGGAACAGGGGCATCTGGGGAAAGCCGCCCTCGGCCATCGCCATGCGCACGCGGCGTTCCATACGCTCCAGCGGCAGATAGCCAAAGGCGCAGGTCGCCCCCTCTTTCACCAGGTTGTTGGCGATATGCCAGGCGATGCTGCGATCGTTGGCGATATTAAGGACGACGCCACGCTTGCCATCAAGCAAACCCATAGCTTCTCCGTTGCTGCACTATCAGGCAGTCCCTCCGGGGACTCAGGTCGCCAGGCGCGGGCCGCCGAAGCCGCTGCCGCCCTGGAGCGGGGCTTCCTGTTGCGGGGCGCCGGCCTGCTGCGGGCCACCCATGTGCAGAGGCTTCTGGATCAACTGGTTGACCTTGCGGAGCAGGTCGATGAAATCCACCTGAGCCATGTTCAGGGCCTTGACCTTAATGTGCGAAACGATGCGGCTCTGCATCGCCTGAAGCTGCTGCTGCTGGGCTTCGGTGACGGGCATGCCGGATTGTTCCTGCCGGCCGAGCTTTTCGAGGGCTTTGTCGAAATCGGTGAGCATTCGCGTGGCTTCAACATCATCCGCAACGGACTTCTGTGCCTGCTGGTAACGTGCCACGGCGGGGTGCTCGGCAACCATCTTCCCGAGCTTCTCGGCGGCATCCAGGATCTGTTGTGTATCAACGGCCATTGGGCTCCTTCGTTTTTAGTGTCAGACCAATATAATGCGGATCGGGAAATTGAGCCAATGTCAGAGGCAAGCGGCCGATATCATCGCCAGCAGATTCTTCCGATGATCGGAGAGGCGGGGATGGCACGCCTGCGACGGGCGAGCGTGCTGCTCGTCGGCGTGGGGGCTTTGGGCGGGACGATTGCGGATCAGCTTGTCCGGGCCGGGGTCGGGCGGCTGCGGCTGGTGGATCGCGACCTGGTCGACTGGACGAATCTTCACCGGCAGGTGCTGTTTTGCCAGCAGGATGCCCGCGATGCAACGCCCAAGGCAATTGCGGCGGCCGCTCGCCTGGCGGCGGTGAACTCGGATGTGATCCTCGACCCGCTGGTGGTCGATGTGCACTCCGGGAACATCGAACAGCTCGCCGGTTTCTCCCCAGCCAAGGCGAGCGGGCAGCGCAAATCTGCCGGCAGGAAAACCGCACGGCCGACTGCGGCGAAGCACGGCGAGGATGATGCTTTCCGTGCCCACCTGATTCTGGACGGCACTGACAATGCAGAGACTCGATACCTCATCAACGACCTGGCCGTCAAGCATGGCATCCCATGGGTATACGGCGCGTGCGTTGGCGTTGAGGGCCGTGTGATGCCCATATTGCCTGGGCGAGGCCCGTGTCTGCGATGCATTTTTCCCCAATCGCCGCGATCTGGGGAACTCGCGACGTGTGACACGGCCGGGGTGCTCGGACCGGCGGCAGCGGCGGTGGCCGCCCTTCAGGCGTCTCTGGCGATTCGCATCTTGAGCTCGGACGACCACAGTGCGATCAATCTTCTCTCGCTGGACGCATGGACCCTTCGCATCCACACGCTGGACGTCAGCAAGGCGCGGCAGCAGGATTGTCCGGCGTGCGGGCTGCGTCAGTTTGAGTTTCTCTCCCTGCCACTGGAGACCAACGCGGCCACGCTGTGCGGCCGCCGGGCGGTGCAGGTGCGGTCCGGGCTGACCACCAGTACGCTGGATCTGGTGGAGGTCGCCCGGCGTCTGGGCTCGGCCGGGCAGGTTCAGGCGTTTCCCTATCTGGTGCGATGCAAGCTTGCCGATTCACCGCAGATCACGCTGAGCGTTTTTGCCGACGGCCGGACTGTGGTGGATGGCACTACCGACATTGCCCAGGCCCGCAGCCTTGTCGCGCGGTATGTCGGGGCGTGAGTTCTCGGAGCAGCGGCCACATGGCATTGCCCGATGACCCAGAACGGTTGCTGTGCGTGGTCTTCAGATGCACGGCATGACGTTGCCGCCGCAGACGGGGATATACGCCCCGGTGATGAAGCTCGCGAGGTCGCTGGCCAGGAACGCCACCACGTTGGCAATCTCCTGGTCGGTCCCCCGCCGCTTCAGGGCAACGCTCTGCTCGTATCCCGGCTGGCGTTCCTGATCCGTGCCGCGGTATTTCTCGCTGATCGTCCAGCCGGGGGCGACCTGGTTGACGGTGATGTTGTGCTCGCCCACTTCCTTCGCCAGCACGCGAATGACGCCATCCTGCCCGCGCTTGCCCGAAACGTAGGCCGACTGATGCACGTGGTTCTGCATCGCGCATTCGGTGTTGATGGCGACCACGCGGCCCCATTTGCGTTTTATCATGGACGGCACGAACGCCTTGGCCATCAGGGCGTTGTGCAGCACGCACGAGCGAAACTGGCTTTCATAGTCGCTCACGGGCTGCTCAAGCACGCTTTGCCAGGGGTAACACTGGATCACCGCGTTGTTGATGATGATGTCGGCGTCGCCTAACTGCTTGAGCACATGGTCATGCATGGCCTGCACCGATGCTTCCACGGTCACATCGGCCTGCGCGATACAACCGCGCCGGCCCATTGCCTGGACTTCTGCCAGCAGCGACTGGGCCAACTTCTGGTTCGTCAGATAGTGGACCGCCACATCCGCTCCGGCCTGCGCGAGGGTGCGCACCATCACCCGTCCCAGTTCGCCCGTGGCTCCGGTGACAACTGCAACTCGTCCTGAGAGATCAATGTTCAGCATGACTGTTCATCCTTTATATGCGGTAGTTAACGTCCAGTGCCTGGCCGCTGTCGCTACTCCGATGAAACGTAGCGATCAGTTCATCAACATCATACCCGGTTGTGCGCGGTTGGCTGCCCTGGACATTGAGCTGAATCTGCTGGCAGAAGAACCCGATGGCTCGCTCGAACGGCGAGTCCGGCGCAAAGCGGTACTCGGTGGCATTTCCCGTGGCATTATCGTAATGGATCAGCACCGACGCCTTGTGCTCGAACTGGTCCCAGGCGGCGCTCAGAATCGTGAGCCGGCCATGGGTGCCGTTGATCTCCACCTGTTCATCCCAGCCATCGCGCAGGAACCCGATCTTGTGCAGCGGATGGGCCAGGGCGTCGAAGTGAACGATGCCATTGGCAGTCTCCAGCAGCGCTGAGGCCCGCAGGTCGTAATCTCGTCCCTGGGGCTTGTGCACCCGGGCATAGAGCCGCGTCGGCCGGCCGAGCAGGAAGTTGACCAGATCCAGAATATGGCTGCCGCCGCAGGTCAGAACTCCTCCGCCATAGCTGGAGCGGACAGGGGATACTCCGCCCGGCGGCGTGTGAAAGAAGCCTTCTGCAGGGGCGCTGGTCCACAAGTCTCCCCAGCACTGATACGCTCGGATATGGGTGGTAAGGATCTGCCCCAGCGACGGCAGAAGCTCTTTGGCCTTCTGCACGGCGGGGATAAACCGCTTCATGTAGGAGGTGTAGAAGAGGGTGTTCTTCTGCGCCGCCGCCTGCACGATCTCCAAGGCATCATCGGCATTCTCGGCCAGCGTCTTCTCGCAGATCACCGCCTTGCCCGCAGCAATGGCAGCCAGGCAAATGGGCTTATGAGCGCGCGAAATGGTGGTCACGTCGATCACCGCAACGGCCGGGTCCTCCACTATCTGACGGTAATCGCTGGCATAGCGAGCCTCGCACCGCTGCGCCCAGGGACGAGCCGCGGTCTCACTGAGATCACAGACCCACCGGATCTTCACTCCGACCTTTGCCAGGCCCGCGAAGTGAAACCGGGAAATGCTCCCGCAACCAATAACTCCGACATTCAGTTCCATTGCCATCCCTTTCAGCGGCCGGTGTGCGATTCTGCTATCCTCCACTTCACCCGCGCACGGCGCATCGCCGGTGAGTCCCCAAGACAATAACATGCGGCCCCCTCCGAGGGGAGAGGGCCTCATGCAAGTGTCGCATGTCAGCCCTGCTGGGGCTCCGGTCTGGCTGATCTCATCCACGCAAGTCGTCGTGGCAGAGTGGCGGAGACCGATGAACACGCCGTACTATCCAGGCAACATGTTCGGATCGCACCTATCAATCGCCAGCGGATTGCACAACGCTCTACTCAAAGCCGAGGAACTGGAACTGGATACCGTCCAGATATTCACCAAGAACCAGCAGCAATGGCGATGCAAGCCGCTCACCGCCGACGAGATCGACCCATGGCACACCAACGCCAAACGCATGGGCTTTAAGAAGACCGTCAGCCATGGCAGTTACCTCATCAACCTCGCCTCGCCCGTTGCGGAACTGTGGCAAAAGAGCCTCGAGTTGACCGTCGAGGAAGTGCGGCGCTGTGATGCGCTGGGCATTCCCTACCTGGTCATGCACCCTGGGGCCCATATCGATGGCAATGAAGCCAGGGGGCTCGCCTGTATCAGCCGGGCACTCGATGAGGTCGAGCAGCGTCTGCCCGACTCCACGACCACGATCTGCCTTGAGATCACGGCCGGCCAGGGAACCTGCCTGGGCCATCGGCTGGAACACCTGGCAGAGATTATCGGCACCGTCCGCAACCCCAAACGTCTGGGGATCTGTCTGGATACGGCACACCTGTTTACGGCCGGCTATGACTTCCGGGGTCGAAAATATGCCGCCTTTCGCCGCCTGATCGGCCTGACCGTGGGGATCAAGCAGATCAAGGTCTGGCACCTGAATGATTCAAAGCGGGAACTAAGCAGCCGTGTGGACCGGCATGACCACATCGGCCAGGGGCATATCGGTCTGCGAGGTTTTGCAGGCATTGTTCGAGACGAGGCGTTCGTGAATGTGCCCAAGATACTGGAGACTCCGAAGGAAACGGCTCCAGACGGCCGGGACTGGGACCTGGTGAATCTCGAGCACCTGCGGTCGCTGATATAGGTAGTGGCGGGGCCGGGCCCGTGGCAGCCAGGCAGCGTAACCTGTCCAACCGTTCTCCGGCTCAGTCCGGCATTTTGTCCTGCCGGCACTAGCATCACGCCCAAAAGCTGGTACGCTGTTCTTTGTACTGTTACGGGGACAATCAGGATGGTTGTCTTCAGGGCTGTTGTGTCGGCAGGCCCCTTGCCTTGGAAGGAGCCCTTATGCTCGTTCTGTCTCGTCAACGCGATGAAACGATTGTGATCGGCGACGACATCGAAGTTACCGTGGTGGACATCCGCGGCGACAAGGTGCGTCTGGGGATCAACGCCCCCAAGGAAATCAGCGTTCACCGTAAAGAAGT